>CAZRLX010000248.1:0-2943 GCA_964601115.1 uncultured Chthoniobacter sp. | reverse complement strand
CGTGCCCGCAGGCATACTGGTTTTCAGCGGGTGAGGAATGCGCCGCAGACGGTGCTTGAAGTTTTGGCCGACACGGCGGTCAGTCCCCCAAATGGAACGAAGAGGTGGCGCCGAATGTGGGGCCGCGCGGCAGCGCCTGTCGAACGTCCCGCTGGAGGGCGATGCTCCGTCAGTGCTCAATTTTGCGGCGAAGCCGCCTCTGGTTTCAAGATCGCCCGGGAATCAGGCGACTGCGTGGCGGGGTGGTTTTAAAAGGGGTGCAATTCGGAATTGAGCTTGCGCGTGCGGGGGCGGGGTGGTTGATTTTTTGAACGCATGGCGGGAACTCCGCTGGTGCGGACACCAATTTCCCGGGGGTATAGCTCAGTTGGTAGAGCGTCTCGTTCGCAATGAGAAGGCCAGGGGTTCGAATCCCCTTACCTCCACCAAACCTCTCTCCATGCCGATGCCAATTGTTCCTGAAGACCTGCGTTCCTGGGCGGAGATCGATCTTGGGGCGTTGAGGCACAACATTTGTCGTGTCCGCGAAAAGCTCGGGCCGGGGGTGGGGATTCTCTCGGTGGTGAAGGCGAACGCTTACGGGCATGGGGCGTTGAGGGCGGCGGGGGTGCTGGTCGAGGACACGGCGATTTTTGGTGTGGCGAATTTGCGCGAGGCCATGGAATTGGCTCCGGTGGCCGGTGGGCGGGATATCATGTTGCTGAGCCCATGCCTGCCCGGCGAGCGGCGCGAGGCGGTGCGGGGCGGTCATGTCGTCACGGTCTCGAGCGCGGCGGAGGCGGCGGCCTACGCGGCCTTCGGGCGGGTGCGGGTGAATTTCAAAATCGATACCGGAATGGGGCGCGTGGGGTGTGGTGTCGAGACGGCGGAATCCGAGGCGGCCGAATTGGCGCGGCTGGATGGCGTGGAGGTGCACAGTGTGTCCACGCATCTGCCCAGCGCGGATGAGGACGAGCGGTTCACAGCGGGGCAGCTTCGGGAATTCGGGGTGTTGCGGGAGGGTCTGCGGGGTGTGTTTCCGCGCGCGAAATTCCATGCGGTGAACAGCGCGGGGGTGTTGACGAACGGCGATGGGGGCCTGGAAATCGCGCGGCCCGGGTTGATTCTGTATGGTGTCTCCCCGCTGCCTGCCTTCCAGAGCGTGTTTCGGCCGGTCATGTCATGGAAGGCGCGGGTGGCCTTGGTGCGCGACATGCCCGCGGGGGCCGGCATCAGTTACGGGCGCACATTTATTTCAACCAAGCCGATGCGCACGGCGGTGGTGCCTGTGGGGTATGCCGACGGATTTCCCCGCCAGGCCTCGGGAAATGGAGCGGCGGTGTTGATTCGTGGGGTGCGCTGTCCGTTGCTGGGCCGCGTGACGATGGACCAGATCATCGTCGATGCCACTGGAGTCGAGGGTGTGGCCGAGGGTGATGAGGTCACGCTGTTCGGCAAGGATGGAGATGCGGAGATTCCGGTGTCTGAGTTGGCGGCGCAATCCGGCACGATCTCATGGGACATCCTCACAGGCATCGGGCGGCGTGTGGAGCGGTTCTACAGAGAGTGACCGCATCGGCACACGGCTTGATCCACGCATGGATCAAGAGAAGAAGCGGATGGTGAGCGGGAAGATGTAATTGGCGCCGTTGCTCGCGGCGATGGCGCCCTTGATCACGTAGAAAAGCCAGAAGGCGAAAAGAACCAGTGGGATCGCGAGCGGGAAGACCAGGCAGGAGCCGAATGCCGCGACGGCCGCGGCGACGATGCCCCAGAGGGTCCAGGAGATTTGGAAATTCAGGATGTTCTTGCCGGCGGTATCGAGGCCCGGCACGTCTTGTTTTTTAAGCAGCCAGATGATGAACGGGCCGAGAATATGGCCGAACCCAACGAGAAAAATGCCAGCGAGCGCGCTGAGGTGCAGGATGGTGGTCCACTGGTTCGGCGTCGGGCCTGAGGGAAGCGGTGGTGGTGTTTGGTCCATGGCGGGTGAAGGGTCGATTCAAGCGCGGCAAAATGCAAGGTGACGTTGCGTGGGGGATTTCCCGAAAGCGAGAGCACGAATCGATCATGACCCTCAAATCGAAAATCAAGGGTAGGGCTCGGCACGCCGTTGCCGACCCAAGCCTCAGGCGCGAAGGGCCGCCCGGGCTCCCCTTCAAGCTTTCGCATTTGTAAAAACTCAAGAGCTGAATCACTTTTTAAAACAATGATTGTCACCATGGAGATACCAGACGACTTGGCGGTTGACTTGCAGGTCGGCTTTCAGGATCTCAACCAAGCAGCCTTGGAAGCCTTGGCTGCCGAAGCCATCTTATCCAAGCATGGTGCGTGGCCCGGCCATTCAGCCGATGAGATTTTTTCGGATGCACGCACATTGGCGGAATTGCGGCACGCTGCTTCATGATTGTCGTCAGTGAATCCTCCGTTTTGTCGGGATTGGCCGCAATCGGGGAGTTGGATCTCCTCCCAAAACTTTTCGAGAAAATCACTGTCACGGAGCCGATCTGCAGGGAAGCCAGACATCCATGCCCTCCAAATGATGCCCCTGTGATATCAGGCAAGGATTTTTCCAAACGGAGCCCCATTTTCAAAAATATGTGAATGTGTGGGACTGATGTCTTTCTCGCCAGTCGCGATCCCCGCCCCGGCGCTTTCGGAGAAATCGCCCTACCGCTTTCGTGAAACCCACGGCGAGGGTAAGGACGGATCTCCGAGCCGTCCGCCCACCAACGCCCACTTTGCGCCATCTCGATGTTTTGCTGCATCGCTTCCCGCGCCACCTCCGCGGAGATTCGTCCCTTTTGGTTCGATGGGCGCTGCCGCGCCGTCAGGAGGGGGGAACGACCGTCCCGGTCGTTTGATGCCAAAATCCGCCCGATCTCTGGCTTCTGGAATGGAGCGCAGGCGTGGAAACCACAAGGTCCCGGGGAGCGCGGTCGCCCCGGCCGCCGTCGGGTGCGC
>CAZRLX010000247.1:1817-2989 GCA_964601115.1 uncultured Chthoniobacter sp. | reverse complement strand
GTGCGCGAAATTTCCGCCTTCATCCCTTGGCCTGAAAAAGCCGGCCAGGCCGATGACTCTGTTCCGACGATGAAACAAAACCGCCTGCGCAGCCTGTGGCTCCAGCAGCGGGCTCGCCTGGATCGCGCCATCCGCGACTTCCAAGCACGCGGCGGCTCCACCGAAATACTCGCAAAAGCCAAAACCCTTCGTGAAGAAGGCCGCTATGCCACAGCCCACCGCTTGCTGACCGGCGAGATCGCCAGCATCCTCCCCGCGCGATACTCCATCGCGGGAGAAGGCTCCCTCGTGTCCCACCCCGTCGCGTTGAGCGCCGCCGACAAACAAGCTGTGGTGCAGGTTGAACTACTCTCCTGTGACAAAAACGGCGCGTCGTTCCGATTGAACTCCGATCGACCCACCGAAGTGAACCTGCGGATTTCGAAGCTCCTGCCCGGTCGCAGCTACTCACTCGTGGAAACGAGCCCCCAACTCTACCGCGTCGAACCCGCTACGGATGGCGCTGCGATGGCTCCGGAAGCTGATGGAACGCTCGCCCTCAACCTCAAAGCCGCCCCTCCCGTGCTCCGGCCGGAATTCCCGTTTGAGCCGCTCAAGCAGGTCGCGATTCCCCGTAAAACGAAAGGCAAATACGAGATCGTCAAAGGCACGATCCGCTCCTTCACCCCGCCGTCGCTCATGGGCGAAGGCTGCAACGGCATTGTCGAAATGGACAATGGCGAACGCTACGAACTCGCCTACCTCCCTTGGTATACCAAGACCAACCTCGTCGGTTGCTCCGATCTGAAATCCCTCGGCCTCGATGGAATCGCGAGCGCCTTCCGGCCCGGCTCCGAGATCACCCTGGAAATCGATCCCATGGCCTACGAAGGCAAGCATCCCCGCATTGTTACTGCCAAGCAGTCGGTGAAAACCCTGCTCAATGAGGACTACACCAAAGCCGACGACTCTTGGGCCAGCCGCGCCGTCGAAGTCTCCGGTCTCCATGTGAAAGATTACCGCGGTAAAAAACTCTACCCGATCAAAAACTGGCAGCCCGGACATGTCGTCTATCGCATCGAAAATGGCGGGAAACCATTCCGCCAAACCGCCGTCGGCTTCAATGGTCGCGTGATTTTGAACCCCGCCAACAAAGTCAGCTTCTTCGTCCGCACCGAGGGCGGGGATTGGAA
>CAZRLX010000247.1:0-1717 GCA_964601115.1 uncultured Chthoniobacter sp. | reverse complement strand
TCGGCGTTTTTCATCGCATGCAACTTGAGGGCAATAAGGTGGATAGGCTTGGGGACAGGCAGGACGGCGTCTCCAAAGGGCAGGTCGAGCTTGTCGCCGTGGAGTTTGTCAAAGGTTTCCCCTGACACAAACATCAAATCGATCGGGAACGATGGCGGTGTTGTTTCGGGGGGATCCATGCGGGCAAAGGTGTCCGTTTGGCCCTTCAAGACATAGCCGACGGACTCCAAGGCCGGTCGCCACTTGTTGAAACTTTCGACCGCGACTAGAAAATCAACATCCAATGTGGTGCGCGAGTAACCATAGGCATTCACCGCGTGACCGCCGATCACGAGCAATGGCAAATCGAGTTCCCGTGACAGATGGGAAACCTGTGTAAAAAGATCCATACAGGACTTGTTCGGTCAAACAATACCAATTGAAGGGACTGGCTGGATCGTTGTCAATGCGCCCCAAGTCCGTCATTTTTTTGGCCGATCGGCCATTTTTTTGACGGTTTTGGTTTTGGTGGCGCTGTGGTTTTTCAGGGGGTGATCCGGGCGTTTGCCCAGACGAAGCGGCCGTCGAGGGGGCCTCGGGCGAGGCCTTCGACGCGGAGTTGGAGGCGCTTCACGCCGGTGACATCGATTTCCAGGATCAGAGGGTTGTCTTGCTCGGTGAGAGGATTGGATTCGAAAAGAACTCGGCCGTCGCCCTCGATCAGGCAATGGCAATGGCCTGGAATGCCACTGAACAGGCCCGCTTCGCACGAAAACAATCGGTAGATGCCGCCGAGGTCGAATTCCACCTCCGCCGGGGCGTGGACGAAGAGGCCTTTGGCGTATTTATGATCTCTGATCGACAGGGGACCTCCATCCCAAGACTCGTCACGGATCACCCGGCAAAAGTCCGACCAGCTTCGGAGCCATGGCCCATCGCTCAGGAAAACCTCCCTCGCTTTTCCGCGTGTGAAGGGCGCGGCGCATGTCTCGGCGGAGACGCCACCGGCAAGATTCCAGGATTTGATGGAAAAGAGGCATTCCACCCCGGGCAAGCCCAGTAGTGCCAAGAACCGCGTTTCGGTTGTGAAGTCGATCTCGGAGCCATTGCAGCAGATCAAGTAGCCATCCGCACCGGGTGCGGCATGCCAGGAGAGCTGGACAGTGTCGGTCTGCATTTGTGCACCGCGTGTGTCCCACGGCTTGGCGGAGAGATTTTCGACAGCGGGCGGTGCGGGCTTGGGTTCAAATATCCCGAAATCCCACTCGGGCAGAAATCGCAGCTGAGGACTCTTTCCGGCTTCCATGCGGAATGGCAGCCACACGGGGGCTGTGGATTCCAAGTCGCGCTGGTTCCAGCGGTCGCCGATATAGATGAACGCGTCCGGCCCGTGACTTTCCACAGGCAATACCCAAGCGGGTTGCGAGGCATAGCCGGTTTCGGCTTCCGGGCCGATGCAGGGATCGCCGAGGAGTTCCCATGGCCCGAGCGGCGACGGGGCGCGGGCGGTGAGCAGGAAGTTCGGCTCCCAGCCGGTGCAGCCGGAACTGAACATGTAAACATGGTCGCGCCAGCGGAAGAGGGCTGGCGCTTCGCGGACCAGTCCCTCAAGCCCTCGAGCCCAAGTAACGCAACGAACGGCTGGACGACGGATGTCGGTGAAATCCTCGTTCAACTCGCAAATGTGAAGCGTCGCGAGACCTTCCGAGCAGTAGATGAAGTAGGCCTTGCCATCGCG
>CAZRLX010000246.1:0-3020 GCA_964601115.1 uncultured Chthoniobacter sp. | reverse complement strand
AGTCGATCTACCGCGAATACGCCGACGCCATGGCTGATGGGATCGTGGCGTATTACGGCAAGCGGTGATCGGCGCTCAGGCTCCCAGCGATTCGTAGAGCGCCTTGGTCTGGCGGGCGATGGATTCCCACGAGAAGACGTCGACCGCGCGCTTGCGGCCGGCTTCGCCGAAGGCGTTCCGCTTTGCGGGGTCGGCCATGAGGTCGTTGATGCGGGCGGCGAGGTCTTGCGAGAATTTTGAAGGGTTGGTGGCCTCGAAGGGGCTCTCGGACATTTGCTCGACGGGCACGAGATAGCC
Organism: uncultured Chthoniobacter sp.; assembly: GCA_964601115.1. Lineage (GTDB taxonomy): Bacteria > Verrucomicrobiota > Verrucomicrobiia > Chthoniobacterales > Terrimicrobiaceae > UBA967. The sequence continues at coordinate 2,723 of CAZRLX010000246.1, read as the reverse complement.
AGTCTCGCCATCCACCACGACCTCCGGGATGCCGCCCACGGCGCTGGCCACGACCGGGCATCCGCAGGCCATGGCTTCGAGGTTGATGATGCCGAAGGGTTCGTAGATCGAGGGGCAGACGAAGACGCTCGCGTGGCTGTAGAGTTCGATCTTCGAGGTGTTGTCCAGCATGCCATCGATCCACACGACGCCCTCGCGGGCGGCCTGCGCTTGTTCGATGGCGGCTTTCATTTCCCGCGCGATCTCCGGGGTGTCCGGCGCGCCTGCGCAGAGGACGACTTGGAAGCCCGGCGCGAGGTGTTTGATGGCGTTGACGAGATGGATGATGCCCTTTTGGCGGGTGATGCGGCCGACGAAGAGAACGTAGGGTTTCGAGGGATCGACGCCGTGGCGCGAGAGAGCGGCAGTGGAGGCGGCCTTGGAGTATTCGACAGGGTCGATGCCGTTGTGGATGATGTGGAGTTTCGCGGGATCGACGTCGAAGAGAGCCTCCACATCGCGGCGGGTGCCCTCGGAGACGGCTATGACGGCATCGGCCATTTCCATGGCGGTGCGCTCGACCCAGCAGGTGAAATCATAGCCGCCCGCGAGCTGTTCGCGTTTCCAAGGGCGGAGGGGTTCGAGCGAGTGGACGGTGAGGACAAAGGGTATGCCGTAATTGAGTTTCGCGAGGATGCCGCCGAAGTGGGAATACCATGTGTGGCAGTGGACGAGATTCGCATCGATCGCGGTGGTATTGAAATCGAGGCAGCGCTGGAGGGCTCCGAAGACGGATTTCAGGGGCGTGGGGCAAGTGAAGCGCGAGTTGTCCAGGCCGTAGCCATGCACGGTGAGGTTCGGCGAGGTCGAGTTCTGGTCACCGAAGCAGCGCACATCGACAGGCATGAGCTTGGCGAGTTCGCGGCTGAGGTATTCGACGTGGACACCGGCACCGCCATAGATGTGGGGTGGGTATTCGTTGGTGAGGAACAGGGCTTTCATAAAAAACAGGCGGACTGGTTACATGAGTTCCGCCGGAATCGAATACTGCAGGCGGCCTGCGGGATTGGTCCATGCGATGATCTCAAGAGCGGTCAGTGAGGCTTTGCGGACATTAACGAGGATGGGGTCGGGCATTTCGAGGAGGCGCGAGATGGCGCGGCTGAAGTCGGGTTCATGGCCCGCGACGAGGACGGTCTCGAAGCCCGCATAGGCGTGGAGTTCCTTGAACAACGAATCGAGATCCATGCCGCAGGCGAGGCATTCCAGCACCACCGGTTCCACGCCCACGGCCTTGCCGACGATGTCGGCGGTCTGGCGTGCCCGCACGAGCGGGCTGGTGAGAATGATGTCGGGGACCAAGTGGCGAGATTTGAGGAATTTCCCGACCTTGGCGGCCTGCTCGTTGCCTTTCGGGGTGAGGTTTCGAGAGAAGTCCGAGCCGGTGAAGGACTCGGCGTCGGCGTGGCGCAGGAACTGAAGAGTCATGGCGAGGGAAAAATCACATGCTCATGCCGCCATCCACCGCCAGCACCTGGCCGGTGATGTAGCCCGCTCCAGAGCCTGCGAAAAAGGCGACGGCGGCGGCGATGTCATCCACGGTGCCGAATTTGGAGAGCGGAATCTGCGACATGGCTCCCTTGCGGATGTCCTCGTTGAGCACGGCGGTCATGTCGGTCTCGGTGAAGCCCGGTGCGACGACGTTGACGGTGATGCCACGGCTGGCGACCTCACGGGCGATGCTTTTCGACATGCCGATGAGGCCCGCCTTGCTTGCGGCGTAGTTCGCCTGGCCGGCGAGGCCCATGAGACCGCTCACGGAGCTGATATTGATGATGCGGCCCGAGCGTTGCTTGACCATGGCGCGGAGCATGGCGCGGGTGAAATTGAATGCACCCTTGAGGTTTGTTTGCAGCACGACATCCCAATCCTCGCTGGACATGCGCATGGCGAGGGTGTCGCGGGTGATGCCCGCATTGTTGACAAGGATGTCGCAACGGCCGAAGTCGGCGAGGATCTGGTCGCCGGTTTTCTGAACGGCATCGAAATCGGCGACATCCACCGCGTAGGGTTTCGCTGTGTCTGGAGCGATGGCATTGATCGCCTCGGCCGTGCGCGCGGAGTTCGACTCCGTGCGGCTTACAACGGCGATCTTCGCGCCTTCCGCGGCCAAGTGTTTCGCAATCGCCTCGCCGATGCCGCGCCCCGCTCCGGTGACAACGGCGACCTGGTTTTCAAATCGTTTGGTGCTCATGTGCGCGGCAAGAAAAACACCGCAGGCACGGCATTGGAAACATGTTTTTTGGATCAGCCACCGGCGGCGACTTGGAGAATCTCGATGCGGTCTCCCTCGGCGAGCAGGGTGGTGTCCCATTCCGAGCGGCGGAGCGCGGTGCCATTGTGCTCGACGAGGATCATGCGGGGCTCAAGGCCCAAACGGGCGATGAGATCGTGGATGCCGTGGAGCGTTTCGAACGAACGGGGGGTGCCGTTGATCTGGAGGGTCATGAGGCGAGGATGGCGGCGTCCCAGTCCTTCCACACGGGGTCGAGGCCGAGTGAGCGGAGGACGGATTCCACAGCGCGGGGCGAGCGCTCGTCGGAGATCGAGAATTGGCCGGTGGCGGATTCCGCGCCTTCGACAGGCACGATTTTTCCCCGCACGGTGAGATGGAGCGCCTCGCGCCCCTGCCCGGTGTAGCCGCCGGGTTCGGTGTGGCTGCCGGCGCTCATCATGGTCACGCC
>CAZRLX010000245.1:0-3039 GCA_964601115.1 uncultured Chthoniobacter sp. | reverse complement strand
TCGCCGCCGGATCGGCGATTTTTTCCGGGGTGTCCCCCGGCAGACTCCAGCCGGGAACCTTGTCGGAGGCGAGCAGCGTCACAGGGAGGAGGGCGAACGCGAGGGATAGGATTGTTGTTTTCATAGATTTTTGAAACGGGTCATTTGAGGTCAAAACCGCCCGGATTTTTTGCGGGTTGGTTTTCCGGTCGGCCCTTGGTTTGGACAGGCAAGACCAAGGATGTCGGCCCCGACAGGATGCCCCTTCGCACGAGGAAGTCGTCCATATCCAAAAGAGCCCGGGTGATCTGCTCGTCCGTGGCGGTGTATCCATACACCACGAAAGCATGACGGGCGTCAGGATAGACGATCCGCTCTGCGTCCAGTTTTGCCGCGCCCAGAGCTTGGAAGAATCGTTCCGGTTCGTCCTTCAGCCAGTCGGCTCCCCCTTGCAGGATCAACCATGACACCTCGTTTTTCTTGATCTGGAAGAGAGGCGATAGCTCCCGGGCGCGACGGCGACGATCCTCCTCCCGTTGGGGTTCGGATAGCGTGAGGTCGGGCTTCACAAAGTCACAATTCAGGCCCGTCGTTAGATCGGATATGGAACTGCAGGCCACCACGGCACGCACCTGTGATTCTGGAGGAGCCATCGTTCCGAGGCATGCCGCCAGATGAGCGCCCGCGGAGTCGCCGATCACCACGATCCGGTTGGGATCGATACCGAGTTCATCAGAACGCCGCCTCAGCATGGCGATGGCGGCCTCGCAGTCGTCGATACAGTCCCGCATGGAGGCACCTTCCATAAAGGCCTTGTGCGAGGCCTCCTTGGCAAGGCGGTTTTCCTCGGGGCTTTTGTGGCGATCTTCCTTGAAGGCCGGACTATTCATCAATCGGTATTCGAGGGAAAAGGCCACGGCACCCCGGGCGGCGCTGTATCTGGCTTGGGGCAGGAAGCCTTCGGCGTCGCCAGCACACCAAGCGCCTCCGTGAATCCATACCATGGCTGGGCAGGCAGCCCCAGGCTTCCAGTTGTCAGGCCGGAGCATCAGCATTTTCAGCTCTTTTCCGTCCATTTTGCGGTAAACGACGTTTTCCACAGGCCGGTGGTCTTCGTGGGCAAACCCCCGGATGTCCCGCTGTGGGACGGGTGATGGTTCCACCGTAAGAACCGGAACATTGGGTGTCGGTTCCGCGAGGGCGATTTGAGACGTGGCAAACGCGAAGGCACAAAGCGAGTGACCAACCAAAAATCCCGAGGCTGACGCAGGCTCTTTGTTCAAAGTTCCACGACCTTCTCGCGATGTGCCCCGGTGATGCGGTCGATCGCCACGGCGGGCCGTCCGTTTTCTTCCCGCTTCACCGCGATCTCATCCGCCGTCTTGGCACCGGGAAAGGACACGCGGGCTATCCCCGCCTCCTCGCGAATCTCCGGTGGTGCCTGATCGGACTGCAGCGGAATCAGCAGCACCGTGAAATCCCCCGCCCCCGCCGTGCGCTGGATCGAGAGCCGTTTGAAAACCACAGGCTTGCGGCCCGAGGGAATCTCTCCGTCCTCGATCAGGAAATTGTCCTTCGCCGCCTCCGGTCCGAGGCTTTTGACGACCAGCAGCGGACCGCCCTCCCCCTGACGCAGGGCCTTCATTCCGTTGTCCAAGGTCACCAGCTGCGTGCCCGACGGAACATGCATTTGCCAGGTGTAGGTGCGGTCTTTGTCATCTTTGCGGATGGAATCCGCCACCACACCGTAGGGATGCTCGCCGCGCACCAACCCGGCGGTGCGGTAGGCGTGCTTCACCGGATTGTAAGTTCCGCGCATGGTCGGTCCCCAGGGGCGATGCCAGTAGGATTCGTCCCAAATCCGGCATTTCCAGTGCTGCGTGCCCTTGAAGGCCTTCACCACTTCGGGATCGCTCTCGGGACGCCACTCGGCGATCGTTTCCTTGTCGGGATGCGTCCAGGAATAGTGCATGGGGGACGACCACAGGAACGCGTAGCCGCGCGACAGATCTGCGGATGCGAAGGCGGCATCCTTTGTCACAGCGCTGCCGAGCCAATCGACCTTCGAGGGAGCCAGATGCTGGGATTCGCCCTGGCCGATCCCGTCGATGAGCACGACATTGTGAACACGCGAATCCCGGAGGCCGTGGTCGCTTTCAATCGCCCAGTTTTTCCCCAGCGCGGAAAAATAAAAATGCCCTGCGTCGTGCTGCTGGTGGCCGTTGAAATACAAGTCCGGCCGGGCCTCGAACATCATAAACGCCGCATTGGGCTCTTGCGAGGAGCGTGTGTTCAATTGACCATGGATGCCATCGGCCATGTCCAGTGGCAGTCCCAGATGTGCTCGGCTCACAATGTCGCCTTCCTTCACTCCTTCCGGGGTTTCGTAGGGAGCGAAGTCGAAAAACTCGTCGGTGGTCAGCGGGCGGATTCTCGGGAATTTCAAGTCGTTGCCCTTCAAAGGAAGGCCCCAGTTGTGAGTCATCCGCAGCAACCAATTGGCCGACTTGTCTTTTGGGTAGAGATTTTTCAGAAACCCCGCCCCGCCGAAATTCGCGCAGCCGTAAGTCCCATTGCTCACATTCATCGTCTTGTCGGGCACGGTCTGCTGCACCTGCGCCTCGCTCAACTTGCGGAGATGCGGATGCCCGAACATATTGTCGCCCCGGCGCGCCAAAGCCAGCGCACTGGTGAGTGCAAAGCGAAGCCCGTGTATGTTCTTCCCGTTGGTCTCGAAGATGTTCCCGTTGGAATTGATGCCATGGGTGAGGAAGCCGTAGATCGTGTCGCGGCCGGATTGGTAGATGTCCGGATCATACCCCTCCTCGCCTTCGATCGCGAGATGGGTCAAGAAATGCTGGGTGTCCCAGCCAACCCAATTCGTGTCCCGCCAGCGGATCGGCCCATTCACCCCATACGACCGCTTGCCTCCGGTGGCTTTGGCGATCACCCGACGCATCAATGCCTTCTGCTCGTCGGTCATGTAGCGGGCCGTCATGTCATAAGCCATGCCCAGATGCCCCTCCCCGGCCACATAATGCATCCCCCGCCACACATCCC
>CAZRLX010000244.1:0-3056 GCA_964601115.1 uncultured Chthoniobacter sp. | reverse complement strand
ACCAACGCGAGGCCGTTGAAGGTGCAGTAGCCGCCTCCATTGGACGGCGCGGCGTGGTGGAATCCCTGCGCCACATTCGCCGCGATGCCGTCCTCCAGCGCCATGCGGGTCGCAAGCAGGTTGCCACCGTTGATCGCCAGCACGCCGTCGCGGTAGTCCTCGCTCCAAAAGCCGAACGCGCATTTGCTCAACACCCCCTCCCCCGAGAGGATGGCATCGACATACGCGGGATCGTGAATCCTCACCAGATCGGCGCGGGTGGCGGGCGGCGGTTCGACGAGTTCCGCAAACCCCGCCTCCGCGGCCTGTCGCGCCACAAGCGGCAACTTCCGCATCGATGGAGTCCGCGTGTTTGAAAAATACGACGCGCTGAACGCAGTGCGGACGGGCGCTGTCTGTGAATGACACGGCGGGTTCATCGGATGCGAACCTCCAACTTGCGGCCCCCCTCGACAAGGCCGGCGCGTGTCATTTTTCCACCCACATCAAGCGGACGCTTTTCGGGAACAAACAAAAACTCGCTCTGCCACTCGAAGCGCCTCTGAAAGGAGCGACCGGGCCGCATGGGTGCGCGTTGGAAGTGGAAGAACCGGACGAACAGGGACAGGAATTTTTCGATCATTGCGTCCCCAACTTAAACCAGCTGGTGGGACATCCGCTGGGGGTGCAGTTCGCTATTTTTGAAAAAAACTCAGATCTGGGAACTGCAGGGCATTCTCTATGAAGGCACCGCCGAGAGTTCAACCAAAGGCGTTGAATCCGGATGGGAAACAACAACTCGGACCGGCTCGGGGGCGCCAAGACCCTCGGCATGGGCTGTCGGGCAGGCCCCGGCCGCCACAACTTCCCAGCCGCCGCCATGCTCGACCCTCCGTCCTTCGGCGTCAAAGAGGACAAATGCCATCGGCGACAGGGCGAGTTCCACGGATCGGGTCTGGCCGGGCTCCAGATCGACCGCGCCAAAGGCGGCAAGCGTCCAAAGGGGAGCGTCGGATGCCGCATCAATGGCGCGCGTGTAGATTTGCACGATTTCGCGGCCCGCGCGCACACCGTCGTTGCGGAGCGTGACGCGTGCGGTTTGCAACTCGACGTCGAGACCAAGATAGCTGAAGCGTGAATACCCGAGCCCGAATCCAAACGGATAGAGCGGGTCGCTCTTCATACGCCGGTAGGTGCGGCCTTCCATCGAGTAGTCATCGTATGGCGGCAAATCGTCGAGGGATTCGGGAAAGGTGATCGGCAGTCGGCCCGAAGGATTGACATCCCCGAACAGCACATCCGCCAGCGCGTTCCCGCCTTGCTCGCCGGGATACCACACCCACAGAACCGCATCCGCCAACTCGAACAAGGAAGCATCCGTCACCGGACTGCCTCCGGTGAGCACAAGCACGATCCTCACCCCGTCTCGGGCCCGCAGGGTGCGGACAAATTCGATCTGGTGGGGCGGCAGGCCCAGCGAAAGACGGTCGCCGCGATCGGGAGAGTCGATCGCATCGCCCTCCTCGCCCTCGTGGAGCGGCGACACACCGAGGCAGACGATGGCCACATCCGCCTGCGAGGCCTCGAAGCTTACCCAATCGATATCGTTGAGGTTGGCATGGGTGGAGGAACACCCCTGCCGGTATTCGATATTCACGCCATCGGGCACGCGGGCTGCAATCCCCTCGAGGAAGGACACGAGTCGCGGCGAGATGCCGTAGTAGTTTCCCATCAGCACATCGAGATTCGCCGCGTGGGATCCCGTGACATAGACCTTGTTCAGCGCCATTTCATCCAAAGGAAGGATGCCGTTGTTTTTGAGAAGCACGAATGACCGGGCCGCCGCCTCGCGGGCCAGCGCCACGTGCGACTCTGAGCCGATCACCGAGCGTGGCACGGACTTCCAGCGCACCGTCTCCGGCGGATCGAATTCCCCCAAGCGGAACCGCGTGGACATCGCACGCCTGAAGCAGGCCTCCACATCCGCCTCGTCGAGCAATCCCTGGTCCAGCGCCTCTCGGATATGCTTGTAGGTGCAACCGCAATTCACATCGCAACCGGCCTTCACTGCCATCGCGGCAGACTCCGCCGGGGTGGACGTGACCCCATGGTGTTGGTGAAAATCGCGGATTGCCCAGCAATCGGACACGTAGTGCCCTCGGAATCCCCATTCGCCCCGCAGGATTTCCCCCATGAGAACCGGGTGGGCGCAACACGGCGCCCCATTCGTGCGGTTGTAGGCCCCCATGACGATCTCCACCCCCGCCTCCCGCACCAGCGCCTCGAAGGCGGGCAGATACGTCTCGCGAAGATCGCGCCACCCCGCCACGGCGTCGAAACTGTGGCGGAGCGCCTCGGGACCACTGTGCACCGCGAAATGCTTGGCGCAGGCGGCGAGCTTCAGATGCCGCGCATCATCGCCTTGAAGACCCCGCACAAACGCCACTCCCATCCGTGATGTCAGCCACGGATCCTCGCCATAGGTCTCCTGCCCCCGCCCCCAGCGGGGATCGCGGAAGATATTGATGTTTGGAGACCAAAAGGTGAGTCCCGAGTAGCGGCCGTGGAACCCCCTCTCCAAGGCCACCTCGTGCTTGGCGCGAGCCTCATCGGAAATCGCTGCAGCCACCCTGTGGACAAGCCCGGTGTCGAATGTCGCCGCAAGCGCGATGGCTTGTGGAAACACTGTCGCCCGCCCGTTGCGGGCCACACCGTGGAGGCATTCGTTCCACCACGCAAAGGGCTTGATGCCGAGGCGATCGATGCCGGGAGCGTCGTGCAGCAACAGGGAGGCCTTTTCATCAATCGAAAGTCGTGAGGAAAGGTCCGCCACGCGTTTCGGAATAGGCAGCGCGGGATCAAGAAAAGCAAGGGGAGAGGTTGGCGTCATGGATTAAAAAGGAGGCCGTTTCTACCCGTTCCCCCCCTCCGCCTCCATGGGCAAAGCTGATAAAAACATGTCGATTCCTGTGATCTCCGGGCCTTCTCCCCCCCTTATGGCGCGAAGCCCTCTTCCAAGCCAATCCGCCGGGTCAGCACCCGGCCGTGCTTGCTTTTGACGTTCTGAAGCGACTCCC
>CAZRLX010000243.1:0-3082 GCA_964601115.1 uncultured Chthoniobacter sp. | reverse complement strand
TCCCGAACGAGGCGCTCTACCAAGCTGAGCCACGGCCCGATGTGTTTTCGTTCAAAAGCGGAAGGTGAAGTTGCGCGTCTGAACATCCAACCCATCGCACGGGCCCCGCGGTGCGGCAAGGAAATTGCTGGAAATCGCCGGTCGTCCTCAGCGCCAACGGCGCGCTTCCATCCCGGCCTTGGCCAACGGCCAAGGTTCAGGTTCACAGAAACACCTCGGGGCTGAAGGCCCGGCTCATCTGCGGTAATGTTACAATCCCCGGCGATGAGCCGCGCCGTTGGCGCTATTCCGAATGGTCAACCGTGACGTGGGGCGATGCCCCACGCTGGGATTGTGTCGGGCCTTTGGCCCTCGGACGCGGGTGGGTTTTGAAAAAAGTGCGGCCGGATTATTGTTTCAACCTGCCGCCGACCACGAGGGTGCGGGCGATTCAAAACAGACGCGGGTGTTTTTGACCGGATGGGAAAACGTCAGGCGGTGTGCGTGCAAACACATCGGGGGCTCGGAGGGACGCAGGGTCTGGCTCGAACCGAGAGAGGCGCTTTTCAAATACACGGGATCGCCGACGATGGGGTGGCCGAGATGCCAGAGGTGCGCGCGGATTTGGTTGGTGCGCCCGGTGAGCGGGCGGGCCTCGACGAGCGACGTGCCGTCGGAATCGCGACTCAGGAGGCGGAATTCGGTCTTGGCGGGAAGGCCGTGGACGGGGTCGATATCCCTCGCGCCCGCGCTGGTCGGCCCGGAGGCGATCGGGGCCTCGCAGGAAAACTCCTCGTCCGCCGGATGGCCGTGGATGCGGGCGATGTAGGTTTTTTCGACCTCGCCGCGCTCGAATTGCGGCTGGACCAGCTTCGCGAAATGCCGGCTGCGGGTGAAAACAATGAGCCCGCTCGTGTTGGCATCCAGCCGGTGGGCGGGGCGGGGTTTCAGCGGATGGCAGGCCGTGTGGAGGATCGAGAGGAGCGTGTTGCGGTGGAACCGGCCGCCGGGATGGACGGGCAGGGGCGCGGGCTTGTCGATCACCAGCAACGCCTCGTCGTCGTGGAGCACTCGAATGTCGGCGTTCACGTCGGGTTCGATCTCGGCGGGTGTTTTCCGGAGATAGCGTTCCCCCGCGCGAACGCGGTGGTCGGGCGGAACGGGTTGGCGGTCCGCGGAAAGGATGCGGGATGTTTCAAAAAGCCCGCGCCAATCGGAGGGATCGATGTGGGGAAACAGCGAGCAGAGCGTTTCCCGAATCCCGCGCCCGTCGCACTCGGCGGGGATCGTGATCGGCCGGAAATTGTCGGCGGGGATGCTGCCCGGCAGCGGCCTCGCGGCTTGGCGGATTGCCGCTTCGAGGGCGGCGATGCGCCCGGCCGTTTTTTCCGAGTCGGTCTGGAAACAATACGGACAACTCCGCCCCGCGACGTAGCGGGGATCGGTCTGGTCCTCGGCGGTGAGCGGCGCGAGACACCGGAAGCATTGCGAGGACGAGGTCTCGCGCAGCGCGGGATCGACGCCCACGCGCTGGTCGAAAACAAAACACTCGCCCTCGTAGTGCGCGCCTCCGACCTCCTCGAAGTATTTGAGAATGCCGCCGTCGAGCTGGTGGATTTCGCGGAATCCCCTCGACTCCATGTAGGGCCCGGCCTTTTCGCAGCGGATGCCGCCGGTGCAGAACATCACTATGGGCCGGTCCTTCATCGACTCCGGCAGATTGTCCACCGCCTTGGGAAAATCACGGAAGTGGTCGATGCCGGCCGGTATCGCGCCGCGAAATGTTCCCAGCTTGATTTCGTAATCGTTGCGCGTGTCGAGCAGGGTGAACGGGCGTCCCTCGTCCAGCCATTGTTTCAAGGTCGCGGGCGACAACTTGGGCGATGTGCGGATTCCGGGCCGGATGCCATCGACTCCAAACGCGATGATCTCTTTTTTGATCCGCACCAGCATGCGGCTGAAGGGCTGCCGGGCGCTCTCGCTGATTTTCGGCGCCAGATCGGCAAGCCCGGGAACCGCCCTCAACTCCGCGAGCAACTCCTCCACCGCCTCCGCGCCCCCGGCCACAAAAAGATTCACGCCCTCGGTGCTCAGCAGGATCGTGCCTTTCAAACCCCTCGCGTTGCAAAAATCCAGCAACCGCCGGCGCAGCGGCTTCAGGTCCGTCAACTCGGCGAACCGGTAGGCGGCGATGTTCGTGACGGTTTCCTGCAAGGCCATTCGGGTCGGATTGTTCAACGGTTCGAGGTTTGGTCGGGAATCCCCTGCTTGACCGCCCGAGGCGGCACGTGTGAGGATTTTGTTTCCTCAAAAAAACCCTACCTACCGTGGACATCAAAGAAATTCGCACTCTCATCGACCTCATGAAGAAGAACGGCGTCGCCGTTTTCAAAATGGAGCGGGAAGGATTCAAAATCACTCTCAAGACAGCCGAGGCCACGGTCTCGCATTCCATCGTCGCCTCCCAGCCGGTCGTTTCGATCAGCGAACCGGCAGCCCTTCCTTCCGCGCCTGCGGCTCCCGCGTCTTCCGCAGCCGCTCCCAAGCCGGCCACCGCTGGCGGGATCGAGATCAAGTCCCCGATGGTGGGCACGTTTTATTCCGCGCCCTCGCCCGACGCCCCGCCGTTCGTCTCCGTCGGCCAGGAGGTCACTCCCGACACCGTGGTTTGCATTATCGAAGCCATGAAAGTCATGAACGAGGTCAAGGCCGAGGTCGCGGGAACGGTCACCGAAATTTGTGCCGAGAACGGCAAGCCGGTCCAGTTCGGCCAGGCGATGTTCCGCTTGAAATAAGCCTCCACGGCCCCACGCCATGTTCAAAAAAATCCTGATCGCCAACCGCGGCGAGATCGCCCTCCGCATCATCCGGGCCTGCAAGGAACTCGGCGTCCAATCCGTCGCCATCTACTCCGAGCCCGATCTCGACAGCCTCCACGTCCAACTCGCCGACGAGGCCATCTGCATCGGCCCCGCCGCCAGCTCCGAGAGCTATCTCAAGATCGACCGCATCATCAGCGCCGCCGAGGTGGCCGACGTGGACGCCATCCATCCCGGCTACGGCTTCCTCGCCGAGAACGCCCACTTCGCCGAGGTCTGCGCCA
>CAZRLX010000242.1:0-3090 GCA_964601115.1 uncultured Chthoniobacter sp. | reverse complement strand
AACTTTTTACCGTCAAGCCGATTGGAACGCCACCGCCTCGTCCGAAGGCCACGCCCACGCCACAAGGCCCGACGCCTCCGCCGATGAAGATGAAGCTGGGGTGATCCAGAGGATGCCGGGAGAGTCGTGCTTCTCGGGAACGTTTTCGGCCCAAAGGAAATTGGGCTTCGGCACGGAGCCTGCCCGGCTAAGCGCGGGACATCCTTGGCGTCGGGTGCTCTGGACTTCGCTTCTTTGTCTTTTCCTCCTGCTCACGCCAGCGAAGGCATCCGCCGACGACTGGGAGTCGCTGGCTGGGCGGCTTGCTGCCGAGCGGATCGGCTACGGCAAGCCATGGCATCCGCCCGGCGAGGACAAGCCATGGGTCATGGATTGCTCGAACACCGTGCGGTGGATGCTGCGCGAGGGGAGCGGGGCGTTGGTGCCGCGGACGAGTTCGGCGCAATACGAGTTTTTTCGTCAGCGTGGGAGGCTCCGCCGGGTGCCAGCCGACCCGCGGCGGTTGATGCGCGAACTCAAGGCGGGCGACCTGTTGTTTTGGGAGCACACCCACCGCCCGACGCGGAAACATCCGGTCACGCATGTCATGATGTATCTCGGCCGCGACGCTGGCGGGCGACTGTGGATGGCGGGTTCGCAAGGGTCGCGCGGGGTTGGGATTTACGAATTCAAGCCGAGGCAGCGCATGGGCGGGTATCCGTGGTTCCTGTGGTTCCGGCGGGAGGGCCGCTTTGTCGCCTACGCGCGGCCTTGACGCGCAGGTGCGAACTCTTGACGGCATCCTCCGCAGTCCCTTATCTACTCGCCCACCAATGTCGTTTCGATTCCTACTGATGTGCCTCCTGGCCGTGATTTCGGGTGTTGCGGTGGCCCAGCAACCTCCGCCCGTTTTCGAGACCCCCGCTTCCGAGCCTGTCCGGCAAAAGATGAACGAGGGGGTCACTCCAGAGGAGCAGGCGGCATACGATGCTGCGGCGGAGAGCGACACGATCCAATCCTACCGGCGGTTCATCAAAAACAATCCCGCCTCCCCGCTGGCCATGCGCGCGCAATTCAGAATCGGTCAGCTTTACGAGGCCGACGGCAACGCCTCCCGCGCGTTCGACGCCTACCAGACGCTCGTGACGAAATATCCCGACACGCCGGATTTCGAGAAAGCGGTGGCCAGCCAGGTGGTGATCGCGAACGCCTACCTCGGCGGCAAAAAAGTGAAGTTCCTCGGGTTGCCGATCGTGCCCGGCACGGACAGGGCAGAGGAGATGTTCGCCTCGATCATTCAAAACGCCCCCTTCAGCAAAAACGCGCCGATCGCGCAGTTCAACCTCGGACTCACCTACGAGCGCCAAGGCCGTGTGAAGGAAGCCGCCGACGCCTATCGAAGGGTTCTCGACCAGTATCCCAACAGTGCGATCGCCGATGATGCGCTTTACCAAATCGGCTACATCTACATGCGGATCGGGGAGTCCGGAAAATCCCAGGACCTCTCGGCGGTGATCAGTGCAAAAAATTCCTTCGAGGATTTCCTGTTGCAGTATCCAGGCAGCGAGAAGGCCGCGCAGGCCCGCGACAACATGGCCAAGCTTGGCGGGACCGAGGCGGACGATCTTCTTTCCATCGCCAAATTTTACGACCGCTACAAAAACCCACGCGCCGCCGCGATTTATTACAACGATGTGATCCGGCGTTCCCCCGGGACCGAGGACGCCAAGATCGCGTCCGAGCGTGTGCAGGAGCTTCGGAGCCTTGTCGGAGACGATGCGTTGCGGACCGGGCCCGAGAGCGCCGAGACAGGTGCAACTGCCGCGCTGCGGCGGCGTCTGCAGGCGCAGGTCGAGACCTCGTCGCTCGCCGATTTTAACGGCCCGCCCCGCCGGGATATTGTGCCCGACGAGTTGCCCGTGGTGAGCAGTCCGAGATTGCGCACCGAGGCGCGTGATGTTGCGCCCATGCCAGCGGTCGAACCCGGACTTCCCACGCCATGATGAAATTCCCGACCTTGGCCGTTCTGGCCGTTCTTCTCCTTGCCGGTTGCGGCTACAAGCTCGGCGAGATCCGCCCCACGCCGATGCGCTCCGTGCAGACGCTTGCGGTGCCGATGTTCAAAAACCAAACCTACAAGCCGCGCGTCGAGTCGCTCTTTGCGGATTCGCTCGTCAAGTGCCTCCAGCAGGACGGCACCTATCGCATCGTCAACACGAACGAGGCGGATGCGATCCTGTATTGCACGATCGAGGATATCGACCGCACCTCGCTCCGCGCGGTGCAGAACAACGTGCTCGCCACGAGCGAATACGGGTTGGTTGTGAAGGTTCGCTACGAGGTTGTGAGCCAGCGCAGCGGGGCGGTGCTCATGAGCGGTTTGCAATACGGCCGCGCCTCGTTCTTCAGCGGAAACGATCTGGTCACGATCGAGCGGCAGGCGCTCTCCGACGCGGCGGCCGACCTGTCGAAGAACATGATGTTCCAGATTTGCGAAGGCTGGTAGGCGGCAGGAGGGTTCCGCCGTGCTCACAGTCGTTCCCACTCCGATCGGAAACCGGCAGGACATCACACTGCGGGCGATCGAGGCGCTCAAGGCCGCCGATCTCGTCGCCGCCGAGGACACGCGGCACAGCGGCATGTTGCTCGCGCATTTGGGCATCAAGAAGCCTTTCGTGAGCCTGCACGGGCACAACGAGTCCGCCCGCTGCGGGGAATTGCTCGACCGCATGGCCGGCGGGCAGCACGTGGCGCTTGTGAGCGATGCGGGCATGCCCGGCATCTCGGATCCCGGGCACCGCCTTGTTCGCGCCTGTGTCGAGCGAGGGCTGCCGGTGACCGTGTTGCCCGGTCCCAGCGCGGTGGTGACAGCATTGGTGGGCTCGGGGTTTCCCAGCGACCGGTTTACCTTCGGCGGGTTTTTGCCTGTGAAAAGCGGGCGCCGCGCCGCCGAGTTGACGGCGGCGGTGGAACGTCGCGAAACAAGTATCTACTACGAGTCGCCGCACCGGATTGTGAAAACGCTCGAGGCGCTCGAGGGCATCCGCCCCACTCGGGAAGTGTGTGTCGCGCGCGAGTTGAGCAAGGCGTTCGAGGAATACCTGCGCGGCA
>CAZRLX010000241.1:0-3103 GCA_964601115.1 uncultured Chthoniobacter sp. | reverse complement strand
AATGCGGATCACCGTTCCACTCGGTCACAAAATCCACCAGCCAGCCGATATTGAAATTCCGCCACCCGGAACGCGATGTTTTCTCGATCAAGCCAATACAAATCAGTCTCAACCCTACGATCCATCGGAATGCTCACGGTGTTGAGAAGACAGTTTTTTCAGAAGGGATGACAGGATTAGCAGATTTCATAGGAGGGATTTCTGCCTCTGGGAGTTCGTATTTTTGTCTCAAATTCTGCAACTCGCCCTGCAGTTTTTTTAAGATCAACTCGTATTTTGAATCGGCAGCAAGGTTGTGCATCTCGGAGGGATCGTTGAGGAGATTGTAGAGTTCCCATTCTTCCCCATCGGGAACACCTTCGCCATAAAAGCGGATGAGTTTGTATTGCTTGGTGGCGACGCCTTCGTGACGACGAATGCTGTGGGTGCCGGGAAATTCGTAGTAGTGATAATACAGCGATTGGCGCCAGTCGGCAGGTGTTGCCCCCCGGAGCAGAGGAACCAGACTCCTCCCTTGGATTTCAGCCGGCGCTTTGACGCCAGCTATCTCCAAAAATGTCGGCGCCCAGTCGATATTCTGCACCAAGTCGCTGTTAGCGCTACCGGGACGCACCACGCCCGGCCAACGCACGATCAGCGGGGTGCGAAAACTTTCCTCATACATAAATCGTTTGTCGAACCACCCGTGCTCTCCGAGGAAAAACCCTTGGTCGGACGAGTAAAGAACGATCGTGTTTTCATCCAACCCGGAATCCTTGATGGCCTGCAGCACTTTCCCCACCCCTTCATCGATCCCTTTCACGCAGCGCAGGAAATCCTTGAGGTAGGTCTGGTATTTCCAACGCACCAACTCGCGACCGCTGAGTTTGTCCTTATTCTCACCAAACCACTTCCGCCGGTCGGCAAACTGGCCTTTCTCTCCCACCTCTTCACCGGGATCGAATCCCTCAAAAGTGAAGTCGGCGTCTATTGCCTTCAAATCCCCGCAAAGGCCCATGTCTTTGGCAATGCTGGACTCCTGCCTTCGGGCAGCGGCACCACGCGTGACGTAGTCATCGAACAAATTGTCCGGCTCGGGAATATCCACATCTTCGTAGAGGGCCATGTGGCGGGCGTCGGGAACAAACAGCCGGTGCGGTGCCTTGTGGTGGATCATCAACATAAACGGGCTGTCTGGTTGAGACTTGAGCCAATCGATCGAGCGATCGGTAATGATCTCCGTGACATAGCCGCGGTGCTTCTCCCTTCCTTTCTCCGACCAGAGAACCGGATTGCGGTAGGTCCCCTGTCCGCTGAGAACCTCCCAGTGGTCGAAACCTCGAGGTTCCCCCTCGAGGTGGATTTTCCCGATCAGAGCGGTGCGATAGCCCGCTTCTCGCAGGGCCGCCGGAAAGAGGAATTGTTGCCAGTCGAAGTCCTTGCCATCGATAAAACGCACGCCGTGCTTGTGGCTCAGTTTTCCCGTGAGCAGTGCCGCCCGGCTGGGCGAACAGATCGAGTTTTCGACATAGCTGCGATCGAAGCGCATGCCTTCTGCCGCAAGGCGGTCGATGTTGGGCGTCGGGTTGAGCCCTTGGAGCCGACCGCCGTAGGCCCCGATCGCCTGCGTGGCGTGATCATCGGAAAAAATCCAGACGATATTCGGACGACCGGTCTTGGGCGCTTCGGTGACCGACAGGAGTGGGGAGATGGTTGATACTGCCAACAGCAGTGCAAAAACAAATCGCGTTGGGCGTCGCGCTTTCATGACTGCTCCGCTTGTTGTTTCGAGCGTGGTCTTCCTTCATCCGAGGCCTTTTCTTTTTCGTTGGCGGTATGCCAGTCCTTTTCCACATCGGTGAACCAGGCGTCATAAGCCTCGCGAAGCTTGGCCACAATTTCCGGATGCGATACCGCCAGATCCTTCCATTCGCCCGGATCGGCTTCGAGATCGTAAAGCTCGTAACGCGGCTCACCGGCGATGGAGCGAAAAGGGCGCCCCTGCGCCCTGCACATGGGAGCGTAATTGCCATCCAGATTTGCACGTCCCTTCGCTCCCTCTTGGGCCTTGATTTTACGGATGTAAACCTCCTCGGGCAGCATGCAGGGCTGGGCAAGTTTCCACTTGCCCGAGACAACTGCAAAAACCCTGTCCCGAATGGGCTCGCATCCGTTGGTTTGATAAAAAAGATTCCGCTCCGGCCAAGGTGCCTGCGGATTTTACAGAAGCGGCAGCAGATTTTTTCCGTCAAACGAAACCCCCGAGGGATCTGGAACACCACATGCTGCAAGGATGGTCGGCATGAGGTCGATGTCGCTGGTGTTTTGTTCCACCTTGGCGGGTGCCTTCAGCTTGGCCGGCCAGCGGACAAAGCATGGCACACGAATTCCCCCCTCATAGACGGTGCCCTTCAAGCCATGGAAGCCATTATTGAATCGATCGAAGGGCTTGGAGCTGCCACAGGGGCCATCATCCGAGGTGAAAACCACCAGCGTATTTTCCTCAAGGCCGTTGTCTTTGAGTGCTTGCATCAAGCGGCCGAAGTTCATGTCGAAATTGCGAAGCAACCCGTAGGCCTTTTTAGTGGAATCGGAGAGACCACTGGCATGGTCGATATACTGATCAGGCACTTCCAACGGGCTGTGGATGAGGTTGGCCGGAAAGTAGAGAAAGAATGGTTCGCCTTTGTTGGCCTGTATCCATGCGAGAGCGTCATCCGTGAAGACATCCATGCAGTAACCCTTTTGCTCTTCTTTTTTGTCATTACGCCATAGAACCATATCGGAATATCCGCCTGGCTTGAGCGCAGGTCCGGGAAAAGTAAGGACATGATCAAAACCCTGAGCGCCCGCTTTCTGGGAGGGCTTGCCGGCATCAAGATGCCACTTGCCAATCAGGGCGGTCCGATAGCCTGAGTCCTTAAGCGCCTCGGCAAGTGTCAGCGCATCTCCATCCAGCGAGGCCAAATGATCATAGACATGCGAAACGCCGCCGCGGAAGGGATAGCGTCCCGTAAGAATCGCCGCTCGGGTGGGAGAACAGCCGGGCTGGGTTCGATAGCGGGCAAGCTCGACCGATTGCTTGGCGAAATCATCGATGTTTTTTGTTTGGACATACGGATTG
>CAZRLX010000240.1:0-3155 GCA_964601115.1 uncultured Chthoniobacter sp. | reverse complement strand
CTGCTGACGGGGCTGTATCCGCATCAGGCGGGGATCGGGCGTTTTGTGGGGCGGGGCAACGACATGCCCGGCTACCGGGGGAGATTGAATGAAAACACGGTGACCTTGGCGGAGGCTCTGAAAAAGGCGGGTTATGGCACCTACATGGTTGGCAAGTGGCATGTGAACGAGCCCGGCCCGACCGAGCGGGGGTTCGATGAGTTTTATGGGTTTGTGCACGGGCACGGGCTGGATTCGTGGGAGCCGCGCATGATGATTCGTCTGCCGGCGGGCCGTCCGGAGCGCACCTATGCGGCGGGGGAATACTTTGCGACGGATGCCATGACCGATTATGCCTTGGATTTTTTGAACACCGCGCGCGCCGAGAAGGTGCCGTGGTTTTTGTATGTCGCGTATCAGGCCCCGCACTTCCCAGTCCAAGCCCCGCCGGAACTCACCAAGAGCTATGTGTCGACTTACGAAAAAGGCTGGGATGTGTTGCGCGCCGAGCGCATCGAGCGACTCAAGGCGCTGGGGCTCGTTCCAGCTTCGCTTGAGGATCCGGGCCGTTCTCCGATTGAGAATATCGCCCTCGCGCGCAAGGCGGGTTCCGCGACTCCCGATGGAAAAAATCCCGCGTGGGATTCGCTTGAAGCGCCCCGCCGTGCCGACCTCGCGCGGCGCATGGCGGTGTATGCGGCGATGGTCGAGAACATGGATGCCAACATCGGTCGATTGATCGCCGACCTGCGAAACAGCGGAGAACTCGAAAATACGCTCATCCTTTTTCTCAGCGACAACGGCGCGTGTGCCGAGTGGGAGCCGTTCGGGTTCGATCTGACCCCCGCCAACTACGCGAATCCCAAGGCAGGCCACGGCATCGACGGCAACACGACCCGCGAGCCGAACCGCTTGCACGAGGGAGAGGCGCTGGAAACACTCGGCGGCCCCGGCAGTCTGTTCAGCTACGGCAGCGCCTGGGCGAACCTTTGCAACACGCCGCTCTGGCTCTACAAGCACCATGCGCACGAGGGGGGCATCCGCACGCCGATGATTGCGCATTGGCCCGCGCGGATTCGCGACAAGGGGGGGATTGTGACCCAGGTTGCCCATGTCATGGACATCATGCCCACAGCTCTCCAGATCGCGCAGGCCGATTATCCGAAAGAGGCTCCGGCCTTGGAGGGCATGAGCCTGCTGCCGGCACTCGAAGGCGCGCCAGCCAACCCCCGCTCGCTCTTTTTCGAGCACGAGCGCAACGCCGCCCTGCGCGAGGGCGACTGGAAGCTTGTGGGAAAAGGCGCGTTGGTGCGTGACGGGATTCGGCCGAAGGTGAAGTGGGAACTCTACAATCTCGCCGCCGACCCCAACGAACAGAACAACCTCGCCGCCGCCGAGCCCGAGCGAGTCAAGGAGATGACCGACAGGCTCCTCGCCGAGGCCTGGCGCACCCACGCCTTGCCATCGCCTTAGAACGTCACGGCCACTTTTCCCACCAACCCCATGAAAACACACACCCTGCTCGCCGCATTTGCCCTGCTCGCCACTCCCTTCACGCTCCTCTCCGCCTCGCCGGCTGGCGAGACATTCGGAAAAATGCCCGATGGCCGGCCGGTGTCGGTGTTCACCCTCTCGAACAAAAACGGCATGCAGGTCCGCGTGTCCGACCTCGGCGCCACGCTTGTGTCCGTGCGCGTTCCCGATCGGAAAGGCGTGCTGGCGGATGTCACGCACGGCTTCGATTCCGCCGCCGGGTATCTTTCCGACGAAAACCCCTACTTCGGCGCCACCGTTGGCCGGTTTGGCAACCGAATTGCCAACGGGACATTCTCCCTCAACGGGAAATCCTATCGATTGGCAAAAAACAACGCCCCTGGCGACATGCCCTGCCATCTGCACGGCGGCACCATCGGTTTCAATAAAAAGCTTTGGAAGGTGGTGACCAACGACACGCCACGCTCGATCACTTTTGAATACACCTCGCCGGATGGCGAAGAGGGCTACCCCGGCCGCCTCACGACCCGCGTCACCTACGCGCTGAATGACAAAAACGAACTCCGCTGGACCGCCACAGCCACCACCGACAAGCCGACCATCGTGAATATCGTGCACCACCCCTACTGGAACCTCACCGGCGACCCCTCCCGCTCGATCAATGACCATCGCCTCACCATCCCCGCCTCCCGCTACCTGCCCACCAACGCGGGCCTGATCCCTACTGGCAAGCTGGATGCGGTGAAAGGCACGCCGATGGATTTTCGCAAAGCGCATCGGATCGGCGACAGGGTGGGGGAGAGCTTTGAGGCCTTGACCTATGGAGGGGGTTACGACCACTGCTGGGTGCTTGACCGCCCCAAGCCCAATGGCCTCGCCGTGGCCGCGCGGTTGGAGGATCCCTCCACCGGACGCCGACTCACGATTCGCTCCAACCAGCCTGCCATCCAGTTCTACGGAGGCAATTTTTTGGATGGAACCGTGAAGGGAAAAAACGGAACCGCCTATCAGCACCGCACCGCATTGTGCCTCGAAACCGAGAATTTCCCCGATGCGCCGAATCAGGCAGCCTTTCCCAGTGCACGCCTTGATCCCGGCGAGACCTACCGGCACGAGATGCTTTACCAGTTCGGGGTGAAGTGAGAGCGTGCTTGGTGCGCAGCAGAAAATTTTATTTTCCGGGTTGCGCAGCTGACATGCGTTGCTTATCGTTTGCATAAGCGGTGGGTGAATTTTCCGCCGCCGCAATCCCAACCTCCATGAAAAAAATCCTCCACATCCTTTCATTTGCCGCAGCCTTTGCTTTCGTCTGTTCCTCTGTCGCTCAAGCCGGGCACCCGTTGATTCAGAATGGGTGGTTGAAGTCGGCCACCGATACCTCCCTCACGATCCTGCTGCCGCCGGCTGGAAACAGTGAGGCGACCTTCACCTTTGCGCCGAATGTCAAAATCGCCTTTGACGGGTCCGATGGCACACCCGGCGATTTGCAAACACTTGCTGCGACCATGGGCAAAACCCGCATTCTGGTGAACCTGCGTCGGGACAAGCCCGAATCGTTCACGGTTGTGCTTGTGGGGATCAAGGCCCCCAAACCAGCGCCGCCCGCGCCTGCCACACCTCCCGCGGATGGCGCCCAGTCTGCTCCGAATGCAGCGCCCGCGCCTGATGCGGCAGATGCCCCT
>CAZRLX010000239.1:0-3163 GCA_964601115.1 uncultured Chthoniobacter sp. | reverse complement strand
CGATCACGATGTTTGCCAAGCTTTCATAAAAACCGGGCATGATCTGGTCGAAGGCGTAGGGGTATTGCTCGGCGGTTTGTAGATCGAGCGCGATGCTGACGGTCTCGCGGTCGCCGCTGGTGGCGGGGATGAACGAGTCGAGTGCCTTGGCCACGCTGCGCTGGTTGGGCGTCACTGCCATGCGGGTGTAGGTGTCCGGGGCGATGAGGAGGACGCCCGTCGTGCCAAAATTCAGGAGCCGCCCACGGAAGGTCGCCGGCGCGGTGATGGTTGCGAAGTTGCCCGAAATGCCCGCCGCTTGCAGGAAGTTGTATTGCTGGCCATAGGCGAGTTGATTGCTGCCGTATGGCAGGATGTTGAGTGCGCCGCCGAGGGTTGCTGTGCCACCCACCACGAGGCGGTCGAAGTTGGTGAGGCTTTCGATTTCAATATCCGTGACGGCGGTCGGCGTGAGTGTGAGGGCGGACATGGTCAGCGTGCCGGGGGAGTTGCCCGGAGCCAACGTGCCCGAGACTGTGACTGGCGCGAAGATCGTGCCGCTTCCACCGAGCGTGGCGCCGGAGTGCACCGTCACGGAATTGGCGAGGAGTTGGCCATTCACGGAAAGAAGGCCCGCATCGATCGAGGTGGTGCCATTGACCGCGAGGGTGCTTTGGACATCGAGTTCGCCCGCGCCGGTTTTGTTGAAATTCCCCGGAGTCGCCAGAGTTCCACCGCTGACGATCGAGGAACCGTTTTCGACCGCCACTTGCCCTTGCGAGAGCGTGAGCGAGTAGCCGGATTGGATGGCGAGGTTGCCGTTGTTGGTGAATGTCAGGTCGCGGATCGTGTTGTTGCCGCCAGCAGTCGTGACAGATCCGGTCACCGTGAAATCCACCCAGGTCGGCGTGCCTCCGGAACCCGAGTTGTTGATGACGCTTCCGCTCGCGGAGCCGCCTTGGAGCACATAGACGAGGGAGTTTCCGACGATTTGGAAATTGCCGGAGAGCGTGGTGCCCGGCGAGGCGCTGGCGAGGAAGTCGGAGGCATGGAATGTCGTCGCCCCAAAGTTCACCAGCGTGTTGTTGCCGGGTTGGAGAGAATGGCCGCTGCCAAAGTCGAAAGTGCGGTTTCCGGGATTTCCACCATGGGTGAACTCCCCCGAGGCCGTGATGTTGCCGCCGTAGGCAAGCGATACGACCGCATTCGAGTTCGCCCAATTCATATGCCCGGGGACGACGAGGCTGAGGTTGGGCTGCGCTTCGCTGCCGACTGCGAGCGTTCCGGATGACAAATAAAGTTCGCCGCTGCCGAGTGCGTTCGCATGTAGCAACCGAAGAGTTCCTCCCGACAAAGTCGTTCCCCCGGTGTAGTTCGAGGCTCCGGTGAGTTGGAGGGTGCCGTTGCCGGATTTCTGGAGACCATTTGAGCCGCCGAGCGAGGCAATCGAGAGCAGGGGGTTCACTCCTTTCACCGAGATGGTGCCGGAGTTTCCTGCAAAAACGACGTGTGCGGAGATCGTCACATTCTCGGCGTTCGACTCGATGGAGATCGCGGTATCTGAGGAGCTGTTGATGGTGAGCGTGCCGCTGCCTCCGATCGAAACTGGCTGCGCGGAACTGACGGTCAACCGTGTGATGGTCGCGTGGTGGTCGAGCACGGTGGCTGCGGTCGTGCTGGCGTTTGCTCCGCTGGAGGCGAAGACCACGCCTTGCGAGCCGTCCAGCGCCAGCGTGGCATTGCCAGAGCTTGCGGTAGTGCTGGCCGACCAGTTGTCAGCGGCGGTCCAGGATGTGCCATTCGAGCCGACCCAATAGAGCGTCGAGGGAGGCAGCGGCACGAAGCCCACGAGGCCGTTCGCCAGATCGTAAACGAGGTCGTAGTTGTAAAAGAGCAGGATGCCGGTGTTCAGGTAATACAGCGTGTTCGAGCGGTTGTTCTGCACATCGACATTCCCGCCATCGACCACTTCGTTCGTGCGGAAATTGAAAAATTCCACCGGTTGATTCGAGGTGTTCGTCGCCGACAAACGGAAGTCCAGGTGGTTCATCAAGTCCCCCAGTGTGTCGGCGGGCGGGTTGGTCCAGTTGATGAGGTTCGCATAGGCCTGTGCCTGCGCGCTGTTTTGCGTGTTGTGGAGGGTCGTGCCTGCCCCGGTGTCCGGCGTGATGCCCACACCGGGGCTGTTTAAATGCTGGTTGCTGCCGGAAATCTGGATCGTGGCATTGAACAGCTGCTCGCTGAAAAACCTCAGGTTCGCGTTCGGCGTGAGTGTGCCATTCGCCGTAGTGTCCACATTCATCGGCAAGACGAGGGGGCCAGCTTCCGCCAAATCCTCCGCTGTGAGCCCGATGCGCATCCATGCGGATTGGTTGGCGGGATCGGCATGAACCCGGAAGCCAGCGGTGACATTCGAGGAATAGGTCATTTGCGCGATCAGGTTTGAGATGCCGTAGGGGGCATATTTGGGTGCCATTCCAAAATCGCCGTAGAACACTCCGTTGATCGGCGGTTCTCCGTTGAGTTCGCCATCCGGTCCCCAGAGCGGGGTGACATTTCCGTTGTTTTGGTTCGTTTTGCTGATCTGATTCATCTGCCCAAGCAACGCCGGGGGGATCGTCACCAGCGGTGTGGTGCTGTGATGGGTGGAATAAAGGGAGACGGGGGCGGAAACGAGTGTGCCGTTGTAGGTGTTCCCGCTGTCATAGACGATATGGATTGTCTGGTTTTGCGAAACCACACCGGAGCCCCACCAATCCGAGCGCGACACATTCGCCGAAGCGTAGGCCGCGTAAAGGCCGGCGCCCCCCGTATCAAACTCGAACAACGCCGGCTTTCCGCCGTCCCCGATCCCCGCATAGATGCCGAGCTTGTAGGTTCCCGCACCCGTCTCCGTGAAGTGCAATGGGACTGTGATTGGCGAGGTCACCTCGGCGGCCTCCGACAAAGTCAAAAAAGCCGCAGCCATGACAAAGATTGCGTGAAGTAGTCGCATGCCGCCTTGTTTCAAAAAAAATCGTGGATGTCTATTTTGTGATCGAGGGGCCTGTCGTGATTGGAACGGGGGATGCGATCAGCGGGGTTGACGGAATATTACCCCGCAGAGACGCAGAGGCGCGGAGAAGATTCAAGGGGGGAACGGTCGTCCCGACCGTTTTGGGCTATTGGCGGGGCGAGGTGGTCG
>CAZRLX010000238.1:0-3184 GCA_964601115.1 uncultured Chthoniobacter sp. | reverse complement strand
ACAAAATCCGCACCGATCCCGAGCTGTGCGAATGTTTCCTTGTTCCAACTCTCGAGAAAAAAACCGCGTGCGTCCCCGAACACTCGCGGCCGAAGCAGATACGCTCCGTCGATTTTTGTGGGATACTTTGTCATGGGAAAATGCGAAATGGGAAAGGGAAATTAGTTTGGCTTGGAGGACGATAGATTCTCCTCGCGAAGCTGTTTGGCGCGGCTATCCGCAAACCGCTCGTGGAATGCCTGCATCTCCTCCATCCAAATGATTTTCTCCCGGAGAGAGGTCTCAAGACCGAGCAACAAAGAATGCAACTCCGCGCCCTCGAAGGTGCACCATTTCCAGCCTGGATGTTTTGCCAATTCGGGGTTCATTTTTTGTAGGGAGCAATTTTTTGAAGCGCTTCCAAATCCACCAAATCTTTGAGCCGATTCGCGACGCGCTTCATTTCCAAAAGAGCCTCTAATCGAATGATACGCGCCTCCACCCCCGGCGCAATCATCTCCGAAACGGCCTGTTCGTATTCCGTATCAAAGTCGAACGGCTCATAAACAAAGACATCAATCGGCGTAGTTCGGTGATTGTCGCTGTGCAGTTGAAAAACAAGCATTCCCTTCTCCCTCCGCCATTCCTCACGGAGCAAAGGTTCGGCAAACTGCTCGGCGGTAACCGGGATTCTGGGCCGGTAGCCAAGCGTTTCAAGCGCTCCCATCGCCGAGAGGACATTTTTCGGCATAAGCTGAACGACCAGATCCAAATCCACGGTGGCGCGTTGATACCCATGCGCGTTCACCGCCAACCCGCCCACGATCAAATACCGCACGCGCGCCGCGTTGAGCGCACCCACCACCGCCTCGACGCTCCTCAACTCCATTTCAAAATCCCCATTTCGGCATTTCGCATTCCCCCGCCCCACGTGGGCAAGCTACCGCCCTTGGTCATCGGCTCGTTGTTCAAACCGGTCCACCTCCACCACCAGACTGTCCTCCCGTGTGTCACAGGAAAAAATGCAGAGCGTCACAGCCCCGCCGGGCACTCACCTCACCAGAAATCTCAACACCCAAGGAAGCATCTTGTCGGCACGATCCATCCAATGCTTCAATCGCTCCAATCGCACCTCGGCCGATGCCCTATCCTCTGGCGACAACCCCTCCGCAAGCTCCCGCATTCTCACGATCCGCTCCTTGGACTGCTCAACCCGCGGCTGCAACTCCTCTTTAATGAATCCCGTCGCAAAACGACTCAATTCCAAATCCGCAGCATAATGATCCCTCCGCTCCCCGGGCACAGACACCTGCTTTACCGCCCCCACCGAGCGCAGGACCTTCAATCCCTGGCTCGCCGCACCGAGGCTTAATCCCAGTCGATCAATAATTTCCTCCATCGAAAGCGGCTCCAGACTCACAAAAAGCAACCCGTAAATCTCGCCGATCGATTTTTGCAACCCGATCAACTTGAAAAATCCTATAAATATCTCTATAGATTCCACTTCCAATTCCGAGAGCGCAGACGCTTCCAGAGTTGGGTCGTTCAATTTAACGGACATTTCGCGCAGCATGAGAACACGAAGACTTCCACTATTTCAATAAAAAATGAAAAATATTTTGAGGCATCATGAAAACAGCTCTTCCAGCTAAACAAAAGCGATTTATACCATAGAAATATCAAAACAAACTATCAAAAATCTCCTTCATCTGTGCCGCCACCTTCGGCCAAGTGAACTTTTCCTCCACCAAGCGCCTCCCCCGCAGCCCCATCGCCTGCCGTTGCGCACCAGTCGTCTCCAAAAGCGCCCTCAGTCCCTCCCAATTCGCACACCCCATTTCGGCATTGCGAATTTCCAGCGCAGCGCCACTGGCGAAGCCCTCTGGCAAATTGCATTCCGGCGTCATCACCACTGGCAACCCGTAAGCCCACGCCTCAAGCACCGACATCGGCAACCCCTCACTCAGACTCGGCAGCACAAACGCCTCCGCACTTCGCAACAACGCCTCTTTCTCCTCCCCGAACGCCGATCCTTGAAAAACCACATCTGCATCTTCCCTCCTGAAAACTGAACCCTGACCACTGAAAACTTTGATTCCCAGCTCCTCGCACAGCCTCTTCAATTCCCCCTCATGCCCACCTTGATCCCACCCCGCGATCACCAATTGCCACAGCTTCGCATTTATATTGGATTTTGAATTTTGAGTGTCCGCCCAAGCCCGAATCAACCCCTCCAACCCCTTCTTCGGATGAATCCTCCCCAGAAACAAAAGCCTTTTCTTCCCCCGACTCTGAAAACTGAAATCTGAAAACTGAAAACTCTGATCCGGCAACTCCACCCCATTCGGCACCACCTCGATCCGCTGCCGCAAACCGTAAGCACGAATCGCATCCGCCTCCGCCTCGCAAAGTGCCCGGAAACACGTCGCCCTCCGCAGTTGGCGATCTTTGAAAAACACCGTCGCAATCCGTTTTTTCCACCTGGAATTTCTTAGCGCCCATGCATCCAGCGACCCATGCGGCGCCACCACCGCCGGTCTGCCCGTGCGCTCCTGCCAATTCAAGAATGCCCACGCCGGATACTTCCATAGCGCCGCGCAATACCCAACATCCGCACCCGTCTCCATTTTATCCACCAGTCCCCGTGAATATCCGAACCCCCTCGGCCCAAGCACATCCCCCACCACCGGACGCAACGCCCCCCAACGCCGCGCATCCGCCTCAGTGAATTCATCCCGCAGCGCCACCACATCCACAGCAACTCCAGCGACCATTGCCAACTCGCGCTGCAATGCCAACTCCGCCTCAAAAATCCCCCCGTCCACCCGCGACACCGACTCCAAAACACTCAGCACTCTCATGAACGCTGCCCACTTTCTCCCTCTCCATCCCGCATTCCCAAAACCAATTTCGCAAGCCCCTCGCCGAAAGCCCGCAATGGCACGACCCTCTCCACCTGTTCCACGGCAGCCCTCCCCATCGCCAAGCGCGCCGACTCCGGCATGCCCGCCAACATTCCCATCGCCGCAGCCATCTCCGCAACGTTCTCCGGATCATAAAGATACCCCGTTTTTCCCTCTACCACCAATTCCTCCGCAGCACCCACATTCCGACTCGAAAGCACCGGCAACCCGCTCGCCATCGCCTCATTGATCACCAACCCCCACGGCTCTTCCAGCGCCGGATGCACAAAAGCACCCGCACC
>CAZRLX010000237.1:0-3211 GCA_964601115.1 uncultured Chthoniobacter sp. | reverse complement strand
TTTTTCCATTGCCTCCTTGGTTGGCCCACTCCGTTGATGAAAGAAGAATTCCTGCACACTGTTTTTGATTTTGCTCCGCAGCTGGGCATCCAAGATTTCTGGGTCGTCACGGCCTACAACCCCGATTCAGAAATCCACGCTTGGTCATTCAACAACGCCGCCGATATGAAATTGGAGCAGCTTTTAAAAGATGAGGGCCTCCTCCATTTTCGAGTCACCGGCGGCTCGCCGGATGGCCTTCATACGGAGCCTGGCTGGGGGATTGCATGCGATGAGCAAACGGCCCTGAGCCTATGCGCCGAGTTCCAGCAGGACGCCGTGTTTCATTTTTCAGGCGATCGCATCACCTTGGTGAGTCGCGATGGCCAAAGCCGCACCCGGCTTGCTGGGACAGTGCGGACGCGCATGCATGGATTTTCCACAGGAGATAATTTTCCTGTGTCATAGGGGTTGGATTTCCGAAAAAATCTGATAAAAACTTTGAACGTTTGGGCGTTCTCTCGCCTCTCACCTACCATGAACCACCGACACTGATTTTTCCGAGGACTCGTTCAACTGCTCCACAGGAGAGCCGCGCCCATTAAGGGTTCGGGGATTCTGGGGATCGGCAGAAATATGATCCTTGAAAAATCGAACACAGCGTCGGTCCCGGCTCTCTCAGAGTCCGGGAAAAACGAAGCGTCCAGCCAAATCCTTGTCTGGCGCTTCACTCAACGAAACGGCACCCGCATCCGCGTCTGCTCACTGCTTGGCGAGTTCTCTGTCTGGCAGGAAGGCAACTGCGAGAGCGAACTCTTCCGCATCAATCTCGGAGTTCTCTCCGAGGTTTGCAGTCGAGCCAGAAAATCCCTTTTCGAGATGAAAATGGGACTGCCAAAACTCCGCGACCTCACTCCCGAGGAGAAGCGCGAAGTTTGGCAGCGCTGCGCAGCCGACAACGAGATGCGCTTCCTCAGGTCGACAAGAATGCAACCGGCCAAACTCGGAGGCTGGAGAAAGTGCCTCGACAAGTCAGCCGAGTTGTTGGCCGGATTGGGAAAAGAAATCCCATGGGATGAGGATGCCTCATTCCTGGCCAAGGAAGAATAACCAAGCGCCCTGACTCGCCTTCAAAAAGCGATGTCAGGGCGTTTTTTCTTTGCCAATTCCACAAAAACCAACGCTGCAATCCACCTCGAACACCCGCTCTGCAACATGAGAAAGAATCAGCGCCGGTCTCCGCTCTCACCTTGTTCGTTTGATCGCTTGTTAACGATGGATTTCATGTATTTATCGTCTGATAAATTGTTGATCGGAAACATCTATAATCTCGATGTTTCCATCGTAACGGACATACATGTAGATAAACTTGAGCACGAATAGGATCTGCTCATGGTAGCTGTAAAGCTCAAGGTAGAGATACCCTTGCAGAAATCGCGAGGCTTCTTCCGGGGTTGGCTCGGGCAGGCTTGTCTGGGGTTCGGATGGGGTGGCTTGCCGGCCGAGGACAGGCGGTTTGTGCGTGGTCTGCTGGCAAGTCCGACGAGTGGGCTTGGGCTTTTCAAGCGTGCGAACGGGTTGGTTGCTCATTTTTTGGAATTGGGGGTTCTTGTTCCAAGCCACTCGAGGAATTCCCCGTCGGCTCCGGGCCAGAAGCCGCCGAATGCGGGAGTGGGCACCTTCGGGCGTTGGTTGCATCGGTTTCGGTCGTTGTGAAGGTTGGCGATGTCCCGTTCGATCCCGTCTCTTGTGGAGGCGGTAAGATCGGAGTCTTTGACAAGGCGGAGGACCTGCAATGCCTCGTCGAAGCGGTTGGCACGTTGAAGCGTGAAGACCAGATTCAGCAGCGGCGCGGCATCCCACGGCCAAGTCCGGGCGCAGGCGTGATACGCTCGAATGGCTTCTGGAAATCTCCTGGCATGATTGAAACAGTTTCCCACATACAACGCCGCCATTCCCGAGGAGCGGTTGACAGGCGGCAGGTTGTTGAACTCCGATTCGAGCAGGAAGTATTTCCCGCGATTCAGAAGGAGGCGGAAGGCTTCCGGGGATTCCTCATATTGCGCGCGGAATTCCTCAAGTAGCGGTGCAAGCAGCGGGAGGTCCGGCAGCTTCGCGGGATTCACATCATCCGAATTGAGCAGGATGCAAATGAGGTGGTTTCTCGCGAGCATGAAGCGGCTTTTTTCCGCCTGGAATTCGGCGAAGAGCGGTTGGGCAGCAAGAAGTGTCCGCTCGCAGGCATGAATGTAACTGGCGAATGCATGAACTCGCCCGGCGGCAATTGTATTCTGCCACTCCAGATAACGCTTGTGCAGATCGGGACACTGCAAAGCGTTCAGAGGCGATGTTTCAAAAGTGGATGCGCAACCGGCTTTCAGAAGCACATGAAATTCCGAGGGAATGTGCCGCAGGTCGCTGTGATCCACACATCTCTCAGGTTCGGCATCCGAATTGGCACCGAAAATTGCCAACCAATCGGGAACATGGTCGGCAAGAGCATGCTGCAGCGTGGGGGTGGCCGTGGCCGCATGACTCCATACATTTGCGAGTTCAGAATCCAAAAATGCTTTTCGCAAAAGGTAGCTGTGGGTCTTCGGAACGGACGCGAGGCATTGCAAAACCAGGTAGAGAGCCTCGCTCACATGGCCAAGAACCGAGCCCCGACAGGCCAGCGTGTAGTAATCCGTGCAATCCGCATTCTCCCGATGGAATGCCTCCCGGCTCATCATGTAGGCATCCACCGCACGGCCCGCATAGTTGTAGGCCAGGCCGATGAGCTGAATGTCGTCCTTGGTGACTCCCTCAGCCCATTTCAAGCGCTCCGCATACTCGACAGCCAGATCGTAGCGCCGCATCACGAGAGCGGTCTTTACGGCTTGGCTGAGGGTGGAACTGTCCTGGGTGTGTTGGAGCTTTTCTTCGATCGCCGAGAGAGCGCAGTCGTGGAGGCCGAGGAGGTTCAGGGATTCGATCTCGGTTTGATCATCCTCGGGGTTCAGGATTTCTTGGATTTCTTTTGGAGTTAGGTTGACCATGATTCGGGCTCCTTATCGGGCTTGGTTGGGTTGTGGGTTCGAAACGCCGCCCAGGATTTGATCGCGCAGTTTCCGGGCGTGGCCGAGGCCGGATGTGCCCAGGCTGCGGCGCACGCGGCGCTTGGTGTAATCCGGCAGATGGAGGGTGTAATGGCACCAGAAGGTGCCGTTGTTGTTCCAGAGGTGGTGGTCTG
>CAZRLX010000236.1:0-3250 GCA_964601115.1 uncultured Chthoniobacter sp. | reverse complement strand
TCAGTGGTTGGCCGAGAGGTTGACCGCCTTGTAGCCGCCACGGGAGCGGAACCACAGGATCAGGCCGAGGTAGCAGAGGAGCATGAAGGCGGGGAAGACGATGACTTTTGCCAGCGAGCCTTGGCGCGCGGTTTGGGCGGTGGTGGAGATTTCCCGGGACTCGGCTTCTGGAAGCGCCGCGAGTTTTGCAGGGTCCAGGGCGCGGTAGGTTCCTAAGAAATACGAGTCGGATTTCGACACAGCCTGGTAGACCCCTGGGGTCTTGGCCTCGATGGCGGATTCGATCGAGCGTTCCTGCATTTCGCCGATGAGCGGACCACCGAGGATGCCGACGGTAAGCATGCCGATGCCGGCGATGGCGTTCAGGGTCAATGCTCCGCCTCTTGGCGTTTGTTCGGCGACGACGCCGAGCATGGTGGGCCAGAAGAAGGTTTTTCCGACGCCGTAGATGGTGGCCGCGAGAAAGATGAATGCGAGGCCGTGCGCTTTCGAGAGAAGGAAAAGCCCGGCGCAGGCGAGGGCGGCACAGACGGCGAGGAGGCCGAGCGGCGTGAGTTTGTGCACGATCGGACCCGCCACGAAGCGGAGGCACATCATGATGCTCGAGGTGTAGATGAGCACCCAGAGTGGGTTCGCTCCGATCGCGTGGAGGGGTTCCTCCATGATGCCCGAGATGGCGCCGTCGGTTCCCAATTCTGTGGTGGCGAGCGGCATCATGATGAGGCAGAGGAGCAACAGGATCGGGCGGCCCAGCGAGCGGCAATAGAGGCCGTAGGCGGCGACGGAGAGGATGAGGAGGGTCCAGGTGACCGGTTGCGGCCAACCGAACACCATGCCGAGTTGTTTGAAGACGAGGAATCCGGCGAGTGCTGCGCCGAGGATCCCGAATTCGGCGAGCATCTCGCGGTAGGACGCGCCGGCAGCCACACGCTCGTTCACAGGGAATTTCGCCCCGAGAAGCATGAGCATGTAAATGATGGCAGGAATTGAAATGAGGTAGACGAGGATGCGCCAATCGGCTGAGACCTGTGCGCCGAGGAAGATCGAGATGAGGCCGCCCACCACAAGACCGGCCGGCCAGCCAGCGTGGAGGATGTTCAGCCACTTTGTCTTGTCACGGTTGAAGAGCGTGGCGACGACGGGATTGATGAAGGCCTCCACTGTGCCATTCCCCAAGCCGAGGACGATCGACCCCGCGTAGAGCATGTTCCATGCGGACGCACGCGCGGCGGCAAGGGGCTCTCCCTCCAGTGGAGCGCCTGCCGGGTGGAGGACGGCATGGGCTTGGAGGGCCAGCACGGCGTAGATGGCATAGCACACGAAGCTGAAAATCATCGCCGCCCGGTAGCCCACTCGGTCGATCACGAGGCTGAAGAGGATGATCGAGATGGCGAACGGCCAGATGCCCGCACCAAACAGTTCCTGGGCCTTGACCTTGTCCAAGCCGAGGTCCGCGGGCCAGAGCGAGGGGTCGTTGACGAGGAACGCCCGCGTGATGAAGGCGAACGAGGTGGTGACGAGGGCGATGAAGCATCCCCAGAAGAGTTGCTGGTTTTTCTCTTGGTTCATGTGCTGGAGGGCGTGGGTATGTCAGCGGCGCACCATTGTTTTTTCGCGGAGCGCGTTTTGTTGATCGAGGAGGCCCTTGTAGAAATCGGCGCGCTTGGGTTCGAGGCGGCTTCCTGCTTTCACCGGAGTGCAGCGGGCGGCGAGGTCATCCAGCGAGGACCCCGACAATGCCGCATGGAGGGCTTGGATGGCGGCCCCGAGAGCGGCCCCTTCCGCACTTTCCATGGTGACCACCGGGTAGCCGAAGACATCGGCGAGGATTTGACGCCACGCCGGGCTCTGGCTCCCGCCGCCGGTGAGACGGATTTCGGATGGCTTGAGGCCGAGGGATTCCATGCGGCGGAGGCCGTAGGCCATGCCGAGCGTGACGCCTTCCATTGCCGCGCGTGCGATGTGTGCGGGCGTGATGTTCGATGTCGTCATGCCGTGCAAGACACCACAGCCGTGTGGGAGGTTCGGTGTGCGCTCGCCTTGGAGGTAAGGGAGGAAAAGGAGTCCGTCAGCTCCCGGCGGCACGCTGGAAACTGCGGCATCCATTTGCGAGTGATCCCACCCGAAGAGATTGCGGAATGCCTCGGTGGCCACTGTCACATTCATCGTGCAGAGAAGCGGCATCCAATGGTCGGCACTGTCGCAGAACGCGGCGATTTCGCCTTGATGGTCGATGACCGGCTTGTCGGCGCAGGCGAAAATCGTGCCGCTGGTTCCGAGACTGGCGGTGACAACGCCGGGGCGGGTGTTTCCCGTGCCGATGGCAGCCATCATGTTGTCACCGCCGCCCGAGGAGATGGTGACGGGCGACGTTAGCCCCCACTCCGCGGCAAGTTCGGTGCGGAGCGATCCAGCGGGTTCGAGCGAGGAAGCAAGCGGCGGGAGCATATCCACCAGTCGAGGGTCAATGGCGTCGCAGACTTGGCGGGACCAGGTGCGCGAGCGGACATCCATCAACGCCGTGCCCGAGGCGTCGCCGAATTCCATACGGAGCGAGCCGGTGAGCTTGAGGTTGAGGAAGTCGTGGGGCAGGGCGACATGGGCGAGGCGGGCGAAATTCGCGGGCTCGTTTTGTTTGAGCCAAAGAATTTTTGGGGCGGTGAAACCGGGGAGGATGTCGTTTCCGGCGAGTTCGATGGCTTTCTCGCGTCCACCGAGCTTGCTGCGAATTTCATCACACTGGGGGGATGTCGATGTGTCGCACCAGAGTTTGGCGGGGCGGATGACCTCGAGGTTGGCATCAAGCGGCACGAAGCCGTGTTGTTGGCCGGAGATGCCGATTCCTCGGACCTCGGATTTTCTGGATCCGAGATCGGAGAGGACTTTCCCAACGGTCTCGCACAGGGCGTCCCACCAGATGGCGGGATCCTGCTCGGCGTGGCCGGTGGGCAGGCCCTCGATCAGGCCATAGGGCTTGCTGGCGGAGGCCAGGATTTTTCCGGAGTCGCCGTCGAGGGCGACGGTTTTGAGGCTCTGCGTGCCGCAGTCGATGCCAAGGGTGATCATATGAGTTCGTTGACGATGTTTTCGAGGTATTCCTGGCCGCCGCTGGCGAGTGCCGGGGCGGGTTGTGAGAGGGCGATTTTTTCCAACTCGGTGAACGATGCCTTGCCGGAGAGAACCTTCTTTCCGAGATCGGAATCCCAGGTCGAGTAGCGGTTCTTCACGAAGTCGGCGATACGGCCGTCGG
>CAZRLX010000235.1:0-3261 GCA_964601115.1 uncultured Chthoniobacter sp. | reverse complement strand
TCAGATTGTAGAGCTGATAATGCCCACCGTCGGAGACGATGCTCGGGAAGTAGTGGTAAATGACTTTCCAATCACCCTCACGGTAGGAGGTGCAGTAGTGGGTTCGCCCAGTGGCGTGCGGGTAGTGCAACAGGAAGGTTTCGTCGTGCCCGGGGTCGTGTCTGCCGGCAAGCAGAGCGTTGAGAGGCTGGCCATCCATGACGTGCGTGGCGGGCGCTTTGACTCCGGCAAGGTTCAGGATGGTCGGGAAGATGTCATACATCGCGGCGAGCTGGCTTTGAACAATGCCCGCCGCGATCGGTAGGCGTTGCTGATTCGGATTCCCGGAGTTGGGCTTGGCCCATGCGGCGATGAACGGCACCCGCACTCCCCCCTCGTAGTTCGAGCCCTTCTTCCCACGCAGCGGTGACGCGCTGGCCACTTCGTTGGCGCCACCCCAGGGGGAATCCGAGCCGTTGTCTCCGAGAAAGATCACGAGTGTATTTTCCGCGACCCCGAGCTTGTTGAGCTGGTCCAGCACGTCACCCAGGGACTTGTCCACGCCCTCGACGAGCGTGGCGAAAGATCGTGCGTTCGCCTCCATCCATGTGTGCCCCACCGGTGTCAGTTCCCACTTGTTGTAATTTTTGGCAAAGCGCGGATCGGGCTCGAAATTATGGTTGTCGGCTGAATGCGGGGCGTAATGCGAGAGGTAGAGGAAGAACGGCTGGCGCGCATGAACCGCGCCGGTGATCTGCGCATTCGCCTCCAAAGTGAGGGCTTCGGTTAAATGGGTGCGAGTGCCGTGATACTTTTCCAGCCCCGGCACCGCCGAGCGCGAACCTTTCCCGGCGCGGTCAAGCGGAGTGGCGGCGCCCCCGGCGTTGCCGTAGTTCTTTTCCCCGTAGTAGGTGGCCGGCGAGCCCCATGCCCCACCCGCGATGTTGATGTCAAATCCGAGATTCCGCGGGTCGCCGCCCTGCGAACCATGCGGGCCGAAATGTCCTTTGCCAACCTCGATGGTTCGGTAGCCAGCCTTCTGGAGCAGGCGCGGCAGGGTCACGTCGTCCGCAGTGAGGCCGTTCCAATTCCAGTTCGCCGGACCGTGCGGGCTGGCGTTGTTTTGAACGGGATGGATCCAGTTCGTGACATGATGACGCGCCGAGTTCTGCCCCGTCATGAGCGACACCCGGCTGGGAGAGCAAACGCTCATGGCGTAGAAGTTGTTGAAACGGACGCCTTGAGCCGCCAACCGCTCCATGTTCGGGGTATGGTGGAATTCGTTGAGCGGATGGCGTTTGGGCTTGCCTGCCTCGTCGGTGAGGAAAGGCACTGAGGTGTCCATGATTCCTTGGTCGTCCGTGAGGACGATGACAATGTTCGGTTTCTGGGAGCTATCAGGATCGGCGGCATTCAGCGCGGTCAGCGGTGCGAGAAGGAGGGCGGCGAGGAGTGTGAGGCTGGTCGGCCGCATAAACTCAGTGTCCACTGGCTTTCGCGCCTTGGAGATAGTCGAGGATCGCCGTCTTGGCCGCGGCATCGCCCTCCGGTGTGGCTTTGTGGCCGGTGTGGAAATAATTGACGATATCCTTTTCCCCGCTGATCGCGTTGTAGGCCGCATACCCGCTGCTGGGCGGACAGATCACATCGATGAAGCCGACTGTGAAAAAAGCCCCCGCCTTGGTGCGCGCAGCAAAATTCACCGCGTCGAAATAGCGGGCGGCCTGGAGGGATTTCTCGTCCGGCTTTCCATCGGTCATGGGCACGAGCTTCGGCCAGCCGTTGTTGCGGCCGGCCACCACCCCGGTGTGGTCGCACATGGCGGGAATCTGTGCGGCAAAAAACGTCACACGGGGATCGAGGCCGGCGGCTGCGATCGCCTGTCCACCTCCCTGGCTTCGACCTTCAGCCACCAGGTTTTTCCCATCCCATTCCTGCTGAGAGGTCAAGACGTCGATGGCACGCATCAGCCGGCTGAAAAGACCGAGAAAGAAGATCGTCTCACGGGATTGTGGATTTTTGAGGAAATATTTGTTGAGCTCGGTCTTCTGAAGATTTTCATAAAATTCCAACGGCTGGCCATTGGGCAATCCATGGGCGTTGAAATCCAAGGCGAGAAATCCTTCCCCAGCCCATTCAGTCGCGAGGGCCAGACGGGAACTCCGCACTCCGGCGCCATGGCATAAAACAATCGCCGGCAGGCTTTGAGGTTTCGCACCAATCGGACGGGCCAGATACCCCGACATGGGTTTCCCGATGCAATCGGCCTGGACGTCAAAAACCTCCACGCCTGCCATGGGGGATTTGACGGGAGTCAATTTGATATTCAACGGAATGGCGGCGAGCTTCGCTTTCTGCCCGGCCCAAAAGGCCTCAAAGTCATCCGGCGGCGGAAGACTGGGTTTGATTTCGTTCGGGTCAATGGCGGCGGCCGCGAGCCCCGTGGTCACCGATTCGCCCGGGATGGAAACATCTGCCTGGCACTGGAGGAAGCCGGGTTCGTCGAGCTTTCCATTCACGGTGAACGTGCCGTTTTCCGGGTTGCCGACACCTTCCTGCAAGGGTGGTTCGAGACCGTCCTTGGAGATTTTCCATTTTACCTGGGCATCCTTCACCGGCTCGCCCTTGTGGGTGAAGCCGATGGTAAAAGTGACCGTTTCACCTCTATGGTAGAAAGGTTCTGCGCGGTCAGTGGTGACATTCAGCGCGTAGTCGCTTGGCTTGAACTGCTCGCCCTGCACGCCCGCGAGCGCGAGCAAGCAAATGGCAATAACAAGGAGGGTTCGAAAGGGACGATTCATCTCAAAGGTTTGTGGGTTGGATAGGGAATTGGGCTTCTTGGCTCCCGGAGCCTCGCCGGCATGGAGCGAGGTCAGCGGCGCCAGCAGCAGGGCGGTATACAGTGGGAGTGTTGGCCGCCTCACCGTTGGGTTCCTTTCGTCATCGTCTTGAGCTGTGCCGAGAGTGCGGGAATCTGCTCATTGGCTTCCTTGGTATCGGCAAGGTTCACCGTTTCGAGCGGGTCGTTTTGATTGTCGTAGAGTTCCCGGGCCACCACTTCACCGGTCTTGAAATCCCGCCACTCGTGGTAATTCCAGCGGTCGGTGAAGAGCCCGTAGCCCATCACCTTGGGTAGCGCCTGCGGCCCGCCGCCCCAGTAGAGCGCGGGACGGGGGTGTTGGGTGAGTGCGGCGGATTTGACCGTTGCCTTCGCATCCTTGAGCACGGGCACGAGGCTGGTGCCGTCGAGCTGCGGCGGATTGGGCAATCCGCACAGGTCGG
>CAZRLX010000234.1:0-3265 GCA_964601115.1 uncultured Chthoniobacter sp. | reverse complement strand
AAGAATGCCCGCAAAATGGGACCAATTTTTGCAATTCAAAAGTCCAGAAAAATACTGGAAATGGTATAAGTCCATAGGTCTCGCCACGCTGCTTACCCTCGCAATGAAATCACCGGGGACGCCGAAATATTTTGCCCGACAGGATCAATTTTCGTCATCCGCCCCCACGCTTCACACAATCAATCCGCCCCGAAAATCCCCTCCCACGCAACCTTGGTCCCGTCATCGCTCTCACAGTCGGACCGGAACGACGCTTCGCGAGGAGGGACCCGCTTGTCGGGTCCGCATCGGTGTGTTTGCGCAAGATGTTCCGGACCTGACAAAACCCGCACGATAACGAATCCCATCTCCGAGGGGTCGAAGGTTAGGCTCGCCAGGGCAACCAGGTCCCTTCTGGGCGTTTTGTGGGGATCGAGGCTTTGAACAAATCTCTGACCCAGCTCAAAAGTCTAAAACCGAACAACCGTTGGTGTGAAATGGAACTTTTCACGATCAAAGAAGGGCGCACGGCCTCCCGGTCGGGTTTTCTTGTGGCCAGCAAGCCACCCCGCCTATTGCTGATTTTCTTGCCATGCCTCCAGCACCCTTTTGCGCTCTTGACAACCGGTGACCCAAGGCATCTTTACTCAATCCGATGCGCATCGCCCCGATCCTTCTTGCGGTTTTCCTGGCGGGAAACCTGTTGAGCCTGCCGCTTGCCTGCATGCCCGATTCCGCCGTGCCGGAATGTGCCGCCGCGGATTGCGGGGATTCGGGCTGCGGGGACGACTTGGCGGCCTCCGGATGCGCCCACTGCGGCCAAATCGGAAAAATGCTCGCGTCCACCGCGCCCCGGGAATTGCCGATCCGGAATCTCGTGCCGCTCGTTTTTTTGACTCTCGAAGAGACCGTGCCTGAAGGTTTCCACCCCTCGATCGACCAGCCTCCGCGAATGGCCTGAACCCCGTCGGGAGCCGTCGTTGGCGGCTCGTTCCCACTCAACACCCCGTCCGGATTTTTCGGGCGGGCAAAAGTTCAGCCATTCCATGAAAATCGAAAAAGCCAAAGCCCTCCAACTGGAGGCAAACATCAATCGCGACGACGAGGTCCGCCGTGCGGGCGGGAAATTTCCCCTCGGCTGGGTCGTCGCCGTCGCCGCGCTCTTGCTTGCGGGTCTCCTCTGGTGGACACGTGGCGCCCCGCCACCTCAAACAACTCCCACCGCGCCGGTCGAAATCCCTTCGCCCGCCGATTCCCCATCCGCCGACGGCGAGTTTAGCGTCGCGGGTTGGGTGGAGCCGGTTCCGCCATACCCGGTGAAAATCACGCCGCTGGTGCCCGGCCGCATCGATGAATTCAAGGTCCGCGAGGGGGAGCAAGTCCGTGCGGGCGATGTGATCGCCACGATGAACGCGGAGCTGCATGAGCGGCACGCGGCCGAGTTGCAGGGCGCGGCGGCGGTGGTGGCGGAGCGTTTGGAATTTGCGGAGAGCGAGCTGGAGCGCGCAAAAACCCTCGCCGGTCGCGGAGCCGCGCCGGCCCGCGATCTCGACCAGGCGGCGTCGGAGGCCGCCATTCTCCGCGCCGAGGCGGAGCGCATCCGCACCGAACTCGACAGCGTTCAATGGCGCATCGAGCAATCGAGCGTGAAGTCTCCCGTGGACGGTGTGCTTTTCGAGCGCAGGGCGTCCGAGGGCCATTTCATCAACCTCGACGAACGCCACGAGATCGCCTCCGTGATCGATCCCGCGCAAATGCAGGTGTGGGTGGATATCAACCAACGGGACCTCGCGAAAATTCCCGCGCACGGCCGCGCATTGGTGAGCCTCGATGCCGAACCCGGACGCGGGTTTCAGGCCAGGGTGGACCGCATTTTGCCGAAGGCCTCGCTGGCGAAGAACACTGTGCGGGTCGTCCTGCGTCTCGAGGAAACTTCGCCCGCGCTGCGGCCCGAGATGACCGTGAAAGTGGTTTTTCCCAAGTCATGAATCCCGTCGTTCAAATCGAATCCGTGCACAAGGTCCACCGTCGCGGACCGGAGGAAATCCAAGTGCTCCAGGGCGTGGATCTCATCGTGCCCCAAGGACAGTTCCTCGCACTCATGGGCCCGAGCGGCAGCGGCAAGACCACGCTGCTCAATCTCATGGCCGGCATCGATTCGCCCACCTCTGGGCGGGTTGTGATCCATGGCCGCGACATCAGCGATTTCAACGAGGACCAACTCGCCGCCTGGCGCACGCGAAACATCGGCTATGTTTTCCAAGCCTACAATCTCGTGCCGGTGCTCACCGCTTACGAGAATGTGGAACTGCCCCTTCTGCTGCTGCGCCTGCCGGCGCGTCGGCGTCGGGAACAAGTGATGAACGCGCTCGAGGCCGTGGGCCTGGCGGACCGCCAACACCACCTGCCCTCGCAACTCAGCGGCGGCCAGGAGCAACGGGTGGCCATCGCGCGGGCGCTCGCTCCCGATCCGCCTCTCCTGCTCGGCGACGAGCCGACGGGAAACCTCGATCGCGAAAGCGCCGGAGCGGTTTTGGACCTCATCGGCCTGCTCTGCCGCGGGCTGGGAAAGACCTTCGTCATGGTGACGCACGATCCCAAGGCGGCCGAGGCGGCGGATCGGGTTCTTCACATGGAAAAAGGCGTGCTTTTGGAAAACCGGGAGGGCGTCGCATGAAGTGGTGGCGCTACACCGCGCATGCGATGCTTCGCGCGCCGCTGCGTCCCTTGCTTGCCGTGCTGGCGGTCGCCTTGGCGGTTTCCCTTTTTTGTGCTGTGGTCGCCGTCGAGCGCGGATTGCAGCGAATGCTGGCCACTGCGGCGCGGCCCGATGTGCTGGTGGTTTTCGACCGCTTTCAAAGTTGTCCTCCGCTTTCCAAGCTCCCGCAGGCGCACCGCGACGCCCTCGGCGAGATCGACGGCGTGGCGGATGTGACGGCCGAACTTTTTGTCATCAGCTCGTGCTCGCGGGTCACGGACCTCGTGGCCGTGCATGGCATCGAGCCGGCCGTGGTGCGGAATTTCCGGGAGATCGAGGTTCCCGAGGATCAGTTCCAGGCGTTTGCCTCAGAGCGCGGCGCGGCGCTGGTGGGAAGCCGCGCGGCGGCACGATACGGTTGGAAGGTTGGACAGGCTGTGACCCTGGAACGCCTCGGCGGCATCTCGTTCACGATTCGCGGGATTTTTCACTCCCCGGTCGAGGGGCTTGAGAGCGCCATCCTCGTCGATCTCGCCTACCTCCAATCCGCAACCGACCAACCCGGCAAGGTGACTCTCTACAATGTCC
>CAZRLX010000233.1:0-3291 GCA_964601115.1 uncultured Chthoniobacter sp. | reverse complement strand
GTGGCACGCGACAAGTGTGACACGATGGCGCAAATGGCGCACCCACTGGCGCCCGATGTGACAGGTTGGCGCTTTCGGTCGCGGGGGAACTCGACAGGGGGAAATGGCGTCAACGGGGGGTTCGCGGTGGCCCTTGGGCAAAGAGGATTGCCTCTAGATCACCATCAAAAAGTCGTAATGCGCGTCGTCGTGAGCAACTTCCACCTTATGGTGGCGTGCGCAAGCTGCGATTAAGATGTCGGCGAAAGGAGCGGTTTTTCCCGCGCGTCGGCAGCGGTAGGCCAGGTCGCAGGCTTGCTCCCAGACCTCTTCATCGACGGCATACTCGGGCAGAACCTGCTCATATTCTTTGAGCACACGTGCTTCCTTTTCCGTGCCGATGCCCCGCCATAACTCGAGGCGCACGGGCGCGCACCACGCAGCCTCCCCGGCCAGCAGGAGCTCTTCGACCCGGGTTCGCTTCTTGGAGTCACCGTGCCGCCGTAGTTGGTGCACCCAGAGTGAAGTGTCGACAATGGTCATCGTGCACCAGTCAGCCTGTCGCGTCCTGCCTCGGG
This sequence comes from uncultured Chthoniobacter sp., assembly GCA_964601115.1. Taxonomy (GTDB): domain Bacteria; phylum Verrucomicrobiota; class Verrucomicrobiia; order Chthoniobacterales; family Terrimicrobiaceae; genus UBA967. The sequence continues at coordinate 2,734 of CAZRLX010000233.1, read as the reverse complement.
TTTGCGCAGCGAATCCAGCGACGGAAAGCTCTCGAAAGAGCGCGAGTGCCTAACGAGGGCGGCCATGCGACGGCGACGATTGAAATCGGTCAGTGCCTCGACCACGGCAGCGCGCTTGGTCTTGGCTCCTGTGAAGCGCATGGCATCCTTCAGTTCCCTGTCAGGAATATCAATCGTGGTTTTCATGCATCCTTTTTAGGGCAAAAAGGATTCCGGTGCAAGCTGCTCTGGCCGGGACGGGCGGCGCCAGGCCATGCCCCACATCCACCCGATGGCCGCCCATTAGATCGGGATGAGGAAGGGGAGGGTGATGTCGTCCTTTCTTTGCGTGGCTGAGTTGGGGTCTATGCCCCATGAACATCGCCTCGATGCGGGCGTAGGATAAGAGCGTGCCCGTTTCCCCGAAGCCCGAACCAACCGCATCGGCGCCTCCCCCTCCTTACGCTCCGGCTCCGCGCCATCCGCGGGAGATGGAGCGTCTGGCGCAGTTGCATGACTACGGGATCCTCGACACGGGCCCGGACGCATCTTTCGACAATCTCATCGCCCTTGCGGCAGACGTGACAGGGGCGTCGCTGGGCGCGATTTCGTTCGTGGACCGGGAGCGGCAGTGGTTCAAGAGCACTTACGGTTTCGAGGGGAAGGAGACCGACCGCAGCGTCGCGTTCTGTGCGCACGCCATCCTCGAGCAGGCGCCCTCTTTCGTGGTGCACGACGCCACGGCCGACGAGCGCTTCGCCGGGAATCCGCTGGTCACGGGGGAGCCGCACATCCGCTTCTACGCCGGCATTCCCATGATGACGCCCGATGGTCTGCCCATCGGCAGCTTCTGCGTGATGGACCCGAAACCACGCGATCTCGACCCACGCCAGAAAACGCTGCTCGAATCGATCGCGCGCATCACGATGGACTTGATCGAGCAGCAGAGGATCATCCGCATCAAGGAGAAGCATGTCCTCTTCGGATCGGTGATCGACAGCGAACTTCCGGCGGTCGTTGCCCGCATCTCGTCACCCACCGGCGTGGTTCGCGGGGTGCTCGACGACCTCATCGGGAAATACGCCCCTCTTTTCGGCTGGGTGGCGGCCCGCGTGCGCCAGTTCTGCGCGGGTGAGCAGGCGGGCGTTTTCGTCATTCCGGACGATCTGCCCGACAACCAGATGCAGGATGTCTGGCGTCAGTTGGACGCCCTCATGCAGCCATCCTCGTCGACCCGGAGCCAGGGCCTTCTGGAGACCCCGCCGGCGAAGTTCCTTTATGCCATGGTCCCGCTCCAATTCAGCGGGAAGGTGCTGGCCCGCGTCGATTTTCTGGTGCCCGAGCAGCAGGATCGGCGGTTGGTCGAACTCTTCGGCCTGATGGCCTCGTCCTTCAAAATGATCGCCGACGAGAAGATCCGTCTCGAGGAGTTGCAATACCTGACCGAGCACGACCCGCTGACCGGATTGAGCAACCGCCGCATGCTGACCGCGGAGATCGAGGCCGCCATCCGCTCGGCCGTGCCCGGTGCCCCGGATGCCATCCTGTTCGAGGTGCGGCTCGAAAGCGTGATCGAGGTGAACGACAATTTCGGTTACGCGGCGGGGGACGAGGTGATCATCGAGACAGCGCAGAGGTTGCGGCGCCTTCGCGGCGGCGGCACGGTGGTGACCCGCGCGGGCGGCAACAAGTTTCTCGTGCTCGTGCGACACGCCGCTTTGGCCAAGGAGTTTCCTCTCCTGCGCGGTGAGATCGAGGAGTGCATGGCGCAACCTTTCCGCGTCGATGGCAACGATATCCGTCTTAGTGCCGACATCGGCTGCGCGATCTTCAGCGATCCATCGATCCATCCGATCGAGATGCTGCGGCGAGCGGAAGTGGCCATGCGTCACGCCAGCACGCAGGAAACCTCGCCGACGCGCGGCGTCTTCACCTACCGCGAGGAACTCTTCCTCGATCGACGCCAGCGCAACCGTGTCAACCTGCTGGTCAGGCAGGCGTTCCAGAAACAGAAGTTTTCCCTCGTCTTCCAGCCGGTCTTCGATCTGAAAGAGGAGCGCTTGGCCGGCGTCGAGGCCCTGCTGCGCATGAGGGGTCCGGACGGGGAATTTGTGGACGGCGCCGCCTTCATCCCGGCGGTCGAGCGCATCCGGCACCAAGCCGCCATGGACGAATGGGTCTTCGGCGAGTTCCTGCGGCTTTTCAGTCCGGGCATGCCGGGGCGCAAACTCTTGGAGGACCCCGAGTTCCTCATCGGGCTGAATGCCACGCCGGCCTTTCTTTCGATGGAAGGATGGGCCGGAAAATGGCTCGATGATTTGGGACGAGCGGAAATACCGACCTCTTCGATCGTGATCGAGGTGGTGGAAAATCCGCTGTTGGTGGCCAACGATGTGCTCTTGGGCAACTTGTGCCGGTTGCGCGAGGCCGGGGTGAAAATCGCGGTCGATGACTTCGGCTCCGGCTACAGCAATTTGCGCCACCTCACGCAGCTGCCGGTGGATCTCGTCAAGCTGGACAAATCCTTTCTCGCCGATCTCGACGGCGACGAAAGCAGGGCCCGCTTGCTCCTGAAGGAGCTGGTCCGCATGTGCGATGTCCTGGGCTATCGCGTGGCTTGCGAGGGGGTGGAGACGGCGGTGCAGGCGGCCTTCGTCAGGGCAAGCGGTGCGCGCTACGCGCAAGGGTTCTACTACGGGAAGGCTGTGCCGCTCGAGGAAGTGCCCGCCTTGATCCTGCAGCTCGCGGCACCTAC
>CAZRLX010000232.1:0-3323 GCA_964601115.1 uncultured Chthoniobacter sp. | reverse complement strand
TGGGTGATCCGACCTACGAGTGGGTGCTCGAGTGGGATTACCGGGCGCAACTCACGCCGTGGCTTTACGTGATGCCCAGCTTGCAATACGTGATTCGCCCCGGAGGCACGGGAAACATCCCCAATTCGCTCGTCATCGGGGCGGAAATCGGCGTAACGTTTTAAATCATGCAAGCCGCGCTTCTCGCCCTGCTCCTCGCGTCGTTGCTGACGCTCGGGGGGTGCGCCACGTCCGCCGTTCCGGCATCCGCCCCGTTGCCCGATGCGCGCGATCTTTCAGAAAATCCCCTTGATGTCACAAAACTGCCACAACCCTGACACTGGAATTTTTCCGTGTCGCATCACGCAACGCCGCGCCCGGCGGTGCGTTTCACGATGAGCCTGTTTGGAACTGCAAAAGGCACGGAGCCGCCCGGGGATTGGCGCGCGTGGGTGATCTGGGGAACGGCTGCGGTGTTTTATCTCTACGAGTTTTTTGTGCGCGTGGCGCCGTCGGTGATGCAGGAACCGCTCATGGAGGTGATGCATGTGAATGCGGCGGGATTCGGGTTGGCGATGGGGGCGTATTACTACGTGTATTCGCCGCTGCAGCTCGTCACCGGCAGCCTGCTCGACCGCTACGGCGCGCGCTGGATTTTGTTGCCTTCGGTGCTGGTGGTGGCGGCGGGGTGCCTGCTCGAGGCCTTTGGTGAAACGATGGTTGGCATGACGCTGGCACGCGGGTTGCAAGGGTTGGGGTCGGCGTTTGCGTTTGTCGGAACGATGTATCTCGCCGCGCAGTGGTTCCCGCACAGCCGGCTTGCGCTCATCGCCGGATTGACAACGGCGCTGGGGATGGCCGGGGGGATTTTGGGAAATGCCGGGTTGCAGTGGTTGATCGAGGTCGAGGGGTGGCGGGCCACGCTGCATTTCTCGTGGATCGCAGGAGCGGTTGTGTTCGTGGTGATGCTGGCTCTGATTCCTCCCGCGCCCTCCTGGGCCGCTGCGGCGTCCCGCAGCACGGCTCCTCCAATCAATTTGCTGGCGTCCATCCTGAAAGTGCTTCGCAACCCGCAGACGCTGGTGATCGGCCTGATCGGCGGCGTGCTTTACCTGCCTCTGACGGTCATCGGCGGCCTGTGGGGCGAGAGCTACATCATGGCCATCTCCCCGATGTCCGCGCAGGGCGCGTCGAACGCTGTCTCGATGCTGTATGTCGGTTGGCTCGTTGGTGCGCCGCTGGCGGGGTGGCTCTCCGACCGCGCACGGAAACGCCGGGTTTTTCTTGTCGCCTCGACGGCGCTCACGCTTCTCACCACCGTGTTGCTCACAACCTTCACGACATTGCATCCCGGCGTGATGTTCGGGCTGCTCTTGGCGATCGGGTTGGCCTCGAGCATGCAGGTGGTTACGTTTGTGGCCGCGATCGAGGCCAACGATCCGCTCCTGAACGGCACCGCGCTTTCCGCGAACAACATGATGGTTATGCTCCTCGGCGGCCTCGCGCAGCCGCTCTTCGGCTGGATTTTGGACATCTGCGCCCAAGGAGTTCCCTCCGGCGGAGGCTACACCGGAGAGCATTATCGCATGGCCATGGTGCTGCTCCCCGCCAGCGCGATGCTCGGGGTGGTCGCGAGCTTTTTCCTCAAGGAATCATTCCAGCAACACGACGGGCCGGTCGGGCATTGACCCGGCCCCCTCGCGAAAAGGCGCGCCGACGGTTTCGTATTATTTTGTCAGATCGTCTTTTGACAACTCCGCGTCCTTCAAAATTTTTAGCAAAAGTCCTGTGCCGATAGTCTCGCCAGCGTGGATGGGCACAACCGTATATCTGCCATCGGGATGCCTCATTGAATGGTGGCTGCCTCTGGTCCGCACGAGTTCGAAGCCGTGTGCCTTCAGAATTGCAATCAATTCCTTCCCTTTAAGGCGCGGCAACCTTGGCATAATCAGATACGAATCCGCTGCACGCCGACAAAAGTAGAAGGAATGAATCCATCTTCTTGGTCTTCAAGACACAGTTGAATAACCTCTCGCACACGCGTCATCAGTTTATCCAATGACTTGGCTTGTGTGTGGCATCCGCGGAGTTCGGGAACGGAAGCCACAAAATATCCATCAGCATCCTGCTCAATGACCACGTTGAATTCCTGGACCGTTTTCATAAATTTAGGGTAGCGACCAAGCACGCGGTGGCAATATTTTTACCGGACACGCGGACCGCCCGCGTTCGCTTCGGTGATTTTGTCAACCAGTGGCGCGGTCGGAGGTCTCGTTCCTCGACTGCGTTGCACCATTTGTTGTTATCTTCCAACTGAAAGGCGCTGGAAATTGTGGGCGGGGAGACCGGCTTTTTTAAAACGGGCGCGTGCGCGGGTGATGTCATAGGGAATGCGGCGTTGGATGAGGATGTGTTGCTCGAAATCGTAGAGGGCATAACTGGCCCGGGGATCGCCGTCGCGGGGTTGGCCGACGCTGCCGACATTCACCGAGTAGCGTTTTCCTGAATCGAGGCGAATCGGTTGTTCGCCGGGGGTGAGTGCGCGGCAGGCGAAGGATTCGGGGTCTTGCTCCCAGATCAACGGGACATGGGTGTGGCCATTGAAGCTGATGAATGTGGATTGTGCGCTGAAATGCGCTTCGGCTTCCGTTTCCTCCTTGATGTAATGGAATCCCGAGGGGTCGTTCAGTGAGGCGTGGGAGAGAGCGATGGGATCGATATCGGCGGTGAGAGGTTGCGAGTGAATCCAGGATTTCTGGGCCTTTGTGAGTTGGTCATTCGCAAGCTGGAGTGGTTGTCGCACTGTGATGTCCCAGTCCTCGTCGGGAATTGTTTCGCACAGGAAGAGCATTGCCTCATGGTTGCCGAGCATGCTGGTCACGCAGGTGTCCATTACACGCTCGACGCAGGCGGATGGTTCGGGGCCGTAGCCCACAGTGTCGCCGAGGCAGAACATCCCTCGCACGGCAAACCGACCGGCGTCGTCGAGCACAGCGTTAAAAGCATCGATGTTGGCGTGGATGTCGCTGAAAATGGCGAAGAAGGCTGCTTGGGAATCTGGCATGTTGGTGTCGTTGGGTGAAGGAGGTCGGCTTGTTCTTGGGGTGATTTGCCGAGGGAGCGATTCGATGGTGGCACCAAGGAAATCGATCAACGGCCTTTCCACATAAGGGGAGCTTGTCAAGAGGGGCCGGATTGGTTGGCGATCCTTCAGCGGGTGCCACGGAAGGGTGATTTCATAGGGTGAGGAACGCTCAGGGCCCTGTTCAAGAAGCGGCAGGGCAGAAAAAAGGGGGAGTAAGGAACTGGCGGTGAGGGAGGGATTCGAACCCTCGGTAGCCTTT
>CAZRLX010000231.1:0-3347 GCA_964601115.1 uncultured Chthoniobacter sp. | reverse complement strand
AAATCAATTTCCACGAAGCCGCCAGATGGAATTTCCTGCAACACGGCAACCACTTTTTCAACCGAATTTCGAATGCGCGGCCAAGAGGTTGTTTTTAAGACAACGATCGCGATTTTTCGGTCTTTGAGGTTTTGTTGGTATCGAAGGTTTTGGTCCGTCGTGATCAAGGCACCGTATCCATCGCGTTCGGCGGATTCGATCAGAATCCCGTTGGTGAGTTGGGACCAACCCTTTTCCACTGCGGTATCCACGGCCATGGGGTGCAGAAACTTGCGGAGTGGAACAGGAACCCCTTGGTCGAAGAGGATTCTCACGCGGCAACGGGCTCTTCGAGGCTGGCAGCGGCAAATTCCAAGACGGCTTCGACTTGGTGACGATCCACGCCCGGGAACCACTCAAGGAATTCAGCGACCGTGGCGCCGTCCTCAAGATTTTCAAACAAAGCCCTCACGGGAATTCGTGTTCCCTCAAAAACATACGCCCCCCCGACTTTTTCCGGATTTCGCTCGACGCTCGGACACTCGCTCCAATTTCCCATAAGCTTGAAAATGGCATCGACCAGGCATGCGATCAACAGTTTTTTCAATTCCGACATGCCACAGAGGTATGGAGCTACGGAGCGGCCAAAGTGTTGAAAAAATGAGTTTTAAACTCCATCGCCCGAGTCCGGAACTCGGTGCTTGGAGTGCCAGACTCGGCACTCCGACTTGGCCACCAGGGGCGTGGACTTTCGAACTCCGGCCTCGGGCTACAGAAGTCGGCGGCCCCTTTTTTCAAGGAGAGTGTCATTGATGGGGAGTCGGCCGCCCGAGTTGGGAAATCGGGGCTCGGCGCAAAAAACAAGCCGCTCCGCGTTGGGAACACGGAGCGGCTGCTTTCAAGGACGGGCGGGGGAGTTTGGAACTCCGGCCGCCGTCATTGGGACTGCGACGATTTAGCTCTCGGGCTCGGGCGTCGGAGTCTCGGGGTCGGTGGCCTTGGCCTTCTTGAAGCGGCGCGACAGGGTGGCGCGGCCGGTTTTCATTCCGGCACCCAGGAGTGGCCGGCCGGAGAGCTCGTAGACCGTGAGGCACACGGCGTAAAGCTCGCTGCCGAACTGGATGCGGACATCGCGGACGGCTTCGAGCAAGTGCTCGATGCGGGCCTCGAGTCGCAGCAGGCGGGCGTGGGATTCCGCCTTGTCGACGGTCTCGCCGGCATCGATGGCCCGGGGAAGAATCTCCGGGTTGGCGACGCAGAGTTCGACCGCTTGGGAGACGAACGCGAGGTTCTTGTCTCCCACGCTGGCGAGCGCCTGGCGTTGTTTCGGGGTGAGTGCCCGGCGGGCGGGCAGTTGGCTCTGGATGGCCGCGAGATGGGTCTGCGCGGCTTCCAGCGTGGTGGCATCGTAGGACGATGCGATGGCGGTGTTGGCCATTTTATTTTGTCTTTCTTGAACGCATCCCGGATTCCCGGTGCGAACGCGGACCATCGGTGGCCCGGATCGGAGAATTCGTTGCGTTACACACAGGCCACGCTGTCAAATCGGCGGAGAGATTTTTGTCCAACGGATCGGATTTTTTTAGGCCGGCCGGAGGCCTGCGAAGAGGTCTTGGAATTTGACATTCCCCGCGAAATGTTGACCGCCGAGCGGGGGAGGGGGGAGTTGTGCCCGGATGTCGCGAAAATGGCGGAGGATGTAAACTGAGGGAACGCCTCTCGGGCCCATATGCCCGATACTCAAAACGAAGTTTGTTGAGGCAATGCGAGTCGGTCGTGGTCTGGAATCAGGCAGCTGCGATCTTTAATCCAATTCGGGTGGAATTTCGCTTCCTCCAAGCATGGGATGCCGCCGCTTGCTGCAGCACGGTCCGCAAGGTTGCGGGCCGCTGCTTTGTCAAAGCCCTGCGGGCCGCAAGATCGTCGGGATGGACCTGCTTCTGGTGGCCTTTCACTGGGTGGAATTTCATTCGCTTGTTCCGGCCTGTCAATCAATCCACCGGCCCTCATGATTCGGGCGGAAAATCGGCTCGACTGCGAGATGCTTGCACAGCGGTTGGGGATTTTTGAGCGTTCAGAGAAGGTCGCTGCCGAATTTTCTAGAAAGCAGTTCGACGACCATCTGCGAATCGATGGAGGCTATGAGTGCGCAGAAAATGTAGGCATTCGGATTGAGGCGGATCCCTTGTGGGGGTATTGAAACGAATGAATCGAAATGCGAGACGGGGAAATGCCAAACCAAACATGGCTGGCGAAATTGCAAAAACTCCATCCGAGCGTGAGCAAGGCGAAGGGAGTGGGCAATGCGCGGTTCGCGCCGCACAAGCCGCTGCTGCTTCTTTGCCTGATTGATTTGGCCGAGAGCGGGGCGTTGACCACGCCGCTGGTGGAAAAATCGCCGGAGCTGAGGCTGAGGTTCGACTGCTACTGGGGAATCGTGCAGGGGCGCTGGGGTGGACGACCGGGATTGGATTTGCCGTTTCACTATCTCGCGAACCAAGGATTCTGGGTGCCGTTGAGGGGGGATGGCGGGCGGAGCGGGGCGGAATCGACCACGGTGCGGATTCGGTTGGCGGAGGAGTTTTTCGAGTGCCTGGGCGATGCGGAGTTTCGCAAGGCGGCGAGGTTTTTGCTGGTGAAAACCTGGTTCCCGGAACTCGAGCAACAGGGGTTGCTGGCGGCGCTCGGGATTTCCAAAGCGGAGGCGAGGCGGCAGGAGTTTGCTTGGCAGGCTCAAGCCCCGCAGGAGGAGACGCGGGGGCGGGACGCGAGGTTCCGGATCGCGGTGGTGACGCAATACAGGTTCACTTGCGCGCTGAGCCGCTACGGGCTTCACACGCACTCGGGCGGGACGCTCGTGGAGGCGGCGCACATCCACAGCTTCGCCAAAAGCCGAAACGACACCCCCGAGAACGGGCTGGCGCTCACGCGCAACGCGCATTGGATGTTCGACGAGGGATTGTGGACGGCGGACGAAAAAATGCGGATCGTCGTGGCGGGTGAGGTTTTCACCGAATGGGGAACAGAGGCGGCTTGGCTCAAATCGAAGCACGGGAGCGAACTCTTTTTTTCGGAGGGGGTGGCCTTGAGACCCGCGCGGGAGCATCTGGCCTGGCACCGGGCGAATGTTTTCGCAGGGTAGGAGTTGATTTATTCCGAAAGGATACGATCCTCCCCGAACAGTCCGGGGGCAACTCCTCTCCCAGCGTGCAAGCGCTGGTGCAAGAATCCCCGGTTTTCTTTTTTCAACTCCCGCTATCGAACAACTCCAGCGCCGTAATCCAAGGCTCGTTCAAATCCATGCCGGTGTCTTGGTCCGGGGCGATGCGTTTGAATCCGGCGAACATGAGGCACATGAGTTGGTGGCC
>CAZRLX010000230.1:0-3361 GCA_964601115.1 uncultured Chthoniobacter sp. | reverse complement strand
TGGCGCCCAGTCTGCTCCGAATGCAGCGCCCGCGCCTGATGCGGCAGATGCCCCTTCGGAGTAGCGTGCATATTGCACGAGCAGGTTTTCCCTCCATGACGCCCACTGCAAATTATTGAAAAAACGGGTTGACAAAAATGCAAATGATTGTTTTGGTTTTATAGCCACCCCGGAGTATGTTCAAAAATTTCCCTCCCCTGATTTTGCTTGAAGGCACCAAATCCAGTATTCATGGGGCTGTGAGGTCGGCTGCATCATTAAAGAAGAGGGCGTGTTCTAAGCTCCTTGGCAGAGGGGATTCAACGGGATGTTGCCAGTTGTTTGGAATGTTGCGAATGGCAGTCGCTATTGTTGGGATGGTTGTTTTTCAACCGATGAGCGCTGCAATCGCTGGCACCTACACCTGGACCGGAGCGACCTCGGGAAACTTCGGAGTATCCACCAACTGGGACACCGCGCCGACATTTAACAACACGGCTGATCTTATATTTGATGCGGCGAGCGCGAATTCAACCACGGCTTCGCCTTCATTTTTGGGAGCTGCTAGGACTGTCCGATCTATCACTTTCGGCGCGGATGCTGATACGAATTTGATGATCTTGTTGGCCACCACCGCTGCCGATACTGCTGCAGCCAATGCACAAATGGGATCCAGCACGGGAACGGCCAGTATCGTTGTTGATGCCGGTGCCACGGGGAACTTTCAGTTAGGCAATGCTCAAGGAGTGTTGAGGCTTGATAGCAATCTTCTGGTTGATCACAGCGGCAGTGGGAATCTTACGATTCGAGCGATCTCCGTGCCTGGTGCCGGGCAAATTAAATATATTACAAAGAATGGATCGGGAACCCTCGTTTTGGGGGTGGGTGGGGCCATTAACTATCTTTACCAAGGAGGGTTGGTCCTGAATTCCGGAACCGTAATTACAAGAAACAACGGGTCCACTCTCGGCACAACGGCTGCGACTCTGGCTTTGAACGGTGGCCTGCTGAAGTTCATGCACTCTGGAGACACCAATTTTGGCAGAAATACCACTGTAAGTGGGGATTCTAAAATAATAACTTCCAACTTTTCCGGTGGTGCCGGTCTCCTCTACACTCTCGGAACCCTTTCGATTGGTGAATACACGCTCTCTGTGGACGGTGAAGACTTTACCACCGGAACAGGGCAAGTCACCTTTGGTGCGACCACGCTCACCGGCAACGCCGTTTTCAATGTCACAAATCCCACCAGTGGATCGGGCGTTACGAACCTTAACCTTGGGGCGATCGGGGATGGGGGTTCGGGATTTGGACTCACGAAAAGCGGCGATGGCACCCTGACGATCAATACCACGAACACCTACACGGGGCCGACGATTGTGAATGCCGGCACATTGGCGCTTGGCACAGCTGGAACTCTTTCCTCGAGCACCGCATTGACCGTCAATGGCACCCTTACGATGAATGACATCGCCGGATCGTCCCTCACAGTGGCTTCGCTTTCAGGCAACAGCAGCGGTTCGATTGTCATCGGTGCCAAATCGCTCATCGCCGGAGACGGCACGAGCACGGACTTCGGCGGGGTGATCAGCGGGACAGGCGGCACACTCACCAAAGACGGGGCGGGCACGCTGAGCCTCTCTGGTGCGAACACCTATACTGGCGCAACAACCATTAATGTCGGCACGCTCCAGATCGGTAATGGCGGCGCGACAGGCAGCCTTTCCACCAGCAGCGCGATTACGAACGACAGCGCGCTGGCATTCAATCGCAGCGACACCATTACCCAAGGCACGGATTTCACCGCGACCGCGATTAGCGGTTCGGGCTCCCTGGTTCAAAATGGCGCAGGGACACTGATCCTGAGTTCCGCCAACACCTACACTGGCGGCACGGTCTTTACCGCTGGCACGATCCAGATCGACAACGCCAATGCGCTGAACTCAACGGGCAACCTCACCTTCGGAGGCGGCGCGCTACGCTATGGCACCGGCATCACCGAGGATTTCTCGTCACGCTTTAAAAACAGTGGCTCAGCCATTGCGATCGACACCAATGGCGAAAACATTGCCTTCGCCAGCGTGATCGATTCGTCCAACGTCGGCGGTCTGACAAAAAACGGAGTTGGCGATCTCACGATCTCGGGGTCGAACACCTTCACCGGCGATGTCACGCTGAACGCCGGACGCTTGATCCTCGGCAACGACTCGGCGTTGGGCGGCGCGTCGGGGAGCATCGTGATCAACAGCGGCACGCTGGATGTCACGGCCGCCCGAACACTCAGCGGGAACAAGGTGCAAAATTGGAATGGCAACTTCACCTTCGCGGGGTCGAACACACTGAACATGGGCACCGGAGCGGTGACGCTCGGGGCGAACTCCACTGTCGCAGTGAGTGCGAGCACGCTCACCGTGGGAGGAAACATTTCCGGCACAGGCTACGGCCTTGGCAAGACGGGTGCGGGCACGCTGGTGCTCTCGGGAAGCAATTCCTACACAGGCGCGACCACGGTGAATTCCGGAACGGTGGTCTTCGACGGGGCGAACGCCCTGTCCTCCAGCACCTCTGTCTTGGATGCCGGCGCCGCGACCCTGAGCCTCCTCGACGGTGCCACAAACAACATCACCACCTCGGGGGGGCTCACGCTGAACAATAGCACGTTTGTCTTCGACCTCAGCGGATCCTCGGCGGATCGCTTAAACTTCGGCGGGTCGGCCTCTTTGAGCGGAACGAATACGATCAACATCAATTTCCTGAGTGCCGCGAACGCTGGCAACTTCACCCTCTTCACCGCCGCCGGAGGGCTCAATTCCTCATGGAGCCTCGATCCGAGCGTGATCCAGTCCGGTTTCACCTTCACGCTGGATCAATCCTCGGCGACGCAATTGGTTCTCGTCGTCGCCTCCAGCGCCAGCGGGCGTTACTGGACAGGCGAGGCCAGTAACAACTGGTCGGGGGTGAATTTCAGCACCTCCTCAAGTGGGTCTGCCACGCTCTCGGGGGCGGATTTGGATGCGGACTCCGACTTGATCTTCGCGGGAGACACGCCAAGCAACCTTGCGACGGTGATTTCCTCAAACTACACGATCGGCTCGCTGGCCGTGAGCACGGCGGGCGTTTCGATCAATGGATCCTACACGATCACGGCCAATAAAACCGGCGCTGCCATCTACAGCGTCACAGCCGCCAGCGGGACCACCAATATCGGCGCGACCCTCGCAGGTGCGGGGGCCGGACTCACCATGGCCGGGGGAGGCACCCTTGCCCTCAACGCCGCCAATTCCTACGGCGGCAACACGACCGTGACTTCTGGAACGCTGGCGATCAACAACGCGGGCGCCATTTCGAATGGAACGCTTGTTATCTCGGGCGGTTCGTTGAA
>CAZRLX010000229.1:0-3398 GCA_964601115.1 uncultured Chthoniobacter sp. | reverse complement strand
CCGATGCTCATGGCCGTGTAGCCGTGTTGCATGAACCACTGCGGAATCGTCACCGCATCGGGATGCAAATCGTAAAGATACTTCGTCATGCTCCATATGCCGAGCGAGTCCGGCCGGCGCCCGCTCATGAACGAGGCCCGCGGGAGGGGCCGCAAATCGGCTGCTGGCAGAGGGCGCGGGTGAAAACCGTGCCGCGCGCAGCCAGTCGGTCGAGGTTCGGCGACTTCGCCACCGGATCGCCATAGCAACCCAACCGGTTATTCAGATCGTCGAAGACCACGAAGAGGACGTTGGGTTTCTTTGTGGGTGAAGGGTCAGCAGCGAGTAGGGCGGCCAGCGGCACGAACAAGAAAAAACAAAGGAATGAACTGAGGGGCATAGGGAGGCAGTGGGGCTAGTGCGGTTGATTATTCGGATCGTGGGCGTCCCAATCCGTGTCCCGGTCGGCCCAAGCAGGGTGCTCGGCCAGCATTTCGACCACGGATTTTTTGAGAGTGGCCAAAAGAGCCTTGCGTTGTTCCGGTTTGAACTCCGCACGGTTTACGCATTCGTAGGGATCGTTCTTCAGATTGTAGATTTCGAGTCTGCGAAAATCGCGTGAAGCCCGGATTTTCCAATCACCCGCCCTCATGGCATAAGGAAAGCCGCCAGGGTCGATGCTTGAGAGCAGGAAGATCGGGCGCTGCGGCACCATTGTTCCTCCAGTGAGAACAGGCACAAGGCTCTCTCCATCATATTTTTTACCCGCGGGCGGCGGGACATCAGCCAAGGCGCAAAGTGTGGGAAAAAGATCCATGCCCACGGCGGGGGTTCCATTGACCGAGTCGGCGGCGATGTGTCCCGGCCAGCGGACAAGAAAAGGAACGCGCAGCCCTCCCTCGAAGGTCTCGCGCTTGGCTCCGCGCAGGCCTCCGGTGGACCCGTGGTTTTGCGGCCCGAAAGGCAGAGATTCCGGGCCATTGTCGGAACTGAAAAAAACCACCGTGTTCTCGGCCAGGCCTTGCTTTTTCAAAGCTTCCAGAACCATTCCGAAGGCGGCATCCATCTGCGTAACGCTACCGAAGTATTTTTGCTTCATCGGATCCATGTCTTGGTAGGGCGCTTCGAATTCGGGATCGTTGCCGATGGGCAAATGCGGCTCGTTCAGCCAGACATTCAGGAAGAAGGGTTTGCTTTTGTCGCGGCCGCTCGCGAGCCACTCCGCCGCCTCCCGGGCAACCAAAGGACCGGAATATCCCTCGAGTTTGCCGAGCGGTTTGCCATTGCGGACGAAGGTGGTCGGGTCTTTGTGGCTGGGCAGGGCATTGTTCTGCGTGGCCATCCAGTAATTGAAGCCGTGATCCCCGGGCTGAGGCTGATCCGGGGAGTTGAACCGGCCGTTGAGGTGCCACTTGCCGACATGACAGGTATCGTATCCGGCCTTGCGCAAGACCGTGGCGATCGTCGTCTCGGAACTGCGGAGGTGCATGTCCCTGCCCTCCTGAATCGCTGTGATCACTGCACAACGCAGCGGCGAGCGTCCCGTGAGGAAGCCCGCGCGAGAGGGTGAACAGACAGCCGACGGCGCGTAAAAATCCGTGAACCGCATGCCCTCGGCGGCAAAGCGGTCCAGATTCGGAGTCCGGATGACATGGTTTCCGTAGCAAGGCAGGTCGCCATAACCAAGGTCGTCGGCGAGGACGAAGACAAAATTCGGACGCGTTGGCTTGGCTGAGTCACGGTCTGCGGCCAGACTGGCCGACAGAGAAACGGCAGCAACAATTGCAATCGCCAGAGGTCTTTGAAGCAATCTCATGGTGTTTACAGGAAAAATCAAACTAATCGATGCGCTGGTAGGCGTAGATCGCGGCAGAGGGTTGCGATTCCAAGGTCACCTCAAGACCTTTCTCCATCAGGTCGCGGCCGCTCATCGTTTGCTTGCCGCCGTCCAGATTTTCCACCTCGTATTTCGCCGCGGCGTCGAGGCCGTGCAGCTTGAACTTGGCGGAAACCACCGGACTCTCCTCGCGCCGGAAGGCTTGCACCACCCCCCGCCCTTCTTCCGGACTGTTGTATTGCCACGCCATGAAGGCGTCGTGGCCCGAGTTGTAGGGCGTCAGCGGATAGAAGTCGTCGAGGAAGCTGGGCGAGACCCGTTCGAACTGCGCGATCGCGCGGCGAAGTTCGTCATATTCGAAGTCCTTGCGCCGCAAGTCCCAACAGGCGTTGAGACACGGCACCATCTGGCTGCGGAACAGATAGGGATCGAACTTGATTTTTTCCGCGAAAGCACCCCCCTCCACGCTCTGATTCGGACCTGCGGCCTTGTTCGAGAACCTTGTGCCCGTGCCGTGGAAAGGCAGCCAGAAAGACAAACCGTAGGTGTGGTTCTGTTGGCCCGAGGGTTCGAAAATGTAGTCGTCGCGCAGCAGCGGCAAGGACCGGCGCATGGTCTCCAAATCATTGCGACGACCGCCGCTGGCGCAGCTGTCGATACGCAATCCGGGATTGCGGCGCAGCAACTCGTCCCAGTAATCGAGATAACCCGTCACGTGGCGGATTTCTTTGATACCTTGCCGGTCCGGCGCATCGTTGGCGCGCCAGAAGAAGAGCGGATCCATGTTGAAGTCCTGACGGTAGAGGTCGATGCCTTCTTTTTTGATCATGCCGTCCACATGATTGACGAGCCATTCGCGGGCCTCGTCGTTGCCCAAATCCAGCAACCTCCACTCCCCTTGATATTCGAGGGAGGGCGGCAAGTCGGCCGCCGCCAAACACCACTCGGGATGGTTCTCGAAGAGCCAGCTGTTCTGCGTCACACGCTCCGGCTCGAACCAGAGGATGCTTTTGACACCCTTGGCCCGCCCGTGGTCGGTGACGGGTCGGAATCCGTTGGGAAACCGTTTCCTGTCGATCTCCCATGTGCCGGTGTTGACCCACTTCCCGTCGTTGGGATACCAACCGGCATCCATCCACCAGTAACGCAGCGGGAGCTTCTCCTCCAAATAGCGGTCGATCATCTCGATCTGGTTCTGCTCGTTGGCGTTGAGCATCTCGTTGTATTGGTGGGAGCTGTTGGCCACCAGGAGCGGCTCGAGAATTTCGCCGTTCACGCGCGGGAGATTGTGCGCCACCATCCAACGCCGCCACTGGTTGTGCGCGCGGAAACGGTCACCCTTCCAAAAAAGCACGGCGATCAGGGGAGCACGCACCTCCTCGCCGGGGAGCAGCTTGAAGTTGGTGAGTTCCTGCCCCGCCGTGATGCGGAGCCCCTTGCCACCGGACTTTTTGAAATCGGCCGCCCATTGCCCGGGCCAGCCAAGGGCGAAGACCGCGCCGGCCTCGCCCCACGAAACACGCCAATACGGCCAAGTGCGGTAGGAGGCGCGACCCCCGAAGTTGTTGAGCCGGAACTCCGG
>CAZRLX010000228.1:0-3423 GCA_964601115.1 uncultured Chthoniobacter sp. | reverse complement strand
GAACTCCTCAATCGGGAAATGCTGGCCGTTCAAGGCCTCGCCCCGGGCCGTTACGCGCTCCGCCTCGATGGCCAAATCGCCGGGGAATTCACAGCGGAGGAACTCGCTGCCGGAGTCAACATCGCCACGCTCGAAGCGAATCCCGGTCAACGCCGCGCGCAGAAAGTCGATGCCTTGATCCAGGAGCGGGCCAAGCAGGAGAGCCGCATCCGCCAACTCCGCCAATTCGAAGCCGGCATGAAGGGGGAAAAATCCCAGGAAAAAATCGCGGCGGAACTCTCTCGCCAGATCGATGAAGCCAAAGCGAAGGACGACAAAAAACGGCTCCGCCGCTTGCAGAAATTGCAGAAGGATTTCCCCCAAGAGGAGGCCATCGACCAATCGATTCTCGATTTGGAACAACAACTCTCTGCGGCCGCGAAGCCGGAAAAAATCCATGTCTCGATCGAGTTGGCTCCCGCCACGCCGGACCAGGCTGCAAAAAATCCCACTCGATCACCGTCTTGCCTGAATACGCCGCGTGGGTTGACGCGGTCAGAAGTCCACAAATCATTGCACTTTTTGCAATCTTTTGTAGAGTCAAATCCATGCAGCCCCTGAAGCAATTGAGTGCGGTCCTCCGGACATTGGCGGACCGTGAGCATTGTATTTTTTCGGCTTCGGATTTGGCGGCGGCAGTGCCGGGGTGCGGCCAATTGGCAGTGCTTTTGTCGCGGGCCACGAAGGCCGGGCTGCTCCGGAGGGTTTGCCGGGGAATTTATTTTTATCCTGTGCCGGGATATCCGGCGGAGCATTTGCTGTTTCACGCAGCGGCACGATTGCGGGCCGGCGAGTTCAATTATATCAGCCTCGAGACGGCTCTGAGCGATGCCGGAGTGATTTCGCAAGTGCCGATCCATTGGATCACGCTGATGACTTCCGGCCGCAGCCATGTTGTGGATTGCGGGGACAATGGGCATATCGAGTTTGTGCACACGGCCCAGCGTCCCGAGGCGCTGGGGGGCGAGTTGACCTATGACCCGGAGCGGCGTCTGTGGCGGGCCTCGGTGCGGCAGGCCCTGCGCGATATGAAGGCCACGCGGCGTAGCTTGGAACTGGTGGACGAGGAGGCGGCCAATGAACTTGTTTGACCAACTGGTGGATGAGGCGCTCAGGTCCCGGGTTGAACTTACGGCTCTGCGGCCTGTGGTCGAAAAAGAACTGCTGCACCACGACATTCTCCGGGAAATGGGCGACGCGGGTTTGCTTGCGGGCCTGACTTTTATTGGAGGAACCTGTTTGCGGGCCTGCTACGGGTCTGAACGGCTCAGCGAGGATTTGGATTTCACCGGCGGCGGGGATTTTAAACGCAGTGATCTCGCCGAACTCGCGCGGGTGCTCAAAGAGCGCCTTCTCATCCGCTACGGTCTGCCGGTGGGCGTGAGCGAGCCTGTCAAAACCAGCGGCAATGTTTCTACTTGGAAGATCACGATCGAAACTCGCCCACAGAAGAAACACCTGCCGGCCCAGCGCATCCATCTCGATATTTGCGCGATCCCGAGCCACGATCCTCGGCCGATGATGTTGCGGAATCCCTACGGCATCGACCTTGGCACCTCGGGGCTCATTCTCCAAGCGGAGAGCCGCGAGGAGATCCTTGCCGATAAAATCATCGCTCTCGCATTCCGGGAAAACCGCATCAAAAACCGCGACCTCTGGGATATCGCCTGGATCAGCCGGCAGGGGATCGATCTGCCCGAAAATCTCGTCCACTTGAAAATCCAAGACCACCGGCGTGGAGAATCGGAATTCGTTGAGCTATTGCAGGCGCGCCTCGGGGCACTCAAGTCCGAACCCAAAATGCGCGAGAGTTTCACCAAGGAAATGCGGCGCTTTCTGCCTGCCGCCACCGTGCGTGGCACCATCGAAACACTGCCCTTTTGGTCTTACCTGACACAGTTGCTGGAGGATTTTGGCAGGAAGGCGATTGCATCATTGAGAAAACAGCCATGAGCATTTGCTTTACCCGGCCCGGTCCAAAAAATCCCACTCCATGAAAAAAATCACCCTCACCGCACTCCTCGCGCTCGCCGCTTGTTCAGTGTCTGCGTTTGCCCAAGCAGCAGAGCCCCTGCCGAAATCCCGGTTCGTCCATAACCTCGAAGCGGGGCGCAAGCAAACCCTCGTCGCCTACGGAACCAGCCTCTCCGCCATCGGTGCTTGGGTGGACCAACTCCGCGCCGTGGCCGACCAGCAATTCCCGGGCCTCTCCACCGTGATCAACGGCGCCCAAGGCGGGGCGAACTCCGACTGGGGGCGCGAGAAACTTGAAGAGAAGGTGCTCTCGCACAAACCCGACACCGTGCTTCTCGAGTTTTCGGTGAACGATGCCGTGGGGGCCAATAAAGCCGTCGCCCACACCCGCGCCAACCTCGAACACCTGATCGACCGAATCCTGCAGGCGAATCCCGAGTGCGAGATCATTCTGCAAGTGATGAATCCGCCGGTCGGCCACACCAAGACCGTTCGCCCGAACCTCGCCGCCCACGATCAAGTGTATCGCGATGTCGCCAAGGAACGCGGCCTGCGGTTGATCGACCACCACCCCGCATGGATGGCTCTCATGAAAAATGCCCCCGTCCAATTCATGCTCCTCAACCCCGATTTGATCCACCCCGTGCGCACCGGATCGTTGGAAATTTCGACCCCCGTCGTGCTCGCCGGCCTCGGCCTCGCTCCCGGCAACCCCAAGGCTTCCACCGAAGACCCCTGCTGGAAATACCTCCGCAAACTGATGAATACCGACAACGATCCATCAGTCACCCGCGCCGAGTTCGATGCCTTTTGGACGAAGCATTTCAAAAAAAGCGACACGAACGGCGACGGCAACCTCAGCGCCGAGGAATTCCATTCCGAAGAACTCGCGCGGGGCCTGGATAAAAACCACGACGGGAACCTCGAACTCTCCGAGTATGTCCCGATTTTCGAGCCGTTGTTCAAACCCGCCAGCATCACCCCCCTCCCCCGCACCGAGGCAGAGGAAAAATGGGTGAGCAACCATGAAGCCCGCGTCGCCGCAGCCAAGAAGGGCGATATCGATGTCATCCTGATCGGTGACTCGATCACCCACTACAGCGAACGCGGCGAGCCCTACAAACACCACTTCGGCTCACGCAAGGCGCTGAATCTCGGCCAAGGCGGCGATCGCACCCAGAATGTCCTGTGGCGCCTCCAACACGGCGAAGTCGAGGGCATCCAACCCAAGGTCGCGATGCTCATGATCGGCACCAACAATCTCGGCCGCGGCGAATCGCCCGAGGACACCGTTCTTGGCATCAAAGCCATCCTCGCGGAACTCCACCAACGCCTGCCGAACACCCAAGTCGTGCTGTGTTCCATCTTCCCGAGGGACGGCGAGATCATGGCCTCCGTGGACAAGGTCAA
>CAZRLX010000227.1:0-3449 GCA_964601115.1 uncultured Chthoniobacter sp. | reverse complement strand
CCCACGCCCACTCCCACGCCATCCGACCCAGAGTCCCTAATAGCCTCCGCGCCCACACCCATCCCCGTCGCCAAAGCCATCCCGGTCAACCCGCCCTCGCCACAACCTGCCCCCCAACCCGATGACCGCACGCCCCGCGAATCCCATTACCAGATCGCCGTCCTCACTCCCACCGTCCGCGAAGCCATCGACTACCTGAACACCATCGCCGCAAACGACCTCGAACTTTCAGACAACCTCGCCGCCTACCGCCGCACGGAATGCTACATCCGCTGGCTGGGCGACGCACTACGCCCCCTCGCCGAACTCTCAAACCCCTCCCTCGATCCACTCCTCGCCGCAACCCGCGAGGAGATCGTCACCCTGCTCGAGCGTCGCGACTCGCTGAAAAAACAACGCATGGACCTCCTCACCGCCCGACATGAGGCCCGCCAAAAACTCGATCGCGAAATCCAAACCACGCGCCGCGACCGTCTCGCCCAACTCGCCGGCAATCCGATTTGACCATCACACCCCC
Source organism: uncultured Chthoniobacter sp. (assembly GCA_964601115.1). Lineage (GTDB taxonomy): Bacteria > Verrucomicrobiota > Verrucomicrobiia > Chthoniobacterales > Terrimicrobiaceae > UBA967. The sequence goes on along the minus strand of CAZRLX010000227.1, from coordinate 2,932 downwards.
CCGAAATATCCCTCATTGCCCAGCCCCTCAGAGTCTGACACACTCCAACCCATGGAATCCGATGGTGACACCACAGACGATGTGGAACTCATCGCCCGTATCGCCATGGGCGACCGGGACGCGTTTGCCGATTTCTACAAGCGCCACATCGCGCTCGTTTATTCCACCGCCTTCCGCGTCCTCAACAACGCCACCGATGCCGAGGATGTCACCCAGGAAGTCATGTTCATGCTCTGGGAAAAATCCCCCATGTATGACAAATCACGCGGCAAGCCGGGCACCTGGACCGTCACCATGGCCCGCAACAAGGCCATCGACCGCCTCCGCTCGATCCAACGCCGCACCAAGCTCAATACCGGCGTCGAAAACGAATCCCGCATCCACGAGCAAACCGCCGAAACCTCCCTGCCAGCCGACGACCTCGAAGCCGGCGAACAAAACTCGCTCGTTCGATCCGCCGTCCTCAAGCTCAACAAAGACCAGCGCGAAGTCATCGAGATGGCCTACTTCAACGGCCTCTCCCAGCAGGAAATCTCCGAGCGCATCAACAAACCCATCGGCACCGTCAAAGCACGAATCCGCCGTGGCATGATCCGCCTCCGCAAACTCGTCACCACCAAAATCTGATCCCGGCCTCCGGCTCTCTCCCGCGAGATCAGTGACACCATTCGAAAATCGGCCCAGCACCACCAAAAGAAGGGGGGCACGGCCGTCTCGGCCGTGTTGAGACTGACTCACGCTCGCCAACGATCTGGACCATCGAGTCACCCTTACGGCGCAACCCTCTCCAGAACTCCAAAAGCAATCCGCTTTCGGGATCAGTTGTATTTCACGCTGCAGCCGTAGGCCTCGGTCTTTGGAAGGCTGACAGGCTTTCCGGCGAGCACCTCCTCGACAGCGGCCATGACATGGTTTTTGGCATCCTTGACATCATCAGGGCTCGTCGACTTTTTGTCATCGATCGCGCCGTGGTAAACCAAAACCCCATTGGCATCGATGACATACATCTCGGGCGTGCGCTTGGCTCCGTAGAGCTTGCCGACCGTGCCGTCCTCATCGAGGAGATAGGCTGTGGCGGCGGCTTTTTTCTCGGAACACACCTTGGCGGCCTGCGCGGCATCCATGTGACCCTGCTTCCCGGGGGCAGAGGAGCAAATCGACAGCCAAACCACCCCTTTGTCCGTGGCCTCCTTCTGCAGCTTCTGCATGTTTCCAGAATCGTAATGCTTCGCGACAAACGGGCAGCCATAGTTAACCCACTCGAGCACCACGAGCTTACCCTTCTGATCGGCAAGCGACACCGAATCGCCATTGCAGGCTTTGAGAGTGAAATCCGGCGCGGGATTTCCAACTTCAACTTCAGCGCGGACAAGAGCCGCTGCGGCGAGAATGGCAAGGAGTGTGAGTTTCATAGAACCCAAGCATAAAACGCATCCGCCCCCGCGCATGCAAGGGATATCCCCCATAAAAAAACGGCCGCCCGGTGTGCCCGGACGGCCGTTGTTTGAATCCTTAAGGATCAGGCCGGCTGCGCAGCTGCTTGGTCGCGGTCTTTCATAGCTGCCTTGCGGCTGAGCTTCACGCGACCCTTGTCGTCGACACCGATGCACTTGACCCAGACCGAGTCGCCCATTTTCACGACGTCCTCGACTTTGTTCACGCGCACATCGGCCAATTCCGAAATGTGGCACAGGCCGTCCTTGCCAGGCAGAACCTCGACGAAGGCGCCGAACTCCTTGATCGAAACAACCGTGCCCTGATACAGCTCGCCAATCGAAATTTCCTTGGTCATGCCAAGAATGATTTCCTTCGCGCGCTGGAGGCTGTCGCCGTTGTTCGAGTAGATGTGCACCGAACCGTCGTCCTCGATATTGATCTCGGCACCAGTCTCGGCAACGATGCCTTTGATCGTCTTGCCGCCAGGGCCAATGATGAGGCCGATCTTGTCGGGGTTGATGCGGACCGTTTCGATGCGCGGGGCGTAGGGGCTCATCTCGGTGCGGGGCGAGGCGAGCACGGTTCCCATCACCTCGAGCACCTTGGCTCGGGCCTCTTTCGCTTCGGTGATTGCCTCGCGCATGATCTCATGGCTGATGCCCGGAAGCTTGAGGTCGAGCTGGAAGCCGGTGACACCTTGGTCTGTGCCGCAGAGCTTGAAATCCATGTCGCCGAAATGGTCTTCGCTACCGATGATGTCGGTGAGCGTCGTGTAGCGCTTCAAGGTATCGCCCTCGTATTCCGTGACGAGACCCACGGAAATGCCACCCACCGGACGGCGCAGCGGCACACCGGCGTCCATCAACGCGAGCACGCCCGCGCAGACACTCGCCATGGAGGTCGAACCGTTCGACTCCATCACTTCGCTGACCACGCGCAGGGCGTATGGGAAATCCTTCTCGGAAGGAATCACCGGCTCGATGGAACGCTCGGCGAGCGCGCCGTGGCCGATCTCGCGGCGGTTCTGGCCACCGAAACGGCCGGTCTCGCCGACGCTGAAGGGCGGGAAGTTGTAGTGCAGCATGAAGCGCTTCGTGTCAGCGCCGCCGCCGTAGGAGTCGATCATCTGGGCCTCCTCGGCGGGAGCGAGCGTCGCCACGCCGAGCGCCTGGGTCTCGCCGCGCGCAAAGAGCGCCGAACCGTGGGTGCGGGGCAGGAGACCGACCTCGCCGGACAGCGGACGAATGTCATGCAATCCGCGCCCGTCGCAACGCTGGCGGCGGTCAAGGATGCTGATGCGGAAGGCTTTTTTCTGGAGATAGTCAAACGCCTGGGAAATCTCGAATTTCGAGGCTGTGGGGAATTTCTCCAACACGGCTTTCTCGACCTCCTCGCGCAGGGCGCCAACCGCTTTGCTGCGGGCGACTTTGCCGTGGGTGTAGAGCGCCGCCTCGATGCGGTCTCCGGCGACTTGATACGCCACTTCGGAAATCTG
>CAZRLX010000226.1:0-3451 GCA_964601115.1 uncultured Chthoniobacter sp. | reverse complement strand
GATGCTCAACGGATTCCAGTGTTTGGACTACTTGCGTTTGAATCAGAAGTTCCTCCTCCAGCTCCCGAACAAGAGCAGCCTCCGCCGACTCGCCCGCCTCAATCTTCCCGCCGGGAAATTCCCAGTAACCACCGAGGCACTTTCCTTCCGGTCGTTTCGCGAGTAGAACCCGACCTCGGTCATCCTCGATAATCGCGCAGGCTACGGGAGTCATGATTGGGTCGGCGTTTCGCTGACTTCGAGAATCTGCCAAGGCCCGAAGGAATTTCCATCCACGATGGTATGGAGCAAAAACCCGCCCGACTCGTTGCGCAACGCGGGAATTTTCCCTTTGCAAACGGTGTCCATGAAAATGCAGTTGGCGGTCATGCCGGATATAAAGCGTGTTTGGAAGGGTGAGACGCGTGAGGGTTGGCGGTGTGGTTTGGTGGATTCTCGAATGTCGAAAGCGGGTTGGAAATTTCTTTCTCAGACATTTTCAGAATCGGTGTCGCAAAAGCAGCCACAGGCCCTTGACCGATAGCTGAAGACTCATAGCGGGGGGCGGCGTTGCCGCTGTGGTGGTTAGCGAGTAACTGGCAGTGGGCCAAGAATAGGAGGAAGGATGAAAGCGGAAATGTTGACTCAGCTGGAGCAGGCTTCGCATTCCTCGGGGCAAGAAGGCGGGAGACGGTTGAACTCGAATATCCGAAGCTGAAATAATTGAAAATCCTCCTTGGCTTCAATTTTTTTCAGCCAGCGCGGACAGCGCACCTCCATGCCTGAAAATCCCCTGTAAAACCCGTCTGGAGATTTCCTGCATCTTTCACAGGAAAATGACTAATAAAATACTCTCCTGATACCGCTTTTTCAGAGAAAGTTGCTTGGGCGTTGAGTTGGAGGTCTTTCTCTCTGGCGCTGTAGCGCCCTGTCCCGGGGAGCGCGCCCGGCTGGGGTGCCTTTGGTTGCGCCCCGCGCTGCCAGTCTATGTCCAAAATGCGATCGGCGATGGGCCTCAGTCACCGTAGCCCCGGGGATGTTTCACATGCCATTCCCAGGCGCTTTCCACGATGGGGAGGATGTTTTGGAATTTGGGTTCCCAGCCGAGTTCAGCGCGGATTTTTTCCGAGGCGGCGATGAGGCGGGGTGGATCGCCCGGTCGGCGGGGCTTTTCGACGGCCTTGATCTCGCGGCCGGTAACTTTTTTGCACGTCTCGATGACTTCGCGGACCGAGGTCCCGCCGCCGGTGCCGATATTGTAGAAATCGCTGTGTTCGGTGTGCAGGGCGAGGATGTGCGCCTGCGCGAGATCGAGGATGTGGATGTAGTCGCGGATGCAGGTGCCGTCGGGCGTGGGGTAGTCGGTGCCGTAAATCTCGACGTGATCCTTTTGGCCGAGGGCGACCTTGAGGACGTTCGGGATGAGGTGGGTCTCGATGCGGTGGTCCTCGCCGAAGTTCTCAGAGGCGCCGGCGGCGTTGAAGTAGCGCAGGGCGACGAAGGAAAGACCGTGGATTTGCCGATACCAGCGGAGGATCGACTCGAACATGAGCTTCGACTCGCCGTAGGGGTTGATGGGATTCTGCGGCAGTGACTCGTCCAACGGCATGCGGTCGGGAATGCCGAAGGTCGCGCAGGTCGAGGAGAAGACAAACTTTTTGACGCCGAACTCGACGGCCATGTCGACAAGGTTGATCCCGGAGGCGACGTTGTTGCGGAAATATTTCGAGGGGTTTGTCATCGACTCGCCCACGAGGGCGTTCGCGGCGAAATGCATGACGGCATCGGGTTTCGCCTCGCTGAAAGCGTGCCGGAGGACGGTGCGGTCGGCCAGGTCGCCCTGAAAAAACACTGCTCGGGAATCCACCGCGGCTGCGTGGCCCTCGGTGAGGTTGTCGAACACCGCCACCTCGTAGCCCTTGTTGAGCATTTCCTCGACGCAAATGCTGCCGATGTAGCCGGCGCCGCCGGTCACGAAAATCTTCTTCATGTGCGGCCACCCTATGGCCTCGCCGCCGCCGGAATCAATCAAATCCCTGTTACCTCGTCGAGCGGCGGTGGATCCAGATGCTTTGCAGGATTCCAAAGCTGAGCATCGTGATGAGCAGGAACGATCCGCCGTAACTGACCAGCGGCAACGGCAGGCCGGTGATCGGCGTCAGCGAGATCGTCATGCCCAGATTCATGAACGTGTGGGTGAAGATGAGCAGCGTGATTCCGATCGCCAACAGGCGGCCGAGGTCGTCCTCGGCATTCATCGCGATGCCCAGCATGACAAGGAACAAAAGGGTGAAGGCGCAGATGAGCAGCACCCCTCCGAGGAAGCCGTGTTGCTCGCCCATGACGGAAAAAATAAAATCGTTGTGCACGATGGTGTAGGGCAGGAATCCCAGCGCGTTCTGCGAATTCGGGGCCATGTAGCCCTTGCCGGTGAGGCCGCCGGACCCGATGGCGATGAGCGATTGCGTGATGTTCCAACCGTCGCCGAGCGGGTCGGCCTCGGGGTTCAAAAACGTGGTGATGCGTGAATACTGGTAGGGTTTCAGCCCGAAGTGCACGACAAGCGGGATAAGCGCCAGACCGATCACGAGCATAAGGACGAGCCAGCGCTTGGGAATGTGGCCGACAAACAACATGGCCAGCAAGACAGGCACCCAGACGATGCAGGAGCCGAGGTCGGGCTGGAGAAGGATCATGAGCCACGGCGCCCCCACGATGGCTCCGCAGCACAACAGGCGCAAAAACGCAGGCATCGCTCGGGTGTTCGAGAGAAACAGCGCGAGGGTCATGATGCCCGCGATGATCGCCAACTGCGAGGGCTGGAAACTCATCGGACCGAGATCGATCCAACTCCGGGCACCATACCGTTTCGCCCCGAAAAACATGGTCGCCGTGAGCGCCAGGATCGAGACGACGTAGAGGGGAATCGCGCCGAACCTCACCCAGCGGTAATCGATGAGCGACACGACGAGGAAGACCGGAAGGCTGAGCAGAATCCAAAGGCCTTGGGATTTTGCGAAATCCTGGTCCCGCATCCATGTGGCGCTGTGGATCGCGTAGATGCCGTAAGCCAGCAGGAGCGCCACCAGTGCGTTCAGCGCCCAGTTCATGCGAAGAAAGTTGCGGACCAGCGGATACATCAGCCAATGACCGGCACGGCGGCGAGGAGTGTCTTTGTGTAGTCGTGTTGGGGGTCGTGGTAAATGGCCTCGGCGCTGGCCGACTCGACGATTTTCCCGTGGTGCATGACCAGCACGTGGTCGCTGATGTGCTCCACTACGGCGAGATCGTGGGCGATAAAGAGGTAGGCGATGCCGAGCTGCTCCTGGAGGTCCTGAAGAAGATTCACGATCTGCGCCTGCACACTGACATCGAGGGCGCTCACCGGTTCGTCGCACACGATGAAGCGGGGCTTCACGGCGAGGGCGCGGGCGATGCCGATGCGCTGGCGCTGGCCGCCGCTGAATTCATG
>CAZRLX010000225.1:1717-3477 GCA_964601115.1 uncultured Chthoniobacter sp. | reverse complement strand
GCCCGCATCGGCGAGGAAAATCAGACGCTGGAGGTCCTCCGGTTGACACGGCGGCATCCCTATCGCGGAGCGGCTTTTTATCAGAAGACGGTGGTTATCCCGGAGGATTGGCAGGGAAGAAAAATCCTCTTCCGGATCGAGCGCACAAAGCCATCGATGCTGTGGATTGACGATTGCCTGGTGGGTGACCAACAGACACTCACCACTCCGCACCTGTATGACGCGAGCGCGTTCCTCACGCCCGGAGAACATCGCATCACTATTCGAGTCGATAATGCCAACCTGCCAAGCATCGGCGACTCTCACCAGGTCAGCGACAACACCCAAACGAATTGGAACGGTTTGCTTGGAGCCATCGAGTTGTTGGCCAAGGCACCCTGCTTCATCGAAGACCTGCAGGCCTACCCGGACATTCCGAACAAGCGCGTGAAGCTTCGGCTGAAATTCAATGCTCCGAGCAGCGGACGCCTGGTTGTTGTCGCTGTGGCGGAAAATTCATCGCAGTCACACACTGTGGAACAATCCTACGACAATGTCGTCAGCGGGGCGGATGGCGTGGCGGAGGTGTGGCTTGAAATGGGCGAGGGGATGCAATGCTGGGATGAATACCATCCCGCCCTCTATCGCTTGTCCGTGACTTTCACCGGCGAGGAAGGCGTGGATCATCGCGACCTGCGCATCGGCCTCCGCGATTTCTCGGTGCGCGACCTGCATTTCCAGGTGAACGGGCGAACCGTGTTTCTGAGAGGCAAGCATGACGCGTGTGTTTTCCCCCTGACCGGCTACGCGCCGATGGACACGCAAGAGTGGAAGAGGATTCTGCAAATCTCAAAATCGTATGGGATCAACCATTACAGGTTCCACGGTTGGTGCCCGCCCAAGGCGGCATTCGAGGCCGCCGACGAGTTGGGAATCTACATGCAGCCGGAGTTGCCGCTGTGGGAGTCGATCGGCGTCAGCGATGTGGACCCGATGGGGGATGTCGAATTCAAAGGCAGCGGCGACGAATCGGTCATGGCCGGGCGCATCCGATTTCTGGTCGCCGAGGGAATCCGCATCCTTCGGGAATTCGGAAACCACCCGTCGTTCTGCATGTTCGCGCTTGGCAACGAACTCAGCGGCGATGCGGAAATCATGGCATCGATCGTGAAGCGTTTCCGCCAGGAAGACCCGCGCCACCTTTACGCCCACGGCTCGAACAATTTCATCTTCGAACCGATGCCGGGACCTGAGGATGACTTTTGGGCGACCATGATGACCGGCGGTCACTACCGCGCGGGTGTTTTCCAGCCGGACAGTGTCGGCCGCGAAGCGCGCGGTTCGTTCAGCCAGCATGACCATGGGCACATCAACAACCGCACTCCCGGAACGCAATCGGACTACGACGGAGCTATGGAGGGAATTGAACTCCCCGTCATCGGTCACGAGGTCGGCCAATACGCGGTGTTTCCACACTTCGATGAAATCAAGAAATACACCGGCGTTCTGCGGGCGGGGAACCTCGAGAAATTTCAGGCCGACCTGGAGAAGGCCGGCATGCTCGACCTGGCCGATGACTTCTTTCGCGCCTCCGGACAACTCTCCGTCCTTTTATACCGCGAGGAAATCGAGACGGCGCTGAGGTCCTCCAAGTGGGCCGGATTTCAGTTGCTCGACCTGCAGGACTTTCCAGGCCAGGGCACGGCCTTGGTCGGCATCCTCGATGCCTTCATGGACTCGAAGGGATTGATCACTCCCGAGGCGTGGCGCGAGTTCTGCAA
>CAZRLX010000225.1:0-1617 GCA_964601115.1 uncultured Chthoniobacter sp. | reverse complement strand
CCCGCCGGGAACCTTGGGGATTCTATGCGACCCCGGCCATCCCGCGCTTGCGGATTTCCCGACCGAGTTCCATAGCAACTGGCAATGGTGGCCGCTCCTGCGCAATGGCTGCACCATGATCCTTGACGAATTGCCGGCGGGACTGCGGCCCATCGTGCATGTCATCGACAACTTTGAAAGGAACCAGCGATTGGGCGTGTTGTTCGAGTGCCGTGTCGGCTCTGGAAAACTTTTGGTCTGCAGTTGCAACCTGCTGGATCAGCAAGACCGGCCCGAAGTCCGTCAATTCCTGGCCAGCCTGCTGAAATATGCGGGGTCGGAAAAATTCCAACCGACCCATGAGGTGTCGGTTTCACTTTTGCAGGGCATGTTCAAGTGAACCCAACGCCGCCTGATTTTGGCTTGATGATCATCCAATGAAAAAAACATCCCCGATTGTCGGCAGCTTGTTGGCATGCGGTGTGGCTGTCGCAGATGAAAACCGCCAGACCGAAGAGGCCGCCAACATCACGGTCGCCAGTTATTATTTCGGGAACTACCACCCGGGCGATCCGCGCAATGCGATCACCAAAGGAACGGACTGGTCCGAGTGGGAATTGGTCAAAGCCGCCAAGCCCCGCTTCGAGGGACACGAGCAACCGAAGGTGCCGCTCTGGGGGTATGCCGATGAATCCGACCCTCAGGTGATGGCGCAAAAAATCGACGCGGCGGCGGACCACGGGGTCGATGTGTTTATTTTCGATTGGTATTATTACAACGACGGCCCGTTTCTCGACCGGCCGATCGACAACGGCTTCCTCAAGGCGCCGAATAACGACCGCCTCAAGTTCGCGTTCATGTGGGCCAACCATGATTGGATTGATTTGCATCCCTACAAGCGCGGAACCCCGCGGAATGTGCTCTATCCCGGCGAGGTGACTCCGGAAAATTTCGAAAAAATCGGCGATCGACTCATCAAAGATTACTTCCAGCATCCGTCCTATTGGAAGATCGACGGCAAACCCTACTTTTCCTTTTACGACCTGACCTTGCTCATGCGGAGTTTCGGGTCGGTGGAAAAAACGCGCGAGGCGCTCGATCGCTTCCGTGAAAAAGCCGTCGCGGCCGGTCTTCCCGGGCTGCATCTCAACGCGGTGGTCTGGGGGCGCACGATTCTTCCAAATGAAAAAGTGCCGACGAACCCGGCGCGGATCGTCGAGGACCTCGGCTTCGACAGCGTGACCTCCTATGTCTGGCTCCACCATGTTTTCCCCGACCAACTGCAGACCGACTACAATGTGATCCGTGACGGATACTTGAAGTATTGGGAAGAGGCGAAGGCGTTGTTCAGTGTTCCCTACTTTCCAAATGTGACGATGGGCTGGGATCCGAGCCCGCGCACAGCGCAGGACGATGAGTTCGGCAATTTCGGGTATCCGTTCACGAACACCATCGGCGGCAACACGCCGGAACGCTTCAAGGAGGCATTGGAGTTGACCAAGGAACGCCTCCTGGCCGATCCCAACGGTCCCCGCATCATGAATATCAACTGCTGGAACGAATGGACCGAGGGCAGCTACCTCGAGCCCGACACACGGCACGGCATGAAATACCTCGAAGCGGTCAAATCCGTCTTCT
>CAZRLX010000224.1:0-3481 GCA_964601115.1 uncultured Chthoniobacter sp. | reverse complement strand
ATCAGCACGGCCGGCGACGGCGCTTGGCGGATGGTGCCGACGAGATCCTGCGCCCCCTTGAGCGGCTTGATCGTGGCGGTGTCGACGCCGAGGTGCGCCAGATCGGCCTCGATGTTGGCCGTCTGGTAGAGGCCGGGCAGACCGAGGGTGGAGAGGCGATGATCTTCGCCGAGCGCGCGGTCGGTCGCGGTTTCCAGTTCGCGGTGGATGAGCCATCGCTGGGCGAGGTATTGCTTGTATTGGTCGTGCCCGATGGAACCGGCCACGAGGGCGGCCTCGAGCGGTTTGGATTCGGCGACGGCATGCTGTTCGGCCGTCTCGGCCTTGAGCCGGCCCATGATGCCGGTGGGAGCTGCGGTGGTGGTCATGATAAAAGTGGGTATGATGCTGAGGCAGGAGTCAATCGGAACGGGACGAGAATAGCAATCTCACTGCATGGCGAAGCTGGTGTCAGGCAGGTTTTTCCACAGCCGCTCGTCCTTCAATTGCTCGCGGTCCAGCAGTTCGGTATGCCCGTCGACAAAAACCACGAGCGCCTTGTCCCCGGCATGGCGGAAATCCACATTACGGTCGGGATATTCCACGCTAAAGTAGCCGGGCTGGTCACCTCCCATACGGGAGTCGTTGTAGGCCGCTGAAACGAACGCGATGAGACGCGACGGCCGGTGGACCTGCAGCATGCGCGTGACCCCGCCCCGCGCCGTGAAGCTGCCCGCGAGGCGCGGGTTGAAAGGATTCGGGGATTTCCGGTCATCGCCGCCGATGTAAACCGTGTTCATGCCCAGCGAAGGGATGAGGCTGACGAGATAGTGCCGCTGCGAAACATTTTCGATCCTCTGCCCGCTGGCCAGAAAGGCGGTATCCACGTCATAATCAAGGTAGGGCGCCAGTCGCCAAGGGTAACGCTTGGCCGACTGCCCGGTGATGGGATTTTTCTCGCTGTCGGTGACGTTTTCTTCAGGGCTGACGTAGAAACCCGGCAGGACCGCACCATTGTGGTCGGTCGTATACATCTGCATGCCGCAGGTGACGGAGCGACCGGCGACCAGCTCCGCCGCTTGCCGCGCCTTTTGGCGGGAGCTGGAAAGGACAGGAAACGCGATGGCGGCCAAGACCGCGATAATGGCAATGACCACCAGCAATTCAATCAGGGTGAAAGCGGAGGTTTTTTTTATGGTTTTTGCAACTTTCATGACTGGGAATTTTTGGAGACTGAGACGCGATAAAATCTGCTGCCCACGCCGTCCGGCGGCGTGTCGTCGTGATTGAGTGTCGCCCCGGTGCCGCTGCGCGGGTCGCCGAGCGGAAGCCAGTCGCCCGAGGTGAGACTGTCGCGGTATTCCACTTGGTAGTTCTGGCCGGTCACGGTGTCGAAGGACAGGCGATAACTTGAACCGATGCGGGTGACCGATGTCGTCGGCGTGAGGAGAACGTCGAGCAGAAGCTGGGGACCCAAATAGTAGTCGATGTCCGGGTCGTTGAAGTCCTTGGTGTAAAAGCGCGGGAAAACAACTCCGCGCTGCGCCGTCCCGTAGAGTGAGCTGACCATGAGGTGAAGCCTGCCCGCATCGAGACTCTCCTGCAGGTAGGACAGAATGCGGGGGTTATCCAAGTCGGCTTGGAAACGAAAAACACGGCCGTCTTTGACTGAGCTGCCGTCGGCGAGCGGCCCCGGAATGTAGATTCCGTCGAAATCGATGTAGCCTGGTGAGTCAGCCACGGCCCAAGGATTGGTTTCAAAACCCTCCTGCGCGTTGTTGGATACATCGCGGCCCGTGCCATCAGGACCGAAGTCGATCGCGTAGGCGTTTCGTTTCCGATTCCAAGTGGGCGTGAACTGAACCGATGGTTCGGTCTGAAAAGCGGAATCTTCGCTGAAAGTGTCACGGGAAAAGCCCGAACGGTAGCCCACTCCGTAAAGCTCGAGCGGTCGCCCCGCGTCAATGTCCTCCGTCGCACCGGTGTAGGTTCCGAGAGGATCGAAGGTCGGATCGTACAGAAATGTGTCGTCCAACTGGCTGACAATCGTGACCTCCAGTTTGACAATTTTGTAGTTGGAGGCGCCTTTGCCATGCGGAACCTCCTCTGACGTGGCGAAATCGAGGAAAAACTGCGCATCGCGGTCGTCGAAGTCCCACTCGGAATCATCAAAACTACCGTAAGCGCCCCACATGCCGGCATAACCTCGGCGCCCGCCTGTTTCACTATCGTCGATGAAGGGATACATGTATTTGTCACCGCTGGCCGGCAAGGCGACGGTGGCCGCACCTTTCTCCACGGGCACACAGAGCAAGACAGCAATAGACAGTGCTGCCAGCGGAAAGAATACTCTCATGGATGCGGCGAGGAGTCTTTGCGGCGACGCGCAAGGTGGCAGGCGAGTAAAGCAGCGCCCAAACCGAGCATCCCCACGATGCCGGGCTCGGGGACGACGGAGACCTTATCAAGGCTGAAACCGTAAGTTCCCGCAGGAGAGCTGGTGGCGGCGAAAAATTGCACGTTCTGAATATTGGTAAAAACCGTGCTGAAGCCGGCGGGACCAGCGGCACCGTAGGACTGGAAGGAACTCGGTGAATCCACGATGGGTATGGAGATCTGAAACCACTGGTCGGCAGGAATACTGAAGAACACGCTGCTGGCCGCCGCGCCACCGCCGGCATCCAACCGAGCGAAAACATCCAGCGCCTGCGTCGCATCATGCTTGATGAAAGCGGTAAAGAGAGAGACACCGCCGCCCAACCAGTTTCCGACGAAAGCATCTCCGCTTGCATCGCTTGCGGCATTACCCCGGAAAAGCGGGGCGCCGAAGCCGCTCGTTGTCATCGTGGCAGTAGATTGAATATAACTGCCGTCATCAACGCCACCCGTGGCTGACCATGGCGCATTGGTCGACGTACCCGTGAGCCAGTTGGCGTTGCCTACCGAGAAATCCTCGGTGAAGGGCACAATCAACGCGTGACCCTCCGACAAGTGGGCCGCAGCAAAGACGATGGCTGGTAAGAGGAGCTTAAACTTCATGGTGAGTGCTTAATTGAAAGGCGAACATGCGATTGTGTCTCAATCTCAATAAGGATCAAGGAAATTTTTCGCTGTTCCTTCCACCGCTCCGGGTCGCCACCCTGCAATATCCTTGACCCCTTCTGTCGTAACTGAATAAATACGCGCTCTCGCCTTAGGAGCGATCCGGGCGAGACATAGAGTCAAATTGGCCGATCCCGGCCCCTATTTCCAGCACCACCCATGTTCAGAAAATTCTTCGGCCTCTTTTCCAGTGACATCGGGATCGACCTGGGAACGGCCAACACCCTCGTCTTCGTCCGCGACCAAGGCATCGTCCTGCGTGAACCCTCCGTGGTCGCCGTGCAGGCCGGGACCAACAAAGTCCTCGCCGTCGGCAACGAAGCCAAACGCATGCTCGGCCGCACGCCGGGCAACATCGTGGCCATCCGCCCGCTCAAAGACGGCGTCATCGCCGACTTCG
>CAZRLX010000223.1:0-3489 GCA_964601115.1 uncultured Chthoniobacter sp. | reverse complement strand
GATTTGAGGCGTTCTCTGGCGTGGTGGACTTTGAGTTCTTTCCAGGTCGTGGCGACATAGTTGCCGAGGAATAGCCTCCAGGGGCCGAGGATGTTTTCTGTTCCGGGTTTGCATCAGAAGATGCCGGATAGTTTGAGGCGGTGGGCGAGGTGGATTCGGAGAGGACCTCTGGGTTGTTGTGCAGATTATTGGCGATGGCTCCGGCGTCGCGCGTGAATACTTCGCGCGGGACAGGTTCGAGCCATTCTGGTCTGGAGCACATCCCCGCGGATTTCAGGGTCGATTTGGATCTGGCGAGGTGAGCATCGGTTTCCAAGAAGCGTTCTTCGGCCGCTCATACCAATCTTCGGCGAGGATGCCGGTTTGTATGATGGGAATGAGGGCGATTTGTGCGGGGGGGCTTGCGGGCGGTTTGAGGGAATGAAGGTGTGGAGCTCGGCGAAAGGTGTTGTGGCATTGATGTGACTTTTGAATAAGGCCCCTGCGACCGCTTTGCGCCGGAGGGACATTCGTCAGCGCATCGCTCCGGAACGTTGACTCGCTCCCGGTTGATGCCGATTCCCTCCAACCTGCAGGGGCCCTGCGAGGGTCTTTCTCGACGCATCGCGGTGCCTCGATTCCCGAGAGCCTTTCCTCGGGATTCGTGGCCCTCCTGGTCCAAACATTTGTTTTTCCCTTGGGACGACTGTTCCCAATAGCCTGTAGCATTTGGACTTTTGGTAAAGTCAACGCTTGCGCTTTGCGAGGTGGACTCTGGTTGCCCTTGAGGGCTTAACCTTCGGCCCCTTGGTTGATAGATGGCGCGATCGCGCGGGTTTTGTAAGTGCCGGATTGGTGGGGTTGCGCAGGCCCTCCCCGGACCTGACAAGCAGGTCCCTCCTCGGCGTTGTGCGGGAATCGAGTTTTTCGACAAATTCCCGATCCCGCTCAAAAGTCAAAAAAGCGAACGGCTATCGGTAGGATACCAAAATCCGCTTGCTTTTGGACTTTTGGAACGTGGCCCGGCAGCGTTCCGCCCCGGGTGCCGTCGGGTGCGCCTCGCGTCCGACACTGGTGAGGTTCGAGCGACACCTGGCCGGATATTTTTTCCAATCGCCCCCGCGAGGGCGCGCACCCCCGAGACCTGCCCGCGCAACCGGTCTGTCTCCACAAAATATCCAAAAGCTATCGGCTATGGGTATGACTTGGTGCGCGGGTTATTGTCAGGGCCGGGCGCGGGGTGGTGTGGACTTTTAGACGCGGGCCCCGACTGCTTCGCGGGATTTCCTGCGAGGCGGAATCGATAAGGCCGGCTTTCATGTTCTGGGCAAGCTTCAGCAAAGCCGCGGCGGCGGCGGGGTTGTTTTCCTCAAACCAATATTTCGCCAGCGCGGCCACCGCGCCGAGTTTGTATTTTCCCAGTGGAACGGGCGGTGCCTGGGCCTCGTCGGGGGCGTCGAGGAGGGCCTCGAGCCAAGGTCGGGCGGCGCCGGGATCGGAGGTGTGCAGGATTTTCGCGGCCAGCATCAAGGAGCCCGGATGCTCGCCGGGGCGGGGGAATTGCGGCAACCGCTCGAGCGCCTCGCCGCGGCGTCCCAGAAGGAAAAGGCAATCGGCCGCGCGCAGTTCGCACATGCGGGAGAGACGGGACCCTTTCGGCGAGTTCGCCACGCACCACTCGAATTGCGAGAGCGCCTCGCCGATCCGGCCGTCGTCATAAAGGGTCCTCGCGAGATTGAAGCGCATGTGGGGTTCCTGGTCCGGCGGGCAGCCCTCCGCCACCAGCGCTTCGAGGATGGAGCGGTTGCGTCGGGATTTGGACGCGAGCACCTCCGCATCGACGTAGCCCGAGTGCTCGATCTCGATGTCGGTTTTCAAAACGGGAAGGCCCTCGCGACGCAGGCCGCCCATCACATCCTCGTGGATTTTGTGCTCGAAGCGGATGCCGGGGCGGTTGGGAAAAAGCCGCACCATGCTGTTGCGAAGAATCTCGCCCGAGGTGGTCGTGCTTTTCTGGATGAGATCGTAGGCGTGGAGGGGTTCGCTGCATGAAAGCCCGGCAACCCGCTTCGCATGTGGCTCCGCGAGCCATTCATCGGCGTGGAGCACCAGAATCCAGCGTCCCGTCGCGGGTGCGAGAGACGCGTTGCGGGCCGCGCTGAAATCCCCGCACCACTCGAACGAATGAACCTCCGCACCGAAATGTTCGGCGATGGAAACCGTGCCGTCGGTCGATCCCGTGTCCACCACGACCAGTTGTCCGGCGATGGGTTTCACCGACTCGAGGCACCGCGCCAAATGCTGTTCCTCGTTGCGGACGATCATGCAAAGGCTGAGCAGCGGGGTGATTTTCATGGGGCTTGTTCGATGGCGAGGACTTCGTCGAGTCGCGGCTCGCGGCCGGCCTTGGCGCATTCCACGGCCAACCGCAGGAGGTTCAAAGCGCGGCGGGGATCGGCGTTTTGCAGGGCCGAGGCGATGTGCTGGAGGGCGCGGACCTTGGTTTTCACGGGATCATGCGCGGGAATCCACGGGCGGAACGGCGAGGCGATGGCGGCGTGCAGCCATTCGAATCCGCGCGGGAAGTCGCCAGCGGCCAGAGCGCATTGACCCAACTGCTCGAGCATCTCCGGATGCCATTCGGCGGGAGCTGTGCCGGGAGCCAGGGCGAGCGCCTCGTGGAGGCGACCCAAGCGCACCAGGCAAGTCGATTGGCGGACCCGCGACGCTTCGAAAATTTCGTCGCCCTCTTTGGTGCGTGCCGCGCAGTCGCGGTAGGTTTGCAGCGCCTCCTCGAGGCGTCCCAGATCCAGATACGCGCCTCCGGCCAGAAAATGAAGCATCGGCTCGTCGGCGCCGCCCGCGATCGCCCGCTCGAGGATTTCGAGATTGCGGGCCTGTTTGCGTTTGTTGGTTTCGGCGTCCGAGTAGCCGGTGTGGAAAATTTCGATGTCGGAATCCAGCACGGGAATTCCCGCCCGGCGGAGGCTGGTGACCACCTGCTCGTGCACCGGCCACTCGTAACGCACTTCGGGGCGGTTGGGAAAGAGGCGCACGATTTTTCCCGTCATGCCCGACTTGCCGCCGTCGGCCGTGCTTTTGTTCAGCAGGTGGAAAGAGCGGTCGGCGGGAGTTTTTATCAAACTCCGCAGGGCTTCCACGCTGGAGGGAGGCAGATATTCGTCGGCGTCCAGAACCAGAATCCATCGGCCTGTGGCGCGGTCGAGCGAGGCGTTCCGCGCCGCCGCGAAATCGCCCGACCATGCGAAATCAAAAACCTCCGCGCCGAGGTCCGACGCGATTTTTTTGGTGTCGTCCGTCGATCCCGTGTCCACCACGACGATTTGGCCGGCGAGGGATTTCACCGATTCCAAGCATCGTGCCAGATGCCGCTCCTCGTTGCGAACGATCAGGCAAAGGCTGAGGGGTAGGACGCAGGAATTCATGGGGCCGTTGCCATCAATTTACAGGCGGGAACCGGAGGCCTCCCGAAAATTTTTCCAAAAAAAT
>CAZRLX010000222.1:0-3524 GCA_964601115.1 uncultured Chthoniobacter sp. | reverse complement strand
TCGAAGGCGGCGGGGTATTGCTCGGCGGTTTGCAGATCGAGCGCGATGCTGACCGTCTCGCGGTCACCGCGGGTGGCGGGAATGAAACTGTCGAGGGCTTTGGCGACTTCAAGCTGGTTGGGAGTCTCGGCCACGCGGGTGTAGGTGTCCGGCGCGATCACAAGCACGCCCGTCGTGCCCAGATTTAGGAATCGCCCACGGAAGGTCGCGGGGGCAATGATCGCATCGAACTCGCCAGTGATGGCTGTCGCTTGCAGGAAGTTGTATTGCTGGCCGTAGGCGAGTTGGTTTCCACCGAAGGGCACGATGTTGAGTGCGCCGCCGAGGGTTGCGGTGCCGCCGGCCACGATGCGGTCGAATGTGGTCGGGGTCGCGATTTCGATGATGGTCGAGTTGGCCCCCGTTAGAACAAGGTTTCCAGCGATGCTGAGCGTGCCGGGCGAGTTGCCGGGAGAGAGATTGCCCAGCACATTCACGCTGGAAGAGATCAGGCCCGAGCCGCCGAGCGTGCCACCCGGATTCACCACCACATTGCTGGCGACGAGGTTTCCATTCACCGAGAGCAGGCCTTGATCGACGGAGGCCGTGCCGTTGACGCTCATGTTGCTTTGGACATCGAGTTCACCCGCGCCGGATTTGTTGAAATTGCCCGGTGTGACAATTGTGCCACCGCTCACGACCGAGGATCCGCTTTGCACCGCCATGGTTCCCGAGGTCACAACGAGCTGGCCATTGGACTGAATGGCGAGGCTGCCGTTGTTGGCGAAATTCAGGCCGTTCACTGTGTTGCTCGCACCTGAAGCGGTGACGGAGCCGGAGACATCGAATGTGGCCCAGGCGGGAACGGAGCCGGAGTCGATGACATTTCCCGAGGCCGATCCGCCGGCGAGCGTGTAGACAAGCGAGTGGCCCAAGAGTTGGAATGTGCCATTCAGCGAGATGTTCGAGGGGCCAGTGGCGACAAAGCCGGACTGCGTGAAATTGGCGCCTCCGAAGGTCACGAGCGTATTGTTTCCGACCTGCAGGAGTTCCGGTTGGGCGAAGTAAAAGGTGCGGTTCCCGCTGAAACCGCCGTTGGTGAAATAGCCCGAAACGCTGATGTTGCCTGCCCCGGCGATCGCGATCGTGGAGTTGGTCGAAGCCCAATCCAGGAAAGTGATCCCGCCCAGAGCGATGGCGGGCGAGCCTTGTGCGCCGACTTGCAGCGAGCCACCGCTAAGCGTGAGGGATCCGTGGCCAAGCGCCGAGGGAGCCATGACTTGCAGCGTTCCCGAAAGGAGCGTTGTGCCGCCGGTGAAGGTGTTGTTGGCGGCGAGAATGAGGTTGTTGTTGCTGGCAAGCGCGAGGGCACCGTGACCGGAAATCTGGCCTGAAATGACCGTGGGCGCGTTGCCGCCAACAGCTAGGACGGTCGTGTTCGTGGACATCGCAACAGAGCCACCGACAGTCAGGCTTCCATTCGCGGCGATGAAGGCCAGCGAGTTGGCAATCGTGAGGTTGGAGGTGATTGACTGATTTTTCGGCGAGTTGTTCACGACGCTTCCCGTGAGATTGATCGTGTTGTTCGAGATCGTGTAGGAGGTCGCGCAGTTGTCGAAGATGATGCCGCCGAGGTTTTGGCTGGTCTGTGTGTCGATGGCGTTCTGGCTGGATGTGCAGAAATACGCGACGGTGCCATTACCCGGCACGACGCCGTCTGCCCAGTTTGCGGAATTGTTCCAGTCGCCTGTTGCATTTCCTCCGGTCCAAGTGAAATCGGTCGGGATGGCTGAGGTGATTCCTTTCACGAACAAAACGCCCCCCGTGACTTGCCCCGAGGTCCCGGGGATCGACCACGGATACCCGATGGTGGCGAAGTCGGTCCACGCCGCGCCGTCGAGGTAGTAGGAGAGCCCGCTGGCGACCGTTTTGTTTTGAAAATTCGACCCGGAGGACCCGCCGATCGTGATGCCAAGCGCCCCGGGGGCGGGTTCAAGCGTTTGCGCATCGAGGTAGGTGAGTTGGACAACGATGGCGTCCGAAGCCGCCAGCGACAGCGCTTCCGGGAGTTCCACCTGGAAATACCCGATGGCATCCAAGGTGAAATTTCCACCGCCCAGGAAACCAGCGGGGCCGTTTTCCCAGGAGTCGAAAATTTCGACTTCGACCAGGACATCGGCGAGTTGGGTGAAGAGGCCGAGCGCCAGAAGTTCCCCGCCGGACTCCGGCGTGAGGATGCCCGCGGCCTTGTGGTGCGGCACGGTTGCCATGCCAGAACTGGCCGGCAGGTGCGCGGTCGGCCCGGAGTTGTTCACGGCGTCGAAAAATGCCGAAACTGACACCGGACCAAGTTCGTTCTGCAGGACGACGCCCGAATAAGGCGAGTTGTCGAGCATCGTGTAGGAATTCACGGAGACGCGCCCGATGACCGGGTCGTTGTAGGATGCCCAGAAAGTGCCGTCGCTGTTTGTCCCGGTTCCCCAACTGTTCTGCACGAGCCACGCGCCGGTCGTTGTGGCGGAATTGGCGGGGTTCACCATCGTGTAAGTGTCGTCCCAGCCGATGATCGTGACCGTGTGGTCGAGGTAGGCGGGTGCGGTCTGGTTGTTGAAATAGTGCACGGTGTTCGTCGGCGTTCCCGGCACGACTTGGAACTGCCCGTGCGTGTTCATGCTCGTGGTGGCGGCGCCGTTCGCGAGGATCGCATCCTTGACCGCCTGCACCTGCGGGTCGGCCGCGCCCTGGTTGAATTCGAATGTTGCGTAGGTCCGACCGCCGATCGCGGCAGTGCCAGTTTGCGCGGGCAGCGGGACATTGTTTGAAAAACCCTGGTCCAGGATGAGCATCGATCCCACCCGGAAGGCGATGGGTTGGTTCGCGGACGGGACGAGCGGACCCAGGTAGGCGGGAAACCCGCTGGCGTTGCTGATGGACTGCGGAAACGGGTTGAGCGGATTCTGGGAATCCAGCACCGGTCCGCCCCCCATCGTTTGCTGGAAGCGGAACCCAACGCCGGGAAGCACCTCCGGTGGAGCACCCGGCGCGGGCCAAATACCACTTCCGCGCGTAACATAACCGAGGGCAAGGAAACCAATCCCCGCCCAATTCGAGGACGAGGAAAACGCCTCCGAGGCCAGTAGCGCATCCGGGGCGCCGTTGTTGGTGGAGAGATGCCAGGAGGAGATCGAGATCGGTGGCGGAACGGCCGAGGCGGGGAGCAGGCCGGTTTTGAGAAGGTTGCTGTCCATCGCCGTGGCCGCCGCGAAGGTCCAGCAATCCTCGGCCGCGCCCTGGTTCTGGATTTCCGGAACCCACGCTTGCGTGCCGTTGTTGACCGAGCGGAGGTCGAAGCTCGCGGGCGGAGCCTGCGCGAGAAGCGCGGGAATAAAAACAGACGCTAAGGCCAAAGAAATTATGAATTTGGGCATAAACCCTCTAAGCAAAAGCCCCGAGGGGCGTCAAGGATGCGGGTTTTTTTGGCGAGGGGGTGGTCTTTCCCGGCGTGGCAGATCTCGCGAAAAGCCCAAGGGGTCAGGAATTAATTC
>CAZRLX010000221.1:0-3627 GCA_964601115.1 uncultured Chthoniobacter sp. | reverse complement strand
GAGAGACTGCTTCATGTCGCCGGTGCGAATTAAAGTTGGAGCTGTAGCGGCGGTATATGACCGCCGAAATGGTGACGATTCCGGCGCTCATAGAGCGCCGCTACAGGAAGACGGGTTACAGGAAGACGGGTTACAGGAAGACGGGTTACAGGAAGACGGGTTACAGGGCGGCAGTCATAGACAGCCGCTACAGAGGAAACGCCTCCGCCGCTTGGATCGCGTGTTTGTGGATTCACCGATGTATTTTGTCACGGCTTGCACCATGGATCGTCGGGCGATTCTTGCGGTCGATCCTGTGCATGAGGCGTTTCGGACATTTTGCCTGAACTCGCCGCAGCGTGGCGCGTGGGTTGGGCGTTATGTTCTTCTGCCTGATCATCTGCATTTGTTTGTTTCCTTGGAAGGAATCCCACTTTCCAACTGGATGAAATCCCTAAAAAATTCTCTTTCGAAATCGTTGCGCGCCGCTGGGCATGAAGGCCCGCATTGGCAAAAGGGCTTTTTCGACCATCTCCTAAGAAGCGGCGAATCGTATTCGCAAAAGTGGGATTATGTGCGGGACAATCCCGTCCGTGCCGGGTTTGTCGAACGTCCTGAAGCGTGGCCCTACGCAGGCGAAATCCAAGATTTGGAGTATCGCAAATGAAGACGATCCCTGTAGCCGACCGGAGAACGATTCCGGCGCTCACAGAGCGCCGCTACAGGGCGGCGGTCACAGACAGTCGCTACAAAGAACAGCTGTTGACATGACGACATTGCGACATTTAAATGCCATCATGATTCGAGCGCAAATTCAGCTGGAAACCTCGCTTTACGAGGAAGTCAAAGAAAAAGCCAAGGAGTTGGGCTGCAGTATCGCCGAGTTGGCACGAATCAGCATCAAGGAAAAATTGGAGTCCGATTCTGCCGACCGCAAATGGTCAACCTCGCTGAAATTGGCTGGAACGCATAGAAGCGGCGTGCATGACCTGTCGATAAAGCATGATGACTATTTGAACGATGAGCAATGGTGAGTTGATTTTCGCAGACACCTCGGCTCTTTTGGCTTTGTTGGATGGGGATGACCTGAACCATGCCGCTGCTTTTCAAGAGTGGAAGAGATTTTCTGAAAGCCGTGCTAAATTGCTAACGAGCGATTATGTCAGGTTGGAATCTTGCTCGTTGATCCAGAGGCGACTTGGGGCTGCGGCTCTGTGCGATTTTAAGGATGCCTTTCTTCCTTTGATAAAAATCGTGCCGGTCGGTGAAAATGGTTTCGAGTTTGCCTTTGAAAAGTGGAGGGTGGCGCAAAGGCGGCATCTGAGTCTGGTGGATATCACAAGTTTTGATTGTATGCGCAGAGAGGGAATTCTTCGTGCATTTTCATTTGACAAGCACTTTGCGGAGCAAGGGTTTCACCTATGTCCAAATCGGCTTTAGGCAAAACAAACCAGTCCGTTATAGCTGTAGCGGCGGTCTGTGACCGCCGGATGAAAAACGATTTCGGCAGTCACAGACAGCCGCTACAAATGAAATGAAACTCAATCGCAAGCTACGCGTCGGCGTGACCATCCATATCAAGGACGGGCAGCAATCCATATGGGAGAACGGGATTTATCAGAATTGTGTTTTCCTTGTTCAACTTTTCAACCTTTCTCCCGAGGTCGAAAAAGCAGTTCTGGTCAACGGCAGCGGTGCCAAGGAGGCGCATCCATCCATGATGTTTAACCAAGTTGGCGTCGAGATGATCGATCTCTCCACGGCATTGAAGACTCTGGATGTCGTGATCGAGATGGGTTCGCAAGTCCCCGAGGACTGGCTTGCCAAATTCCGGGCGAAGGGCGGGCGGATCGCTTGGATGCGGTGTGGGAATGATTATGTCATCGATATCGAGCGGGCGATGTATAACCTTCCGCCTGCCGGCTTGTGTAGCTCGAAAATCTACGATGCCATTTGGACGCTTCCGGAATATGAGCGGAGCTGTGTGGACTACTTTGCCCTCACGACCCGTGCACCAGTCAAAATCGTGCCGCACCTGTGGACGCCCGAATTTTTTGAAAAAGGCATAGCCACCCTTGCTGGCGTGAAATTCGGCTACCAACCCGGCAAGATGCGTTGGAGATTTTGTTCGTTCGAGCCCAATGTGTGCATGGTCAAGACGAGCATCATCCCCATGCTGGTCTGTGAGGAAGCCTATCGCAAAAAGCCAGGGAAATTTGAAGCAATACGCGTCTGCAATACCCTCAAAGCAAAAGAAAATCCCGCGTTTGTGCGATTCGCTAGCTCTTTGGATATCGTAAACCATGGTATTGCCTCGTTTGAGGGGCGATTTGCCGTTTACGAATACATGGCCCACCATGGCGATTGCATCGTCTCCCACCATTGGGAAAACGGTCAAAATTATCTCTATTATGAAGCTCTATACGGCGGGTATCCGCTCATTCACAACTCGGAATTCATCCGCGATCTCGGGTATTTTTATCCCGATTTCGATTGCCAAGCAGGCGGTGAAGCGTTGGTCCGTGCGTTTGAAACCCATGATGCGAATTTGGAGGAATACAAAGCCAAAGCCGCTGAATTTCTGAAGACGCTCGATATTCAATATCAACCCAACATCGAAGCTTACACGGGGGAGCTGAGTGCCTTGTTTGATTCAAGCTCACTACACAGCGAGCCCGTCCAGCCTCAAAAAAAAAACAGCGAGACTGCGGCTGAGTCCCTAGAAATTGCTTCGCGGCCCATCGATAAAATTTGGGTGATAAACTTGGAACGGCGGCCTGATCGGTTAGAAAAATTCAAGTATAGCCATCCCGATATAGCCAATGAAATTCATGTGCTAAAGGCCTATGACGGTCGATCACTGCGACTGACACCAAGAATTGCCCGTCTTTTTGCGCCCAACAACTTCGCATGGAATAAAGCTACAATGGGTTGCTCGTTAAGCCATCTTGATCTTTGGTATCGATTGGCAAACGAACCAGACGAGAATGCCAGTTACTTGATACTAGAAGATGATACAAAATTATCTCCGAACTGGAGAGAAATCGTGGAACAGGCTTTCTCGAAAGGCGATGTTCCCACGGATTGGGATGTTGTCTACCTTGGCGGGGTTCTTCCAAAAAATGAGTCGGCTTTTGCTGGAGTTAAGGAAAAAGTATCAGGAAGTATTTATCAAATAGACCATAATGAGTGTTTTAGGCAGAATCCTCCAAACAGATATTTTCATTTTGGCGCATATGCCTATATCTTGAGCCATAAAGGCGCTAAAAATCTTTTACGATACATTAACCTTACAAATGGCATCTGGCAGCAGGCTGATTTTGATTTGGGTTATGTTTTTCCACCAACTTACCCTGTCCAACTGAAGCATTATTTTTTTGATCCATTTCTCGCCCATTGCTACCAAGATCTTGAGCTGGAGTTTCAAAAATCCTATTCCGAATCTGCGTCCGAAGAACCAAAAAAAATTGATAGCGATATTTGGAAGGCTTCGGATTGCTTCGAAGAGTCTATAGCCAAGGCTATGGTGTCAATGTCTGAGCCATATGATATTTGCGGAGCTTTGGAGGAAGCGAGGAAGCAAATGCACGTTCCTAGCAGCCTGTCGGACTTAGGCGTGAACATGGCCTAATTCCTGCTATGCAGATT
>CAZRLX010000220.1:0-3641 GCA_964601115.1 uncultured Chthoniobacter sp. | reverse complement strand
CCTTGGCGTGAAGGCGGGTGCGTTTGGTGTCGTAGGAAACACGAACCTGCGCGGAGGAAAGCTTGGCGATCCATTCGACCGCACGAGCATCCGAGGCACCCATGTAGGATGTCGTGATCAAGCGAATCGGCACGCCTCGGTCCGACAACTCGCGCAGTCCATCCATGAGCAGTCGGAGGCCGGACCATTTGATAAAGGACACCAAAATATCCACGCCGTCGGCAGAGGCCATTTCGAGCGCCAATTCGTTGGCCAGCGGTGGATCAGTCTGGGCACCAGTGAACAGACTACTCTCGGCGAGTGGAGTCAGCGGCCGTGGAAGCCCGGATCGCGCGAGGTAGCCCGGCGTGATCTCGGTGAGCAATTGCGGCCCTGATGCAGGCAACAAATCCCCGCTGGCGTGTTGCATTTCGCTGAGTGAAAAAATCCGCTCCAGAAGGTCATTGCAAATGGCGAGCCGCTCGGTGGTGGTGGATTTTTGACGCAGGGCCGCTTCGACGAGACGCGAAACAAATGCAGAGTATTTCGCCGGCTCCTCTTCGGGATCGATCTTCCCAAAGACGGCACGAAGATCGGGATGTTCTCGCAGGAATTTTTCCAACAGCCCGCTTTGGACCCGCTCGTAAATTCCAGGGAGAAACTCGCTCGAGCTCATTATTTCAAAAGTTGGGCAAGGACCGGGACGTCCGCGGGCGCGAGCGTTTCGATCACAATTTCCTGAATCGGAAACCAACCGAGATCCGAGTGCTCCATGGGCGTGGGAACGCCTGTGAGAATTTTTGCCCGACAGGGGATGAGCCGAATCGAAAATTTCTCGTAGTGATGCTCAACGGATTCCAGTGTTTGGACTACTTGCGTTTGAATCAGAAGTTCCTCTTCGAGCTCACGAACAAGAGCAGCCTCCGCCGACTCACCCGCCTCAATCTTCCCGCCGGGAAATTCCCAAAACCCGCCGAGGCACTTGCCTTGCGGTCGTTTCGCGAGAAGAACGCGACCGCGCTCGTCCTCGATAATCGCACAGGCTACGGGAGTCATGATTGGGTCGCCGACGCGCTGGCTTCGAGAATCTCCCAGGGCCCGTAGGAATTTCCATCCAAGTCGACAAAAGTCCCGTCGTCCCGCGTGGTCACGGGCTCGATGAAATCCTCGACCGTGAGGGCATCCTCGAAATCCCGCTCGCCTTGTTGGAATTGGAGTAGGCGATCCAAGACATCATCGGCGATTTCCAGTTGGGCCTCGCGCTCTGTGGGATGGAGCAAAAACCCGCCCGACTCGTTGCGCCATGCGGGAATTTTCCCCTCGCAGACGGTGTCCATGAAAATGCAGTAGGCGGGCATGCGGGCAGTTTAGTGTGTCACTCACTGACTTCGCAGATTGAAATTTAAACAATCCATTTCCACCGGCGTAATATGTGGATGACCTTACTTCTCCCAACTCATTAGCGAAGGGATCGTTTGTTCGTGGGCGGTGCGGAGGGTTTCCAACGGCCACTCGCAGGGGGTGTTGGCGGTGGTGATTTTGAGGCTTTGATCTGGAACCACGGTTCCCAGGCGGGAATGCGGGATAGATTTGGATTTTAGGAATTCCTCGGCCTTAGCAGCGTTTTCTGGAGAGACCGAAATGATGATGCGGGATTGCGATTCGTTGAAGAGGGCGATGTCGGCGCGGGGGCCGGGGATTTCGGTTTTGGCTCCGAGGTTTCCGCTGAGGCAGGATTCGGCGAGGTTGACGGCGAGGCCGCCTTCGGAGCAGTCGTGGGCGCTGCGGACGAGGCCTTGGCGGATGAGGTCGCGGACGGCGTTTTGGACTCCGAGTTCTTTGGCGTAGTCGAGCTGCGGCGGGGCGCCGGCTTTGCGGCCGTGGATGGCGAGGAGGTAGTGCGAGGCACCGAGTTCGTCGCCGGGTTCGCCGATGAGGAGGATGATGTCGCCGGGGGCTTTGAAGGCTTGGGTGGTGATGTGCTCGGGTTTTTCCACGAGGCCGACCATGCCGACGGTGGGGGTGGGATCGATGGCTCCGGCAGGGGATTCGTTGTAGAGGCTCACATTGCCGCCGGTGACGGGTGTGTCGAACGCGCGGCAGGCTTCGGCGAGGCCTTCGATGGCTTCGCGCATTTGGAGGAAATTTTCGGGTTTGTGTGGATTTCCGAAATTCAGGTTGTCCGTGACGGCGAGCGGGATCGCGCCGGTGCAGGCGATGTTGCGCGCAGCTTCGGCGACGGCGATGCGTCCGCCTTCGCGGGGGTCTTGCTTGCAGTAGATCGCGTTGCAATCGGTGGAGGCGGCCAGGATTTTGTTGGCTTCGCGGACGATGAAGACGGCGGCATCGGAGCCGGGAAGGACGGTGGCGCCGAGGCGGACCATGTGGTCGTATTGCTGCCAGACCCAGCGCTTCGAGGCGATGCTCGGATGGGCGAGGAGTTTTTCCAGCGAGGAAATGGGGTCGGCTTCAGGCATGCTGGTGAGGTCGAGGGGCTCGGGCGTCTTTTTGGGAGCGGCTTCGCGGGAGTAGAGCGGGGCTTCGTCGGCGAGTTGGCGGGCGGGGATTTCGACGGCGACTTCGTTGCCTTCGCGAACGCGCATCATGCCGTCGTCGTTGACCACGCCGACATGGGCGTAGGGGAGGTCCCATTTTTCAAAGATGGCGCGGACTTTGTCTTCCTCGCCTTTTTTGACGATGACGAGCATGCGTTCCTGGGATTCGGATAGCAGGATTTCGTAGGGGGTCATGCCGGTTTCGCGTTTCGGCACGAGATTGACATCGATTTCAACGCCGGTGCCGCCGCGGCTGGCAGTTTCGCAGGTTGAGCAAGTGAGGCCGGCAGCTCCCATGTCCTGGATGCCTGCGACGCAGCCGCTGGCGAGGAGTTCGAGGCAGGCTTCGAGGAGGAGTTTTTCGCGGAATGGGTCTCCGACTTGCACGGCGGGGCGGTCTTCCTTGGATTCCTCGGTGAGTTCGCGCGAGGCGAAAGCGGCGCCAGCGAGGCCGTCGCGGCCGGTTTCGGCTCCGACATAGAACACGGGGTTGCCCACGCCCTTGGCGGCTCCGCGGGCGATTTGCTCGTGCTTGAGGATGCCGAGGCAGAAGACATTGACGAGCGGGTTGCCGGAGTAGCTGTCGTCGAAGTAGACCTCGCCGCCGATGGTCGGGATGCCGATGCAATTTCCGTAGTGGGCGATGCCATTGACCACGCCGGCAAAGAGGCGGCGGTTCGTGGCGGATTGTTGGGAGTCACCGCGGATGTCGCCGAAGCGGAGGGA
The DNA here is from genome assembly GCA_964601115.1 of uncultured Chthoniobacter sp. GTDB lineage: Bacteria > Verrucomicrobiota > Verrucomicrobiia > Chthoniobacterales > Terrimicrobiaceae > UBA967. The sequence goes on along the minus strand of CAZRLX010000220.1, from coordinate 381 downwards.
ATTCATCGAGAATACCGGGCGGGCGCCCATGGTGAAGATATCGCGGATGATGCCGCCCACGCCGGTGGCTGCGCCTTGGAAGGGCTCGATGGCGCTGGGGTGGTTGTGGCTCTCCATCTTGAACGCGATGGCCCAGCCGTCGCCGATATCAATGACGCCGGCATTTTCCTCGCCCGCCTTCACGAGCACGCGGGGTCCGGTGACGGGGAATTTTTTCAGCTCGAGCTTCGAGTTTTTGTAGGAGCAATGCTCACTCCACATGACGGAGAAGACGCCGAGTTCGGTGATGTTCGGCTCGCGTCCGAGGATTTTGAGGATGCGTTCGTATTCGTCGGGCGTGATGCCGTGCTTGGCGATGATTTCGGGTGTGATGGCGGGCAT
>CAZRLX010000219.1:0-3641 GCA_964601115.1 uncultured Chthoniobacter sp. | reverse complement strand
CGCACCGCCTCGCGGAGGCGGGGGTTTCTTTCAAGCACGCGGGCGAGGATGCGGGCGTCGTCGGTCATGCCGATTTCGGGGATGGAATCGGGAATGAGATCGACGCCTTTGAGGATGTAGCTTGCGGCGACGCCTGCCTCGGCGAGGTGCACGGGGAGGGGGTCGGAGCAGGCCTGAACTTCCGGCGAATCGAGGAGGTCGATGAGCATTTCGATTCCTCTCACCAGATCGTAGTGCACACGGGCCTGTTCGGTGTGCATTTTGCTTCGCAGGCCGTCGGCGTGTTTTCGGAGGTCCAGGAGGTCTGCCGCGTGGAAGGCGGCTGTCTCGGCATCGATGAACTCATCGATCGAGACGGCTTTGTCGGGGTTGAGAGGTGACACGATGATGGTGGTTCTGTGGACGAGGGGTTTCATTCCTCGCGACGTCCCATGATGAGCGGCAGGAGGTGCCACAGGAAGTAGGCCAGCGAGGTGATGAAGGCGGCGACGTAGGTCCACGCGGCGGCGTTGAGGACGCGGTTCACGCCTTGTTCCTCATGCATGGCTGCGAGGATGCCCGAGTCGCGGAGGGCGACCTTGGCGCGGGCCGAGGCATCGAATTCCACCGGGAGGGTGACGAGATTGAAGAGCATGATCACGCCCCAGCCTGCGGCCATGAGAATGATGCCGGTGTGGGAGTTCACAAAGCCAGTGAACATGCCGATGAGCGGGAGCCACATGACAAGTTGGCTGGCGATTTGGGTCGCGCCAACGGCGGCCATACGGAGGTGGAGCGGGGCGTAGGCGCGGGCGTGCTGGATGGCATGGCCCGCCTCGTGGGCGGCCACGGCGAGCGCGGCGACGGAGGTGCCGTGGTAGTTGCCCTCGCTGAGCACAAGCCTGCGGTGGGAGGGGTCGTAGTGGTCTGTGAGTTCACCCGGGCACGACTCGATGGTGACGCCCTCGACTCCAGCGTCCTGAAGGACACGCGCGGCGGCTTGGGCGCCGTTGAGGCCGGTCAGAGAGGGTTCGGTGGAGTATTTGCGGTAGACGCTTTTCACCCTCATGGAAGCCCAGAAGGAGAGTCCGAGGGTGCCGACGAAGAGTAGGATGGGTAGTAACATGGCGTGAACGTGGCATGTGAGAATGAATTTGAAAATGACGAATATTCAAACGAAGCATGTGGGAAATCCTAACAATGAACACGCAACTGAATTACCATCATCTTCGATATTTTCTCGCGGTGGCGACAAGCGGGGGGATCACCCCGGCGGCGGCCGCATTGAGCCTCTCGGTGCCGACATTGAGCGCGCAGATCAAGGAGCTGGAGGGTTTTTTCGGGAAGGCGCTGTTCCGGCGTGAAGGCAGGCGGATGCCGTTGACAGAAACGGGGCGGTTGTTGTTGAGGTATGCGGAGAGGATTTTTGCGACCGGCGACGAGTTGGTCGAGGTGCTGCGGCGAGGCAAGTTGGCAGGGCCGGGGACGGTGTTTCTCGGGGTGGCCGACGGTGTGCCGAAGTTGCTGGTGGCGCGGTTGCTGGGGCGGGCATGCCAGGTGGCTCCGGGGTTGCATTGTGTGGTGCGCGAGGGATTGCCAGCCGAGTTGTGGGGGGCGCTGGGCTTGCACCAGATTGATCTTGTTCTCGCAAACGAGGCACCACCGCCGAATCAGCCACACTTGCCGCCAGGGGTGCGGATCGGTCGCATGGGGGTGGCATTCGCCGCCTCGCCAAGTGTCGCCAAGGCGTGGGAGAAATCGAAGAATCCGGGAGAGTTGCCATTTCTGGCGCCCGCGAGGGAATCGGTGCTGCGGCGCGAACTTGAGCAGTGGTGGGCAGGTCGCGGGGTGGTGCCGATGATTCGGGCGGAGTTCGATGATGCGGCGGCGATGTTCGAGTTGGCCGCCGGAGGCTTGGGAGCTGCGCCGGTGCACGAGCCGGTGTTGCGAGATGTGTGCAAGCGTTATGGGTTGGTGCCGATTTCGCTGAGGTGTGACATCAAGGACGATCTGTTCATCGTGACCGAAAAGCGGCAATACGCCGACGAGGGCGTGGCGTTGATGGCCGAATTGGCCAAGGGGCTGCTCAGCCAGGCGAGTGGCGGCGGTGCGGTCGGCTTATGAGAGTTTCTTCTCGAGAATCTCCCCGGCGAGGGCGGGGTTGGCCTTGCCTTTGGAGAGTTTCATGACCTGGCCTTTGAGGAAGTTGAGCGCGGAGGTTTTGCCGGCTTTGAAGTCTGCCACGGGGCCGGGGTTGGCGGCGATGGCTTGATCGACGAATACTTCGATCGCGCCGGTGTCGCTTTCCTGTTTCAGGCCTTTTTCCTCCACGATCGCGGCAGCGGCTTTGCCAGTGGAGAACATCTCCGCGAAGACCTCCTTGCCTTGCTTGGAATTGATGGCGCCTGCGTCGATGAGGTTGACGAGTTCATCGAGGGATTCAGGGGCGACGGGGCAGTCGGCGATGCCCAGCGAGGCGGCGGACATGGCGCTTTGGAGGTCGTTGAGAATCCAGTTTGCGACATTCTTGGGTTTCTTCGCGCCTTTGGCGGCGGTTTCGAAATACGAGGCCAGCGCAAGGTCGTTCGCAAGAACGGCGGCATCGTAGTCGCTCACACCGAAATCGGAAACAAAGCGCGCGCGTTTTTCCCACGGGAGTTCGGGTTTGCGGGCGCGCGCCGCCTCGACGAGCGGGGCGGTCTTGACGGGCAGGAGGTCGGGGTCTGGAAAATAGCGGTAGTCGTGGGCGCTTTCCTTGATGCGCATGAGGGTGGTCTCGCCTCGGGCGTCGTCCCAGCGGCGAGTCTCCTGCTGGAGGACCGCGCCACCGCGCAGGGCTTCGATTTGGCGGGGAATCTCGAAGGCCAGCGCGCGGCGGACGCCAGAGATGGAGTTGAGATTTTTGATCTCGATTTTGGTGCCGAAGGCTTCGGTGCCGACGGGGCGGACCGAGACGTTCACATCGCAGCGGAGTTGGCCTTTTTCCATGTCTGCATCGCTGATGCCACCGTAGACCATGACTTGTTGGAGGACGGTGAGGTAGGCGAATGCCTCCTCCGGCGAGGCGATGTCGGGCTCTCCGACGATCTCGAGGAGCGGCGTGCCTGCGCGGTTGAAATCGATGCCGGTGGCGGTTTCCATGTGGAAGCTCTTGGCGACATCCTCCTCGAGGTGGATGCGGACGAGGCGGATTTCCTTGTCCTTTGTGGCGATGGATTTTTGGGCGTCCTTCGGGTAGGCGAGGTCGTGAAGAGGAACGGTGCCGCCGAGGCAGAAGGGCAGATCGTATTGGCTGATCTGGTAGTTCTTCGGCATGTCGGGGTAGAAGTAGTTTTTGCGGTCGAATTTGCAGACCGGGCCGATCTCGCAGCCGAGCATGAGGCCGGCGAGGGCGGTGAGTTTGAGGGCCTCTTCGTTCATCACCGGCAAGGCGCCGGGCATGCCGAGGCAGACCGGGCAGACGTTGGTGTTCGGCTCCGCGCCGTATTCCACCGCGCAGGAGCAGAACATTTTGCTGCGGGTCTTGAGTTGCACGTGGACTTCGAGGCCGATGGTGGCGATGTATTCGGTCATTTTTTCTTCGGTTTTTGAGTGGTGGAATCCTGCCCGTCGGGCATGGCGTAATCGAGCGCTTTTTGGAGGTCGATGTCCATGACGAGGCG
>CAZRLX010000218.1:0-3651 GCA_964601115.1 uncultured Chthoniobacter sp. | reverse complement strand
ACAACACCTCCCACGCCTCTCAACGATGCGCACCAAGGGGGGTTCCTTTTTTTCCGGGTGTCGCGCTGATAGGGAGGTGCTCATGAGCAGTCCGAAAGATCCTAAAACCTATCAGGAGCAGCTTGATCTGCTCAAGTCACGCGGCCTTGTCGTCCCGGACGACGCTTTCGCTCTGCACACCCTGGAGCACCACAATTACTATCGACTTTCGCCGTATCGCTTCCCTTTCACCGCAGCGGGAGACCGGGATGTCTTCCGGCCAGGCACCACTTTTGAGCAGCTTTGGGCGCTTTACAGCTTTGACCGCCAGCTTCGTCACCTCGTCATTGAGGCATGCAAAAGCGTCGAGATCTCACTGCGTTCTCGCTGGGCCTATGAAGTCGGCCACCGCCTTGGGCCACTCGGCTACCTCGACAACGCGTGCTTCTCCTCCCAGCTCGTCCACGCCACCACCTTGGTGAAGCTTCATGGCGAGATGGAGCGCAGCAAAGAGGACTTCATCAAGCACCACCGCGCCACGCTTCAGATGCCCTGGCCGCCTGCTTGGGTGATCGTGGAGATCGCCTCCTTTGGAAATATTTCCACGCTCCTGAGCCAGTTGCGCCAGTCAGCCATCCGCCAAGCCATCGCCACACCCTTTGGCCTCGATGAGCAGACCTTCTGCTCGCTGATGCACCACCTCAGTGTGCTGCGAAACACCGCTGCGCATCACTCCCGCCTCTGGAATCGCCTTTTCGTATTCAAATTCAAACTCCCGCGCAAAAAGCCGCCGCACCTCCGCCCGAACTTTTACGAGGATCCGCTGCTGCCAAAGCAAGAGGGTAAGATTCATAATACACTCATCCTCCTCATCCATTTGCTACGCTGTATTGAGCCCGCCACCCATTGGCCTGCACGATTGATTCGTCTGCTCAAGACCCTCGATCCAGCCCTCATTCACGAGATGGGTTTTCCGCCCGACTGGCAAACCCGCCCGATGTGGCAAGCCCTCCTCGCTGACCATCCATGACCCTGGAAACGTTCTTCGAGAAGTTCGACCAGTTCGCCGACGCGCCCGATGCGGTGGCGAAGATGCGCGAGCTGGTGAGGCACATTGCGGTAACAGGCAAACTAGTTCCTCAAGATCCCAACGACGGCGATGCGCGCAAAATGATTGATCGCGCGATGGAGCGGCGACAGCAGACAATCAAGACGAAGAGCCTACGCCGGAAGGAACTCGACGAGTCAGCCGACCTCTTCGAGCACGAAGATTTGCCTTCGTCTTGGTGCGTTGAGCGATTCGCCAACCTCGTCGATCCCGAAAACACCATTTCATACGGCGTCCTCGTTCCTGGCAATGATGTGCAAGATGGCATCCCATTTGTCCGCGCCCAAGACCTCTGCCTTTCCAATCATCCAGCAAGACCGAACAAGACCATCGCGCCTGAGATCGAAAAGCCCTACGCCCGAACACGGCTAACCGGTGGTGAGATTCTTCTCTGCGTCGTCGGAAGTATCGGGAAACTGGGAGTCGTTCCCGACTCGTGGGCAGGTGCAAACATCGCAAGAGCCGTCGCACGCATCAAACCCATTCCTGATGTTCTCCGCGATTACCTCTTGCTCGTTCTCCAAGATAAATCAGTTCAGAACTATTTCGCCTCAACTACCCGGACGCTCGCACAGCCTACGCTGAACGTCGGAATGATCGAGCAGACGCCGATACCAGTCCCGCCCCTCGCCGAGCAAAAGCGGATCGTGGCGAAGGTGGATGAGTTGATGGCGTTGTGTGATCGGCTGGAGGCGCAGCAGCAGGAACGGGAGACGCGGCACGCCGAGCTCGCCCGCGCGTCGCTGGCCCGCTTTGCCGACGCGCCCACCCCGGCCAACCTCAGCTACCTTTTTCATTCATCCTTCATCATTCATCCTTCGGATTTGAGGAAGTCCATCCTCACCCTCGCCGTCCAAGGCAAACTCGTCCCCCAAGACCCCAACGACAAACCGGCGGAGGAGATTGTCAGTCGAATTGAAACCGAACGACCTGAAGAGACCGTAGCGCCAGTCGATGAAGCAGAGCTGCCTTGGTCTTTACCTTCGTGTTGGCAGTGGGTGCGCCTCGGAACCATCGCGAATATCAAACACGGCTATGCCTTCAGCAGTGAGTCGTTCACCTCCGAGCCAACTCGGTATGTCCTGACAACTCCGGGCAGTTTCTACGAGTCAGGCGGCTTTCGTGACCGAGGGGCGAATACCAAGTATTTCAAAGGCGAAGTCCCTCCGGCCTTCATCCTCAAGGCGAGAGACCTCATCATTCCGATGACCGAGCAGGCTGCCGGATTGCTCGGAAGCCCTGCGTTTATCCCAGATGACGGGAAGACCTACCTTCACAACCAACGGCTGGGAAAAATGGAATTCTACTCGGATGAAGTCTCGCCCGAGTTCGTGTTTTGCTTCTTCAACAGCGAGTTCTTCAGAGGTGAATTGGCACGTACCTGCACGGGAATGAAGGTGAGGCACACGTCGCCCAAGAGGGTACTCAAAGTGCCATTCCCACTCCCACCCCTCGCCGAACAACGCCGGATCGTGGCCAAAGTGGAGCGACTGATGGCCTTGGTGGACGCGTTGGAAACGCAGCTCGCCGCCTCCCGCGCCACCGCCGCGAACCTCCTCTCCGCCCTCGTCGCTGAACTGACCGCAGGGTGACGCCATCCTCCTGCGCCTCAACTGCCATGCTTCCAAACTATGCCAGACAAAGCCAACAAGCCCACCCAGAAGCCCAATGGCTGGAGCGCCACCCGTCAGCACCTCGCCACTTGGGACCAGCCCGCGCTGCTTGCCCTTGTGAAAGACCTTTACGAGGCGGCCGCTGGGAACCGTGATTTCATCCATGCCCGCTGCCAGGTGGAGGACGGCGGCGGTGAGGTGCTGGAGAAATATCGGCAGAAAGTGATCGGTCAGTTCTTTTCCAAAAAAGCTCATGGCATGGGTGACCTGAAACTCGGCGAGGCACGCAAGGCGATCCGCGACTACAAAAAAGCCACGGGGAGCATCCCTGGCACGGCGGAACTCCTGATGACCTATGTGGAGAGCGGTGCGCGCTTCACCCACGAGTATGGCGACATCGACGAGCGGTTTTACAGCAGCGTGGAATCGGCACTGGACGAGCTGGCCACCCTCTTGCGCAGTGAGGCGCGGGAGCTGTATCCGCCATTCCGCGAGCGGCTGGCGAAAGTGGTGAAGATGACCGATGGCATCGGCTGGGGCTTTCATGATTTCATCGTCGATGTGGTCGGACGACTGGAGGACGAACTCGGCAAACCATGACCCTCGCCGCACAACGCCAGATCGTGGCCAAAGTGGAGCAACGGATGGCCTTGGTGGACGCGTTAGAAACCCAGCTCGCCGCCTCCCGCGCCACCGCCGCGAACCTCCTCTCCCCCCTCGTCGCTGAACTCACCGCCATGTAGCATGATCCGCTCTCTCCAGTTCATTGGTTTCATCGAGCCCGCCAAACGCGGGATCACGAAGCCGTTGATCATTCAGGCGAAGGGGACCGACGGCATCCGGGAGACGGTCTTCCTCAAAACGCAGGCGGGTTATGCCGATAGGCCGCAGTTCGGTGGGGTCGAACTCTTCACGACTTTGATGGCCCGGCGGCTGGGCCTGAAGGCTCCC
>CAZRLX010000217.1:0-3657 GCA_964601115.1 uncultured Chthoniobacter sp. | reverse complement strand
AGATGATTTTGTTGCGGATGCGGGAGGGCATGGAATCGGATGAGTTGGCAGGGTTCAGTTTTCAGTGTTCGGTGATTCAGTAAAGAGGGAAAAGAAGGTGCTCTCACGGAGGCGCGGAGGCACGGGGGATCTGACGCTGCTCAGCTCAATTCCGCCCACATTTTGCATGGGCTTGGCTCAGGGTTGATTTTTCAAGATGTCCCGTCGCCAAACTTCCAACTCTTTTTTTCAAGGGTGTCCAATAAGCGCGGTCGGCATCTTGCTCGGCCGCCATCTCTTCGGCGAGGGCGCGGCGCAGTGCGCTGAAGTCACCGGCAGTTGCCGCGCGCAGGAGCGGGCGCTTGGGCGAAAACGCCAGGGTCTCGGCCGGGAAGCGCTCCGCGAGTTGCACGAGTTGATCGGGGGATCGCGCCTCGCCGAGCCAGAATCTGACAAAGTCGGCCGTGGGCGACTCCTTGTTCTCCTCGTAATGGATAACGACAAGCAACTCGATGACCGGCCAGTCTTTCGAGCGTTGGGTTTTCTTGGCCGCGACCAGATCCGGAACACAGAGGAGGTCGAACACACGACCATGGCGATCTTGGATCACGGTGCGGCGGGACCATAAGTCCTCGAAACAGGGCATTCCGCGGAGCGTCGACATGACGTCGACCCGCAAGCCGTTGGCTTCCGGGCAACGGCAACGGAAGTGCACGGCGTGTCCGCGGGCCAGGGCGCCGGGATCAAGCGGGGGAACGGCTATTCTTTCCGCATCGAGCGCGTCGAGTGCCAACTGCAGTTTGGCTAGATTTGCCGGGTCGGCGAGGATCAGGAAGTCAACGTCCTTGCTAACCTGCGCCGCGCCGTAGAACACGCAGGCCTGCCCGCCCATGAGCAGTGTTCTGGTCCCACTCGCGCGGGTCGTAGAAAGGACATGATGGATCGGGGTCGGGATCAAGGGTGCCTCCCATGGCGAGATATTGGGCGAAAATCTTCTGGCTCTCCTCGAATCTCTCTTGAGGGGTGAGGGCGATCCACTCTTTCCACTCGTCCGGCAGATCGGAGAAGGCCATACCACCAGACTATCCGATCGTCGCTGGTGGCCAAGAATTTCCTCCGCGGGAAGGTGGGGAGTCCCTGAACCCGCGCGTTGGCGGGTGTGGTTTGGGAGTAACTGGGGCTGAAGCCCAGGGGGAACGGGCGTCTCGCCCGTTTTCCGAAAGAGCATGCGGGCGGAACGCCCGTGACCCAAATTATCGGGGTGTGACATCGGCATCCTGCCGATGGGCTTGGGCGTGACGGGCGGGACGCCCGTGCCCCCTGCCCAAACCACTAATTGGCGGGTCTGCCGTAACGCAAGTTACTCGGGAGCTAGAAAAGCCCGACTTGTTTTCCGTGCGTTGATGTCGATCGGGTGGGAGCTCAAGCGTCAAACTGGTTCGCACAAAGTTCTTACTCGCCCCGGTTGGGATGACTATGTTTTTGCTTTCCATGATGGCGAAGAGATAGGGCCGAAGATGCTCACGCGCATCGCCAAGCACACCGGGCTCGAGCCATCGGATTTATAGTTGGGGAGTATCAGTTGGCTTTGCTTCGCTGCAGCCCGTTTGCCTGAGGGCCATCGACACTGCGTTACGGTTTGCTGCGCTCGGCTGAGGGATGAGGGTGGGGAGAGCGGAAAGGTAGAGTGCGGAGGTTCTGGTCCCGGGGAGCACGGCCGCCCCGGCCGTGGTCATCGGCGCCCTCGCCGATGAACGTGCTTGAGTCCGAGCGCCGCGCGAGGCCTCCAGCTTGTACAGCTTACGGCTTGGAGAGGCGTGCGTGGTCCCCGAGACCGTAGGGGATTGGCATGGCGGGGGGGCCATACTCCAACATTCTTAAGAATGTTGGAATATCTGGCAAGGGGGGACGGGGTCAGGGGGTGGTGGGGTGGTGGGCAGGGGAGGGTCGCCGCGGCGACTGGACTTCCGACTTGGCCCCGGGGTCTCAGAATAAAAAACGTCGGTTGGGAAACCGGCGTGGTGGGAGTGTTGGGGAATGTGGGGGAGGTCAGGCTGGCTGGAAGCCGGGTTGGGTGCGAAGCAAGGTGAGGGGTTCGTTGACGCCTTGTTCCAAGGAAATTTGGGGCGCACCGAGGACGGCGTAGGTTTTGTCCATCTGGGTGATGTAGTCGGTGACCATGCTGCGGTAACGTGATGACGTTATGTAGAAGGGTTTGCCGGTCAGGGAGGTGATGAGGTCGCCGGCAAGGCCGGCGGCGCGGAGGGTGGGGTTGGTTGGAGTACAAAGCGGAGGCGGTTGGAGGCTGTGCGTCACCAGCCGATTCTTTCGATTCCCTTGACGAAATCGAAGTGCCCGTCGTTTGAAAGAATTCGCGCCTTGTGCTGCTTGGCTTGGGCGGCGATCCAAACATCGTGCCATGGAATGGGCCGGCCGTCGGCTTTCAATTGGCGCCTGATTTCTGCATAGGCAACGGCTGTGGCTGCATCCAAGCCAAGCACACTGAAGCGCTTCTCCAACTGCTGCAACTGCACTTCGTACGAAGCCTGCTCGCGCGAAGCCTGGATCCCGAACCGGTATTCGCCGAGAGCCACAGGTGAAAGCAGCAGGGTTGTTACCTCGGTCAAGGGCTTGGCAATGCCCGGGTCTCCGTCAAGCCATGCAGACAACGCATTCGTATCGACCACTACTTCCATTGAGTGGCGTCAACCTGCTCGAATTCATCCTCGATGAGGGCTTCGATCTTCGCGCGTTCACCGTGCAAGTGACGCATGGAACCATAGAACTCCTTCCAAGCCTCGGAAGCAGGGGCGTGTTTTGCTGCCAATCGAGCCTCCAAGAGACCAGCGACGAAATCTTGAAGGCTCAAGCCATTTCCCGAAGCCTCTGCTTGTGCCTCGCGCAGCAGTTTGTCCGGAATATCCAGAGTGGTAGTCACGAGTGGAACCTAAGCACGTTCTTCATGGTTGGCAAACTCAAGCATCGGTGCTGAGAAGGGATGGGGACAAAAATCAAAAACGCCGGGCGTTGGAGCGTCGGTGTAGCGTGAAGGTGTTGGAGTGCTGACAAACTTTTGTTGCGGCCGTGACAAAATTTCGGAGTGCTGCGGGATGGGAGCGGAAAGGGCTCTCACGGAGTCACGGCGAGCACGGAGGCGAGGAGGAAGTTTTGCATGCAAAATGATGAATGGAGCAGGCGGGGGGTGGGGGGTATTGAGGCAGAAAAAATGCCGGTCTGGGGAACCGGCATGGCGGGCGGGGCCATACTCCAACATTCTTAAGAATGTTGGAATGTCCGGCAAGGGGGGAAAGGGGTCAGGGGGAGTGGTCGGCGGGGGAGGAGACGGGTCGCCGCGGCGACTGAACTCGGGAGGCGGGGGTGGCAGGCTGGAATTCGGGTTGGGTGTGGAGCCAGGTGAGGGTTTCGTTGACGCCTTGTTCCAAGGAAATCTTAGGCGGGCCGAGGACGGCGTAGGTTGTCGCCATCTGTTGGCAAGTGTGGTCATCTGCGTGCTAACTTGTGCGTCGAGTGAACAAGCGGAAGATTTTGGTTTTTGCGCATGTGCCGCCGCCGCACCACGGGCAGAGTGTGATGGCGCAGGTGATGCTGGAGGGATTGCGGGCGGAAGTGCGTCGACTTGATCGTCAAATCAACGGCCTAAGTTGAGGGCAATTTCCT
>CAZRLX010000216.1:0-3661 GCA_964601115.1 uncultured Chthoniobacter sp. | reverse complement strand
CGGCGAATTCCATCAACTCCTTCGAGGCGTCGCCGGAAATCACGCCACCGCCGCAATAGATCATCGGGGCCTTGGCGGTCTTGATGAGGCCGAGCAATTCATGCAACGCGACATCGTCGGCCTTTTTCTCGGGATTGTAGCCGCGGAGTTTCACCTCTTTCGGGAAAAGCGGCTGCATCGTCTGGTTCTGGATGTTTTTCGGAATGTCGATCAACACCGGCCCCGGCCGCCCGCTCTGCGCGATGTGGAAGGCCTCTTTCACGATGCGCGGAATCTCCGCGATGTCCCACACCAAGTAACTGTGCTTCACCATCGGGAGCGTCATGCCGAAGACATCGGTCTCCTGGAACGCGCCGCGGCCGATCATCTCCTGGGGCACCTGGCCGGTGATCGCCACCATCGGTATCGAATCCATGAACGCATCGGCGATGCCGGTGACAAGATTGGTCGCGCCCGGACCGGAGGTGGCCATGCACACGCCCGCCTTGCCGGTCACTCGGGCATAGCCCTCGGCGGCGAAAACCCCGCCCTGCTCGTGGCGCGGGAGAATGGTCCGGATTTTCTTCGTCTTCGTCAGCGCCTGGTGGATCGGCATCGAGCAACCTCCGGGGTAGGCGAAAATCACATCCACTCCCTCGCGCTCCAGGCACTCGACGAGAATTTCGGCACCGTTCATGACTCGGCCGCGGTCAGGAGCGGCGCTGGATTTTTTCGAAGGGGATTTTTTGGTCTTCATAGGCAATCGGGCAAAGTCTCCATTTAGCACGGGAATTCCGCTTGGCGAGTTCAAAAGCCCGCACCACCGCATCCCGCGGATTTTTTCCATCCGGCGAAACCCGCCGCGCAACCGATCGCGCGACCCGCCTCCCGAATTCCAAAAACTTCGCGCCTCTGTGAATCTTTGCCGAAAAACCTTCGGCGCACCTTGCGGAGTCCCGGTCTTTTTCCATCCCATTCCCCGCGAAACGTCCGTAGCCCCTTCGCTCAAAAAGCCACCTTGACTCGATCCGGCACGACGCAAACACTCCGCCGCGTGCGCCCCGACACCCGCATCACCATTCCGCATTTCCAGACCACCCAATGGAGCGTCGTCCGCCACGCCATAGGCACCGACGAAGCCAAGGCCCACGCCGGCCTCGCCGCCATTTGCAACACCTACTGGTATCCCCTCTACACCTACCTCCGCCGCTCCGGCCACAAACCCCAGGACGCCGAGGACCTCACCCAGGGCTTCTTCCAGCACCTCATCAAAAACAACATCCTCGCTTCCACCGATCCCTCCAAAGGCCGCCTCCGCCACTTCCTCCTCGCCTGCCTCCGCAACCACGCCTCCAACGAACGCGACAAGGCCAACGCCCAAAAACGCGGCGCCTCCCTCCTTTCCTCCTTCGACGCCATCTCCGCCGAGGAACGCTACTCCGCCGCCGTGGCCGACGACCTCCCGCCCGACCGCCTCTTCCAGCGCGAATGGGCCCTCGCCATGCTCGGCCAGGCCATGGACGCCCTCCAGGCCGAATTCCACGCCGCCGGCAAAGGCGAACTCTTCGAAGCCCTCCGCCCCTTCCTCGGCTTCGGCCCGGAACCCACCGACCGCTACGAGGAAATTTCCACCCGTCTTCAAATTCCCGCCGGCACCTTGAAAAGCCATGTCCACCGCATGCGCGACCGCTGGCGCGCCCTCCTCTTCGAAATCGTCGCCAGCACCCTCGACAACCCCACCGAAGACGAAATCCGCCACGAACTCCGCGACCTGCAGGGGTATGTCTAACAACCTCGCCGGTGTCTTAAAAATTGTTTTCAAATTTTATTTAATGTCTCCATAGGCCATATAAAGGAATTCACATGCAACCCTCCGGAGTCCAGTTCGGTCCCTTGGAAAGCCGATTGATGGCTTGGACGCAGTGGCGCGGCATCGAATGCGCAACCACGCCGGAAATCGCCTCCGCCCTGCGCTTGAATCTCGAACAGGCTCGCCAACTGATGAAGCGGTTGGGAAAAAAAGGCATCGCCATCGCGCTGCGAAAAGGCCTTTGGCTTCTCCCGCCCACCTTGCCTCCCGGCGGACGCTGGACTCCCTCACCCGCTTTGGCGCTTCGCCATCTTTTCAAATCCCTCGACGGCGAATATCAGGAAACCGGCCCCGCTGCCTTTCAATACCACGGACTCACCGAGCAGGTGGCGAATGTCACCACGGTCTACAACACCCGACTCTCCGGCCGCTCGAAAATCGGTGGATTGCGATTTCAATGGATCAAGGTGTCACCCACTCGATTGGGCCACTTGTCGTCAAAAGCTCTCCCCGAGCGCCGCATCGGCTCATTGGCCCGTGTCGTCATGGATGCCATCCACGACTCCGCCCGCTTCGGCACACTGCCCGCCGCCTTTGGATGGATTCGGGATCGCATCGCGTTGCGAGGGTTCGTGAAGGAACTCACCGACTGCGCGCTGGAACATTCCGAACCCGCCACCTGCCGCAGGCTAGGTGCGGTGCTGGATTTGCTGGAAGCCCCGAAACCCGCACTGAATCGGCTCCGCCGGGCCTTGCCGCCCTTCGACACCCACATCGCCCTGGTGCCCGGCCGCTCGCGCGCCGGAAAAATCCTGAACGACTGGGGAGTCATCATCAACGAACGGAGGTGGCTCGATGCCTGACACTACCAAGATTTGGACCCGATGGATTCAAAATCCCAACGAGCTGCGAACCGCCGTGGAATTCACATCCGCCACCACAGGCTTCCAGCCTGACTTGGTGGAAAAGGATTTCTGGTGCTCCTTGGCACTCGCCCGCTTGTTCGAATCGGAAACCTCGTGTCCAATGATTTTCAAAGGCGGCACCTTGCTCAGCAAGGCCTATGTCTCCTTCAACAGGCTCAGCGAAGATTTGGACTTCACTCTCCCCGTGGATTTCGCCTCGACCCGCGGCAGCCGAAGCCGAAGAGCAAAAGACATTCAATCGCTCGTGAATTCCGCATTCAACGGGTTGCTCACTCTCGATAACCCGGGCTGGCAAAGTTTCAACGCCTCCTCGCAACACCAATCCCGTTGGATTTACCCCTCCGTCTTTGGAGGAACCGGCGCGATCAAACTCGAGGTCGGCCAGCGTGAACCTCTTCGGCGTTTCGTGGAAACCGTGGAACTCGCCACGCTCTTGCGAGATCCCATGTTCGATGAAGAGGCCCTGCCAAAGATTCTGGCGAACGGACTCGGAAAAGAAGAAGCCTACGCGGAAAAAGTTCGTGCCGCTTTGACAAGAAAAGACCCTGCGCCGCGCGACCTGTTCGACCTCGATTACGCTGTCGAAAACCAAGTGTTGTTCTGGGAAGAAGAGAACTTCCTCGAATTGGCTGCAGACAAGGTCGCCATGGAATCCGATTTCGATTGGCTGGCCGATGAGCGAATCGATCGATTTCAACAGACTCTTGAAACCGAATTGCGTCCCGTCCTTCGCGCCGAAGCCTACGAGGCTTTCGATCTCAAAAGAGCGCTGAAAACTCTTCATCAAATCGCGCTATCCCTCCGCGAAAAATTAGCCCATCGCCATGTCTAACAACCTCGCCGGCCTTGACCCCGCCGCCCTCTTCGAGCGCGCCCTCGAGCCTCCCCCCGCCCGCAAAGCCCCGTGGTTTGTCGCGCCGCTGACCCACCTCGCCGCCCGCGCGCG
>CAZRLX010000215.1:0-3676 GCA_964601115.1 uncultured Chthoniobacter sp. | reverse complement strand
AAATAAAAATCAGGTGATTTTCGTGTTTGGCAATTGCTTGGCAATTTTACGGCAAGGGGTCGGCCCTTTTCGGTGTTCCGGCGGGGGTGTTCCCGCGATGCTCCGCTGCTAATCGTGGGGCGAAGAGCCGGGGTCGGGAGCGAAGCGAGTCGCCACGGCGCGGAGCCTTGGGTGGGCGGGGTGATGCGGTGGCAGTTTGCCAGCGCGAGCCAACGCACACCCCCACGCCCCGCAAACGCATGGCAACGGCCCTCGATCCACAGCGGTGGCGCGGTCGGGATCACAAACACTCCCGGCATCCATCGCCGCCGAAACCCCGGACGGGTGGCGAAGCACAAGCCCCATGCGGAGCGGCTGGCCCGCGCAGGTCGGCTCGGATAATGGCTTGTAGTGGATGGCGCGGTGGAATCCCTCGAAACAAATCCTCCGCTGTCCACTACTTGCCGTTATCGGAGAGCGGAGCGCCGGACGGCTTGCCAATGCAGGATAGGACATCAAAAAGCGGATGGTGAGCGCCACGGGTTCGGAGTCATCGCGGAGCGGCCTACCGGAGCGGGACTGATGCTCGGCATGGGGCTTCGTGACATTGCGGCGAAGCCGGACGGATGATGCGGCGAGGGCGGGCGCTTGTGGAGCGTAGCGGAGCCAGCCTGCCCGGACGGCGCGGCCTCGCACCTCATCGGCCTCACGGGTTTTCGAGGGAATGCCGGCGGGTATCAGTCAAAACTCGGCTTCCGATTTTTCCCGCTTGCGCCCCTCTCCCGGCTGATGCATGGATGCTCGCACCCGTAGGTGGAACTGCGGGTCGCCACTTCTCATCCCTGACCACGAATCAGGCGGCGCACATAGAGAAACCAGAGAATCAAAGCCTCTGGGGATACCGCTTCCGGGTCGTGCCGTGGCGGGACAAGGTTCCACCCTTCCCCAGAGGCTTTTTTATTCCCATGAAGACATCACAAGCCACCCCCGGACAAACCCGCCTCGCCCGCTCCCGCTCGGAGCGAAAGGAGATGGTCAACCTCACATTCGACGCTGAAACCTTCGATCAGCTTTCCAGCCTCGCCAAAGCGGAAGGTTGTTCCCTGCCTGCCCTCATCAGCAAAGCCGCCTCGTCGTTCCTCGACTCCAAGGATGCGGAGAATGCCGCGAATCCGTCCACGCCCCCGCTGGCGCACTACCTCAAGGCGGGAAAGCGGGAGTTCGCCGCCTATGCCCGGAGGCTCGCGGAGGTGGAACAAGCCGCCGATCTCGATGCCGGGAGTCTGGTGGAGGCTTTGCTTTCCGGGATGCCGGACGGCTCGCCCCGCGAGTTGGCGGGATGGATCACGCACGGCTGGATTTGCTCCCAAAGTTGGGAAAGCATGGAAGCCTCCCTTGTCCCGGTCTTCAAGCGGTGGGAGTAGCGGGAGTGTCTTGGGGCGCTGCGCACGCTACCTCCCTCGGAAAAAAACGAGTGTCCAATGGTTTGACTTTGCCTTTGTAGCCAATCCACGAATGCGGCATGACTGGCGAGAGGTCTCCCATGTTTCCGGCGCTTCGTTGAATTTGGGCCACTTTTTCCTCGAACGAGAGTTTCGAGGATGGCCGAATAGTCAGGTTGCGGTTCATTGCTCGGCCCTCTCCACCTCGCCGCCACCAGTCAGGCGGTCTTCAATCAGGTGCTTTGAGCGCTCCAATATCCTCCCAAGGGCTGCTTTCCGCATCGCGGACGGCTTGGAGGCAGGCATCCCTGGAGGGTGGGATGGATTGTGCCGCTTGAATTGCGCCACGGCCTGCTCCCAAGTCACGGGAGGGTTGGGAGGTTTCTGTTGCGATGGTTCCAGCATGGCTTTCAATTAGCCAGCGCCACGGGATCAGTCAACCGGGGCTTGATCTCGGCGGTTCCGTTAGTAGGTTTTTTCTGGCCCGCCGTTTCGGACGTAAGCTCCAGACGCCCTTCATTGGGTTCGGTAAGGGGCAGGGCCAACTACTTTCCACGCGCCTGCGCGTAGTGTTCGGAAAACCCTCACCCCGCTATCGGGTCGCCTGTGCCGCCGATACGGATGCGAATGTCCATTGCGGAGGCGATGTCCACCTTCTCCGGTTCATTCCAGCCCATTGCACGGGCGAGCATTTCGCCATACTTGGCCGTCACAGGGTCTTCGGGCGGTAACTCCATGAAGCGGGTTTTTAGTTCGATGAGGTATTCCATCCGCTTCATTTCGATCTGTTGCTCGTTTTCGGCGCGAAGCTCCTCGATGCGGTTTGATACGGAAGGGTTGCGGTTCAAACGCTCGGCCCCCTGCGCTGCGGAGTTGCTGCTGAATCCGGCCTTTGAGTAGGCGGCGGCGGCTGTGAATCCTGCGGCGATCAGTTGGGCGAATGTTTCCCGGCGGATGTTTTTTAGTTTCATGGCTTGGTTTGGTTGGGTTGGTTGCTTGATCTACTTTCCTCTACTGGCTTGTTCTTCGCGCTGTGAGGCGCTGTGGCGCGTTTTTAGTTTCGGTGAGGGTCACGGGCGCGGAGGATTCTTGCTGGACGCTCTGCGCGGCCCGCTGGATGTCGCGAACCTGTGAGGCGAGGGCGCGGAAAGCGAAGTCCGCCGCTCCCGCCGTCGATCCGGCAAAGATGATCGGGCAGAACCTCACAGCCCATGAGGCGAGTGTGCCGCTGATGGAGTTCGGATGGATGCCACGGGCGGCGCGTTGGACATCGGACAAGCTCCCCTCCACCACGATCAAAAAGCGCCCGACATAGCGCCCCCGGCGAAGCTCCCGCTCGAAACGCTCACGGCTTGCGCCAATGCATCCGGCGAGGTCGGAAGGGGTCTTGCGCTCGATCACCACGCCTTCGGGAATCCGGGCGAGGGCGATGTCTCCGGTTTCGAGTGTGCCGTTCTCGATGCGCCACCCCTCCGGGAGATGCGCGGTCCACGGATGAGGATCGGGTTCGCGAGTGTCGAAAAGGAGAGTCATACCTTGACCGGGGTAGCAGCACGATCAGCACGATAAGCACGATGTTCTGACTCTGTAGGAAAAAGGGTGTTTTCTATATCAGGTGAAACATCGTGCTTATCGTGCTTGTCGTGTTCCGATCTGATAAAATAGCGCCGTTGATGCCCCTTCCCGATTCTTGTGAAATGCCCTGATTCCGTGACTCTTCTGCCATCGAAGCGCCCGAATATGGCTGAAAGCTGCTTTCTTCCCTTCGGGGAGAAACCTCCGTCCTTGTCTCGGTCGGTGGTGATGTGTTCAAAAAGCCCAAGCTCCTCGATCAAGGCGGAAAGCTCTTTGAATTCGTAGCGCCTGCCGGGGTCGAGTGAGGCGGCGAGGGCGGCGAAGTCCGCTGTGTCGGTGTCTCCCATGCCCTCGATCTGGGCTGGCGCGGTAGGGCAAACCCATCCGGCAAACTCAACCATCCCCCCGATAGTTTCACACCATTCGGGAAATGAGGTGTTCATCCGGCTGGCCTGCGGTCGTCCAGCAAGGTTCCAAGCGGTCACGATCCCCCATAGCGCCGAAAGAATCCTTGGACGCATGGCGGCGATGGTGGCGGGCGTGAGGCGGCGGCGGAATGTCCGATCCTCCGCCCGGAGTTCCTGCATGAAGAGTTCCACGATCAGGGCGCGGCGGCGATGGTCGGGTGTGTAGGTCAGGCCGTTTCCTGTGATCAGGATCGTTGGAGGTGGCTCCGATGT
>CAZRLX010000214.1:0-3727 GCA_964601115.1 uncultured Chthoniobacter sp. | reverse complement strand
CATAGGTCATGATGTCGCCCTTGGCTGTGCCTTGCAGGGCGGGCATGCCGAGGCCGCGGATGCGGAAGGTTGATCCGCTCTGGGTTCCGGCGGGGATTTTCAGGTTCACCGCGCCGTCCAGTGTCGGCACGCGGATTTCGCCGCCCAGCGCGGCGGTGGAAAAGGGGATCGGCACCTCGCAGGAGAGGTCCATGCCGTTGCGTGTGAAGACCTCGTGTTCGCGGATGTGGACGACGACGTAGAGGTCGCCCGCAGGGCCTCCGCGCAGGCCCGCCTCGCCGCCACCGGTGCTTCGGAGGCGGGAATCGCTGTCGATGCCGGCGGGAATCTTGATTTTCACGCGGCTTGTTCTTTCCACGCGGCCCTCGCCCTGGCACGAATGGCAGGGCTTTTCGATGATGCGTCCCGTGCCGTGGCATGCGGGGCATGTTTGGGCGACCTGGAAAAACCCGCGTGAGACGACCACCTGGCCGCGGCCGCGGCAGGTCGGGCAGACCACGGCCTTCGACCCTTTCTGGGAGCCCGATCCCGTGCAGGGTTCGCAGGGATCGAGTTTGCGGATTTCGATCTCCTTTTCGCAGCCCTTGGCCGCCTCCTCGAGGGTGATCTGGAGATCGTAGCGGAGGTCCGCTCCGCGCTGGCGGCCTGAGGGATCGGTGGCCCCGCCGCCGAAGAACTGTTCGAAGATGCCTCCCCCGCCTCCACCTCCGCTGAAGACCTCGCGGAAAATATCGAACGGGTCGTGGAACCCACCGCCCCCGCCCATGCCGCCTTGGAAGGCCGCGTGGCCGTAACGGTCGTAGGCCGCGCGTTTCTGTGGATCGCTCAACGCCTCGTAGGCCTCGGAGATTTCCTTGAATTTGTCCTCGGCTGTGGGGTCGTCCGGATTTTTGTCCGGATGGAATTTGACGGCGAGCTTGCGGTAGCTTCGTTTCAGGTCCTCCGCGCTGACATCGCGGCCGACGCCGAGGATTTCATAGTAGTCGCGTTTGCGGCTCATTCCGCGGAGCCCTTGGAAACAACCACCGACGAGGCCCGGATAAGGCGGTCCTTGAGTTTGTAGCCCTTGCGCACCTGCTTGATGACGTGTCCCTCGGGCACGGTGGTGCTCGCCTCCTGGGCGACGGCATCGTGTTTGTTGGGATCGAACGGTTCGCCCTCGGCGGCGACCTCCTCGAGACCGTGGGAGCGGAGAAACTCGAGGAGCTGCTTGTGGACCATGTTCATCCCAAGGAGAATCGAGGCGGCGTCGGGAGCCGTTTTTGCGGCGTCGAGGCCGAGTTCGAAGTTGTCCACGACGGGAAGGAGTTTTTCGAGAAGGGCATTGTTCGCGTAGCGGATCGCCTCCTCCTTCTCGCGCATTGCGCGCTTGCGGAAATTATCCAGGTCCGCGCGTGCGCGGAGGGCAAGGTCCTTCAGCTTGGCGGCCTCGGCCTCGAAATCGACCTCGGTGATTTCAGCGTTTTGAGCCGTGTCGGGGCTTGCTTCTGTCGGGGTGCTGTCGGAGTGGTCGGAAGTGCTCATTTTTTGAAGATTGCAATCAGTGTGAAGTCGTCCTGTCTCAAGTTGTTTCCGGTGAATTGCCCGACCTCTTGGGCCACGTGCCGGATGACCCCGGCCGACCCGTGGGGGGCGCTGGCCTTGAGGGCCTCGGCAAGGCGATCGAGCCCATATTCCATGCCGCCGGGATCGAGTGCCTCGGTCGCGCCGTCCGTGTAGAGCAGCAGGCAGTCGCCGGCATGCATTTCGAACCGGAAATCGCCGCAGACTCTATTGAAGACCTCTCCGCTGTCAATCCCGAGGGCCATGCCCTTCGGGCGGAGTTGTTCGACAGATTTTGAGGCAGCGCGGTAGAGGAGCGGGGCGTCGTGCCCGGCCCTCGCCATGCAGATTTCCCCGGAGAGCGGGCTTAATATCATATAGGCCATGCTGATGAACATGTCTTCCTTGATGTCCGGGTATAGGTGGTGGTTGACCCGCTGGAGGACCTGGGAAGGGGGCGACGCCTCGACCGCCTCGCGGCGGAGCACGCCGCGGCACATCGCCATGATCAATGATGCTGGAACCCCCTTGCCCGAGGCGTCCGCGATCGCCACGCCGAGGCGGCCGTCGCCCAGCGGGATATAATCAAAATAATCCCCACTGACTTGTCGGGCGGCCAGGCTGAGGGCGCTGATTTGATAGCCTGGAAACTCCGGATCGGTCTCCGGCAGGAGGATGCGCTGAATTTCGCGGGCGATCTCGAGGTCCCGGTCGATGAGTTTTTTTTCACCGGCCTCGAGGTAGATCGCCTCGTTGTAGAGGGCGAAGGCGCTTTGCTCGGCGATGGTGCGGAACACCTTGAGGCCTTTGCTGTCACAGTGGGGATTGTCGTCTTGCATCTGGACGGCGAGCACGCCGAGCACCTTGTGGCGGTAGATGAGAGGGCCGACGACCACGGAGACGTTGTGCGGCAAGCCTTGTTCTCCGGGTTGGATGCATTGGATTTCGCCGCTGCGCCAGCAATCGGCCACGATGCCCTTGCTGTCCCTTGTCACGGGTTGGAGTTGCAGGTAGCTCCAGAGAGCGGTTTCGTCCCCCTCGGCCTGATCCATGATGTGCCTCGGGACATCAACCAACGCCACACAGCCCTTGGAAATGTGGGTCGGAGTAAGAACCGACTCGTCCTTGTTGGCGAGGTAGATCGCCCCTCCGTCCGCCTCGAGGATGCGCGCGGCGCTCTCGACCAGAAGGCGGTGGAGTTCCGAGCTGCGGACGCCCTCCGAGAAGGCTGCGCCGATGCCGTGGAGGAAATCGAACACCCGGTCCTCCTCGGCCTGCAGGTCAGTCAAATTGCGCTCCACCCGCTTGGCCCGCTTGCGGTAGCGGTGCGCCATGTAGAACAGCGCGCAAAGCGCCAACAGAACCAAGACAAATTCAATGGGGTTCCTCATCGGTGGACGGCCCGCCACCATCCCGAAAGCCGGGGTGGCGATCAAGACCGATTCACATCGATCGACGATTCGGCAATTTCGGTGCGAAGGAATTCGATGACATCCCGGAAGCGCGTGGCGTTGCGGGGATCGGCCTCCACAAGGGCCTCGTGCGCGGCAAGGATGACGGCGCGCTGGTCCCCGATGCTCCGCTCTCCGAGGCCGGCGGCGTGATTGAGTTCAAGCGGTGCCGCGGGTGCGGCACCCGCTTCGATTTCAAACAAGTGGTCGAGGCCAAGGCTTTCCAGGAGTGAAAAATTGCGTTCGTTGGCATGGACGACGCGGA
This sequence comes from uncultured Chthoniobacter sp., assembly GCA_964601115.1. GTDB lineage: Bacteria > Verrucomicrobiota > Verrucomicrobiia > Chthoniobacterales > Terrimicrobiaceae > UBA967. The sequence continues at coordinate 469 of CAZRLX010000214.1, read as the reverse complement.
GTGTGCCGCCCTTGATATCCCGCAGGTTGAAAGCGACAGAGGCCAGGGTGCCAAGGAATGTCGAATCCATGAGTTCGCAATTCTGGAGGTCCAGAACGAAGGCCGACCGGCCCTTTGAAATCATGGTTCTGGCGAGATTTTTGATGTTCGGACTGTTCTCGAAATTTCCCCGGCCCTCCACTTTGATCCACACCGTGGCCCCGATGCTTCCGACGAGAATGGCAGATGTTTTACTCACAAGGTGCCCGACACCTCCTTCAAGTAATGCAGTGCTGAAACTGTGTCAAATGCCACGCTATCTCCACATGTAGGATTGCCGGAGGGCGACGATGCGGCCGTCCACGACGAGCAGTGCCCTCCAGGCGGTGACGCGTCCCGCCTCGAGAAAATCGTCGCCGGTGACCTCGAATGTCGAGCGGTGCGATCCCCTTGCGGCGGGGTAGAAGCGTTCCTGGGCCATGACAAAGTT
>CAZRLX010000213.1:0-3730 GCA_964601115.1 uncultured Chthoniobacter sp. | reverse complement strand
TCGGGCAGAACTGGAGCGCGTCGGTGTTCTACAACGTGAACTTCGGAGCGCAGACCTATCTCGAGAACGCCATCAGCGCCTCGCTCAACTTCGCGTTCTGATGTCTCACACAGCCTCCAAGACGTTATGCCCCCGCATGGTTTCGAGATTTTTCTCCACGAATGGTTGCTTTCGATTGGAGGAGTTCGTAAGTCTGTGATTTAGAACCTGAATTTTACCATGAATATTCGCCTTATATCCCCCGGGATTGCCTCGCTCCTTTTTGTTGTCCAGTTTCTGACAGCTCAAACCATCCCGGTCAGCTATGATTTGCGTTCCGTCTCCACGGGCACCGGCACGCAAGCGTGGGTTCCGGAAATCCAGAACCAGGGCGCGGCTGAGGATTGCTGGACTTTCGCCTCCGCTACCGCGATGAACAGCAACCTTCTGAAAACCGGCCAACTCCACGGCTCAGCCGTTCCGCCGCCGATCTCGATTTCCGCTTGGCATCTCTCGACAAACGATGGCGCGCAAGATCAATTGGTTGCCAGCGAGGCTTTGAGCCCCAACTCAAATTGGGGCGGCTTTACCTTCATGACATTGGGTTATGTCACGCGTGGGAGTGGTCAGTGGCAGGTGCCGCACGCTGTGGCGGATGAGATTCCGGGCGTGGGCTTTCACTTTAAACAGACGATGGGCGGCGGGCCTGTGCTGAATTCCCAGAACCCGCTCAACCCTTTCCCCATATCCATCAGCGAGAGAAGTGGCTATCCCTCCTACCTTGGTCCACTCGTCCCGCCGGCCAATCAACCTATCGCCTACCGGGTGGGCTCGATGCGGCTTCTCGATCAAGGGTATTCCAACAATGTTCCCTTCCCGACTCCCTCCGGAACCACAACGTTCGACACCCCGTTCGGCTCCGAAACCGTAAACACCTATTCATTCGACTTGGGAGCCGCCGACCCGCAGGTGCAGGCGGTCAAAAGTGCTCTCCTTGCTGACGGTGCCGTCACCACCGCCATGAACGCCGACGGGAAGTTCTACCACTACACACGCGCCGGAGACTCCATCAACACGATCCTGTATGTTAATGACCAAACAGCACCCGCCCACCAAACTCATGAAGTCACCATTATCGGCTGGGACGACAGCGTGACGATAACCGACCCCGCCACCTTCGCCACCTCTACCGGGGCGTGGCTCGTGCAGAACAGTTGGGGTTGGAACGCTGTGAACAATGACGATGGCACCTTCTGGGCCTCCTACAACGATGCCGTCATCGGCCGTGGCGGCGTCTCGTCTTTCACTATGCTCGACAACGCGCCCTACTCCAGCACGGTGATCCAAAACGAACTCGGACCGATCTACTCCAGCGCAGTAATGTCCCAGATCATGAAAGAGGGGCCTACCTGGCCTGTTCCCTCTGGCATGGCGACCATCGCCCACCACACCGCCGTGTCTGTGCTCACGCCATCCTCCGATGGCGAACTCCTTGCCCTTGGTCTCTTCACCCAAGTCGCCGATGTCCTCGTCGAGGTTGAAATCTTTGACTCTTGGGAAAATGGCCCCTCCAGCTTCCTCGCCGCCGGCAACTACACGCTTGACGACATCGGATATTTCCAGGTTGAACTCCCCGAGACCCTCGCGCTCACGGCCTCGGACAGCATCGTTGTCCAACTCACCTACCTCGATGCCAACACGCTCGCCCCCGCCGAAGGCGCCCTCGGGATCACGATCGGAGGGTCTGGCCTGAACTATAACGAGGCAACGGCCAGCGTCGCGAGCGGTCTCTCCTACTTCTACAACGGTTCGGAATGGACCGATTTTGCGACGCTGGAATACAATGTCGATGAAGTTTTTCCAAGGGGGCAGTTGTTTTCAATGGGCCTTGATTTAGGCGATTTTGAAAGTATAAACGGCGGGGTTCTTTTCCTCAAAGGAATCACCGCCTATTCGTTGCCCGATTTCACTTGGGCGGAAAACGCCTCGGGCGCTTGGAACTCTCCATCCAACTGGGCCGCCAACCTAGTGCCAGGAGCAGGAATGGAGGCGCGTTTTTACACCTCCAATCAAACGAGCGTCGATACCCAAGCAGACCAGAATCTGGGCGGCATCATTTTCGAGGACGGCGCGGCCGCCTATACCATCTCCAACAACACAATAACCCTCACGGGAGGCGTTGTGAACAATTCCACCAATAGCCAAACCATTACCTCGAACATAACCATCGCAGAATCGCAGGCATTCGTCGCCGAGAAGGGAAGCCTCATCTTCGGTGGGTCGGTTTCGATGCCCTCGAATACCTCCTACCTGGCCATCGGCGGAAATGCACCCGTGTATATTTCGGGCGTTCTCACTGGAAGCGGAGGACTGGTTCTCGCTGGCAACTCCACCTTATATCATTCGGCTAACAACAGCTATTCCGGAGGCACCACGCTGATCTCTGGAAATTTGCTGGCAGCGGCTCCCAGAGCATTGGGGAGTGGATCGCTGACATTGAGCGGAGGCGCTCTCATTGTCGGAGCTTCTAATATCCCGGCCTTGGCACTCGACGGAATCACCGACCTCGATTGGGCTTCCGCAGGCTCTTTGATTGCGCTTGCCAACGGCAGCAATATCACCGTCTCGGGGAATTTCACAAATGGCGGCTTCGAAGGGGAACGATTCTTCGACTTCGGCAGTGGCCACTACCTCCAACTCGGCAACAACACGCTGGTGAACTTCGGGGCGACGACTTTCGATGCCTCGGACTTCCTGCTCCGCCCTTTTCTGGGCACCTCGCTCTCGGGCAATTTCCAAATCGTCGGGAATTCCCTCATCTATGTGTTGCAAGGCGGTTCCGCCAGCGGCAGCGTCATCGACAACTCGATTGCCGGCGGCACGCCGACATGGGTGGATTTTACGGTGAATGGATCCGTCAGCACCGCCGGCGGCAACAATGCGATCCGCAGCCTGACATTTGCCAGCAACGGCAACCTCGCCATCCAAGCCGGCCACTCGCTCACGCTGTCGCAAGGCCAAGTGGCGGTTGAAAATGGCACATCGGTCGTGAGCGGCGGGACTTTGGCGACCCAGGGGGATTTCAACAAAACCGGCGCGGGCGAGCTCGATGTCCAAAGCACCCTCGCGGTCAACGGCACCGCATCGATCGATGCGGGGCTTCTTTCCGTGAATGGCAACCTTATCGCCAATGCGGTGGCAGTGAATCTTGGAGCCACGCTCAGCGGGAGCGGCACGATCTTTGCGCCCGTGATGGTATCTGGAACTTTGGCGCCGGGCAATTCACCCGGCACACTGAGCATGGCATCCTTGGCCCTCACGCCCACCGCCGTGACGGATATCGAAATCGAAAGCCTCACGAACTTCGATCGCCTTGCGGTCAGCGGAGCCGCCACGGTGGATGGCACGCTGAATGTCATGCCCTACGGCGGCAACCCGCTCGCCTATGGCCAGCAGTATGCCTTTCTCACCGCCGGAGGCGGGATCAGCGGGGAGTTCGACACGATCAATGCCCCCGCGACATTCCGCGGGCGGTTCCTCAATGGCGGCACAACTGGAACGCTGCTGATCGCGCCCGACACCTACACCCGCGGGGCCGTGACGCCGAACCAGCGCAATGTGGCCAAAGCACTCGACAGCTTCATTCCCGCCACCAGCGGAGACCGCGAGGCCGTCAGCATCGCGCTCGATCTACAGACCGCCGAGCAATACCCCGCCGCCTTCGAGCAGATCATGCCCGGCTTTTACGAGA
>CAZRLX010000212.1:0-3747 GCA_964601115.1 uncultured Chthoniobacter sp. | reverse complement strand
TCCGGTTTTGCGGAAACGGAAAAAGAACGGCGCTTCCCGCTGCTCTTCAACATGGTTTACCACAATCCGGGTGAGCCGCAGTTTGTCACGCATTACGATGAGCCCGGTTACCTGAAACAACTTGGCTACACCGGGCAGATTCCCAAGTTAAGCCCCCAGTGCGGGCTGACCTACGACAAAGCGTTTCCGGGCCTGATCCCCGACCCGAGCGCGGAACGGATGTGGATCGAACGGAACGCCCATAGCGTGCGGCTGGATATTGAGTATGCCCGCCAGCACGGAATGCCGCTCTATCCCTTTACCGATGTGTTGGTTGTTCCCGAGTCGCTGTGGAAGAAATACGGCGAAGAGATGAAGGTCGATGGGAAACTCTCGATTCGCTCGGAGCGGACGCAGGAAGTGATGCGTGCGCAGATCGACGAACTCTTTACCCGTTATCCCGATCTGCCGGGGTTCACCTTGCGTTTTGGGGAGACCTATTTGCACGACACGCCGTTCCATCGCGGGACAACGCCGGTCAACAACCCGGAGGAGCACGCCATTCTCATGAATCTCCTTCGCGAGGAGGTCTGCGTGAAGCGCAACAAACTCCTGATCTATCGCACTTGGGATTTTGAAATGCTGCACACCCGGTTGGACTGGTATCTCCGGGCGACCAATGCGGTGGAACCCCACCCAAATCTCATCTTTTCCATCAAGCATGTGAATCACGATTTCGTCCGGGCCCTCGATTTCAATACCACGCTGGGACATGGCAAGCACCAGCAGATCGTGGAAGTCTCGGTGAACCAAGCCGGTCTGTATGGTCGTTGCTCGAGTCCCTACTACATCGGGAAGGGCATTATCGAAGGGTGGGAGGAAATGAAGCAACCCAAAGGCCTGCGCGACCTGCTCGACGATGAGAAAATCAAAGGCGTGTGGATCTGGTGTTGGGGTGACGGATGGGTCGGCCCCTACATCAGCAACGAGCTATGGAACGACATCAGCGAGTATGTGTTGCGGAAGTGGACCATCGATCCCTCAAAATCGGAGGAATTCTACTTCAACGAGTATGCCACCGAGAAACTCGGCCTGAAGGGTCAGCAGCTGAAAGATTTCCGCAAGCTGGTCATGCTGGCGACGGACGCCACCTTTCTGGGGCAACAGAGCAGGATCGTTCCTGTGTCCGATTGGTGGTGCCGGGATCATTACCTCACGGCCGTCGATGTTTCCCATCAGGTGAAAAAAGGCAAAGCGCAGGAGTGTATTGCCGAAAAGGTCCAAGCGGTGGACATGTGGAAAGAAGCCGAAAAGCTGGCTGCCGGCATCACATTGAAAAATCCCCGCGATACCGACTTCATGCGAGTTTCCACGACCTACGGACGAATCAAATACCAAGTTATCGAACAACTCTGGCGGATTCAGATGATGCTGGCCGAGGAACAAATAAACAAAAAACCGTTGGATGAAAACGCTGCCAGAGCCGCTGTGGAAGCTTACGAAAAGTCCTACGAAGAATGGCGTCAGCTCAAACGCGACAACCCCTCCTGCCCGACCCTTTATGTCGATCACGAGGCCAAGCATGTGGGCCCACCCTTCCAGACGGTGCTTCAGCCGTTGAAGAAACGGCTTGGGATGAATTAACGGAAGTTATTTTGGGATAATAACCAAAGTTTCTATGAAATTGCATTTTCGAGCCAAAAGAGGGGGGCACGGCCGTCCCGGCCGTGTAGAGACTGATCCACTCGCTCGCGCCATGCCCATACGAACCACGGAGCCCACAGACTCACACAGGCGGGACGCCTGTGCCCCTCTCCAAAAATCCAAAAGCAAGGCGCATTTGGTGTAAAAACCTAAAAGCATATGAATAAAACCACACTAACCCTCGCGATTCTCGGCGCCATCGCCATCCAGCCCCTCTGTGTCTTTGCCGAAGACAAACCTGCCGCGCCCGCCCCAACCCCCAACCCCTACGCGAACGAGACGAAGGAACAGCGCGATGCCCGCATGGCGTGGTTCCGCGACGGACGGTTCGGGATGTTCGTTCACTGGGGACCATACGCGGTTCTGGGCGGCGAATACAAGGGCAAGAGGGTCGGCGGAAACCCCGAATGGATTCAGCACACGGGCCGGATTCCATACAAGGAATACGAGCAGATTTCGGCCTCGTTCAACCCCGCCAGCTTTGACGCCGCCGCAATCGTCCGGACGGCGAAGGACGCGGGGATGAAATACTTAGTCATCACATCCAAGCATCACGACGGATTCTGCATGTGGGATACGAAGCTGACGGACTACAACATCGTCAATTGGACGCCGTTCAAGCGCGATATCATTGGCGAACTCAGCCGCGAATGCCGGAAGCAGGGGCTTCAGTTCGGGATCTACTATTCCGTGCGCGACTGGCACCATCCGGACTGGACACTGCGATATGTCGACCTCGAGCAGCGGCGGCAGTATAACAGCCGGTGGGGCTTCCCGCCATCGCCCTGGACCCGTGGGAATTACTACGCCTGTGGCTGCCCCGCCTGCGGCGGAAATATTTCGACTCAGTCCAAGGAATTTGACCCGCGCCCCACCGAGGCGGAGGGCGCGGACATGAACCGCTACCTCGACTATATGAAGGGGCAGCTGGAGGAGCTCCTGTCCAAATACAAGCCGGACCTGATGTGGTTCGACGCGCAGGACATTGTCGACAGCAAGCTGGGCCGCGTTGACGAAATGATTGCCGCGATGCGAAGCCTGAACCCAGACGTGATCATCAGCGACCGCATTTCGGGCGAGGGTGTTTTCGGGGACTACGGCATTCACGAAGGGAAGATTCCGGGGTCCGGCTCGCCGCGCGAATGGGAGACCTGCATGACGATGAACGATACCTGGGGATACAGCAAGTTCGACAAGAACTTCAAGTCGGCCGAGACGATCGTCCGGATGCTCGTGGACACCACGAGCAAGAACGGCAACCTGCTTCTGAATGTCGCCCCGGACGGGGAAGGCGTCATTCCGGAAGGCAGCGTGCAGCCGCTCCAGGATGCGGGCAAGTGGATGGCCGTGAACAGCGAGAGTATTTACGGCTGCGGAAGCTCCGGGCTGCCTTCCCCCGACTGGGGAAAGATCACGGCCAAAGGGGACAACCTCTATCTGCATGTTTTTCAATGGCCCGCGGACGGGAAGCTTCTGGTGCCGAACCCCCGTGGCAATGTGAAGCAGGCCTTCCTCTTAGCGGATCCCGGCAAGTCGCCGCTGTCAACAGCGGTATCCGAGAAGGGCTTGAGCATCACAGTTCCCCGGCAGGCTCCCTGTGCGATCGACTCGGTCATCGTGCTGGCGCTGGACAGGAGTTGAAGAAGCGGCTCGGGATGAATTAACGGAAGTTATTTTGGGATAATAACCAAAGTTTCTATGAAATTGCATTTTCGAGCCAAAAGAGGGGGGCACGGCCGTCCCGGCCGTGTAGAGACTGATCCACTCGCTCGCGCCATGCCCATACGAACCACGGAGCCCACAGACTCACACAGGCGGGACGCCTGTGCCCCTCTCCAAAAATCCAAAAGCAAGGCGCATTTGGTGTAAAAACCTAAAAGTATATGAACAAAACCACACTCTCCCTCGCGATTCTCGGCATCATGATCATCCAACCCCTCTCCGTTTTTGCCGAAGACAAACCGGCCACCCCCGCCTCGACGCCGTCGCCCACGCCGAATCCCGACCCTTACGCAAACGAGACGAAGGAACAGCGCGATGCCCGCATGGCGTGGTGGCGCGATG
>CAZRLX010000211.1:0-3782 GCA_964601115.1 uncultured Chthoniobacter sp. | reverse complement strand
CACACGCTGTTTTTTGCCACCTCTGGAATGGATTGAACTGGGTTTTCGCGGGCAAGAGGCCGGAGACGATGTTGGATCCCTTGCTGCATGAAAATTTGTCCAAGAAATTTCTTCGGGATAGCGAGACATTACGGAAGCTGACGGGGCTTGCTTGAGACCATATGACGAGCGGAGTCATCGACCCCAAGATTCGAAGACATCATGGGATCCTTTTTTGACGAATTGCGCCAACAGATGGGTGCCGCGTATCTGGGGGGCTTCAGTTGTCTTGATTGGGCCCGGTTTCTTCACCGCAACCGCTGGGAGATCGAACCGCGATTCCTGCCAAGAGCCATTCACGCCTCCTTTCGCACGGTGGCCACCTCGGCGCTGAAATGCCTTGAGGATCGCATCGATTTATCCGGCGTGAATGAACAGGCATGGCGAAAACCCGTTTTTCTGCTCGGCCTGCCACGCAGCGGAACCACCCATCTTTTTAATCTGTTGGCTAAGGATGACCGGTTCGGATTTCCAACGCGCTTCGATGTGTTCAATCCCCACACTTTCCTGACGCTTCGCAAGATTGGCTTGCATCGCATGCTGGCGCGGCAACCGGCTGTGAAGCGTCCAATGGACAATGTTGAGGTCGGATGGCTCTCTCCTGAGGAGGACAATATTGCGCTCGGAATTCTTGCCGGGAGCGGCCCTCGGGTGGAAAGCATTTTTCCCCAGCGCACCACCTACGCCGATCGGTTTCGTCCTGTTCAGGATCGCACCGAGGAAGAGCGGCGCGCTTTTCGGGACGCGTTGGCACTTTTCACACACAAGTTGGTCTATGCTTTCAACCGCCCGTTGCTTCTCAAATCACCCGCGCATCTTGTCTATATTGAAGAAATCCTGGCGGTTTTTCCCGAGGCGAAATTCATCGGGATCGTAAGAAATCCCTATCGGCAGTTCGCCTCGTTTCGACACAGTCTTTCGGTGAGCCGCTCTGGGGAGTGGGCGACTCTGCAGGAGAGGGCGGAAATCACCGATGCGGAGTTGATGGTTTGCATCAAACGCTATGTCGATGCCTCCTGCCGAGCGCGCACCTTGATACCCGCGCAAAACCTGATCGAAATTCGCTACGAGGAGTTGGTCGCCGATCAAGTGGGGGCCTTGGTTCGGATTTATTCCGGCCTGGGACTTGATTTGCCGGAGAAGTTCAGAAACCCGGAAGTCGGCAAATCCTACATTGCAAATCGCCATTCCGAACTCGAGCCGCACATCGCGAAGCAGCTTCGGAAAATCTACCAGCCGTTCTACGACTCCGGGATTGTCGGCGAAGAGGCCATTCCCCCGTCGTCGTCTTTTGTAGGCCGGTGACTTTCGCCGGATCGCTCAGTCCAACGCCCGCCGGCTGCGCTCCCCATACTCGTGAAGCTCGGAAGAGTTGAGTCGATGGTCGAGGCGCAGTTCGTGGCGAGTCATGAACGCATCGGGATTTTCGCCAAAAATCAGTCCCATGGCCTCACCGGCTGCGCCCGCCCACTCGACCAGCGCCAGGCGCATCAATGACTCCAGCGGATGGCCAAGGCTGGGGAGGCGCATGCGATTTTCCAGGATTCTCAACTGAAAGCGCCGCAAGCCGAGCAAGGGCCAGAGCAGTGCATAGAGCCAGCATCGCCCCCGACTCCAGGACGCGGCCCGGCGCAGGGCGGCCGCGCGGCTGGTCTCCAGGGATGTCCGCATCGATATCCACTGGGATGAGCAGTTGAGGTGGAAGAATGGAGCCCGAGGGCACAGGCAGAAGCGGTGGCCCCGATCCTTCAAGGCTTGTTGCAGGCGCTCCTCCGGGAGCAACAACCATTCCAGCGGCTGGTCGAGTTCCAAAAGCAATGAACGGCGATACATCACATTGTGCCAGGGAAGCGCGGAACTTTCGAAGGGGGCACCCTGGGCGGGCATGTCGACGGTGTAGGAGTAATACAGCCAGACATCGATTCGGCTGACCATGGTGGCGGGGTTCTCCACCACGAAACGGCCGGCACTGCCGACATATCCCTGCGATAATCCGGCGCGGACTTCCTCTGCCCAACACGGGGCGGGTCGAGCATGGTTTTCCAGAAGAGCAACGAATTCGTGACGGGCCGCCCGAATTCCGACGGCCGCAGCCGTGGCACGATGGACCCAAGGACCTCCGTCGACCCAACTCAAACTCCCCAAAGGTCCCGCCGAAGGTTTTCCGGGGGGTTCCGGACCCCGACCGACCACCAGCACCTCCAGCTCCGGGGCGATGCTCTGCTGGCGGACAGCATCCAGCGTCCAGGCGACCTCCGCCCAACCCGAGGGGGTCGCTAGAATGCAGGAAACGCTCACAGCGAATTCTCCTTTTCGTTTGAACGCCGCGACACGATCGCGAGGCCAGCAGCGACGCAAGCGAAAACCAAAACTGGAGTGGAAGGGGACATTCCTTACGACTTGGCTGAGCGATGTTGGAGGAGCACATCCCCGTAGCACTCCTCCCAAGCGGCCGCATATTTTCCGAGGCTGTATTCGCGCAGCGCCCTCTCGCGGCCGGCCGCGCCCAGGGTTTCACAGAGGGCTTTGTTTCCAATGAGTCGCAAGATGGCGTCGGCGAGCGCCTCCGAGTCGCCTGCGGCAAAAAGCAAACCCGTCCGGCCATCGACGACGCATTCCGCGCAGCCCCCGTGATTCGAGGCGATCACCGCCGTTCCCCTCATCATGGCTTCGGTCGCCACCACCCCGAAAGGTTCTTCCCATTGCGACGGCACGATCTGGATCCAAGCACCCTCGAAACAATTTTCCATCTCGGGCCTCTCCAGATGCCCCAAAAAAGACACCTGCCGGTGAATTCCCAATTCAAAACTCAGAGCCTCCAAAGTTTTTCGCTGCGGTCCATCACCGGCGATCAAGAGCTTTGCCTCGGGCGCGCGATCGACCGCTTTTCCGAATGCCCTCAACAGGGTGTCGACGCCTTTTTCCGGAGAGAGCCGCCCGGCGTAGGCGAGCAAGGGAGTCACCGACAACTTTCCACGCGGCGGCCGCTCGGGACATCCATTCGGAATAACATGGCACGGGGTCACGCCGTTTTCCTCCAGGCGAAGCCGCATGGTGTGACTTACTGTGACAAGGCGGGTGAAGACATTCCTGCCAGTCAGCCAGAGAATCCGTTGGAGCATCATGGCCAGCCAACTCTGTGGAGTCAGACATCCCTCAAGCAGGCAGGGTAGCCCTGCAACTTTTGTGCAGCGCTGTCCATGAGGAAGCAGCTTGGTTCCCTTGGGGCAGACCGGCTTGTAGGTCATGATCTCATAGACGGAAGGTCGGCCTTTGAGGACGCGAAGGATCGACGGCGACAGTTGCCAAAGAAACATTTTCACATGAACGATATCGGGGTTGAAATCGTCCAGTGCCTTGGAGAGGGCGGAGGAGGCGGAAGGATTAAAAGCGGAGAGCGCGGCTTGGAATCGAGAGGTGGTGCCCCGGCATTGGTAGTCGGCCTTGGGCAATCCTGCTGGAATGATTTGCGCATCGCTGGCGAAGACACGCACTTCGTGGCCACGCGCGCGCAACCAGGCGCACTGGTCATACATGATGGTCTCCGCGCCTCCGGTGGGCACGGCATAGTCATTGACCATCAGAATTCTCATGGCTCGGCGGGCTGGCTTCCGTCTTCGTGCCCCGAAAGAAGAATGCGGCGTCCTTGGGCAGCAGAGCGCTCGGCGGCATCCAGAATGCGGGCGAGGTTCAGGCCGTCTAAGAAGTCCGGATGCACTGGTTGACTCGAGTGACAGGCTTGG
>CAZRLX010000210.1:0-3817 GCA_964601115.1 uncultured Chthoniobacter sp. | reverse complement strand
GGGACGCGTGATCAAACGGGCGGGAAACATGAGCCAGAGTCGTGTCTTTTGCATGCGACCCATCCTAACCGCCAGCGTCGCGGCACGCCATCCCTAAGAATGCCCAAGCGGCCGCGCAGGATTCCCCGCCACCGAGGCATTCGGGCCCGCGTCCCGCACCACTACAGCGCCAGCGGCGCAGAGCGTGTTCTCACCGATCACCACACCGGGACCGACAAACACCCCAGCCGCAATCCAACTCCCCTCGCCGATCTCGATAGGCTTCACCACCAAATCGAACGCCTCGCTGCGAAAATCATGCGACCCGGTGCACAAAAACGCGCGCTGAGAAAGACACACGCTCCGCCCGATCCTCACAGGCGCGAGGCTCAGGATCACCACCTCGTCACCGATCCACACATGGTCACCGATTTCCACCCGCCAAGGGAACGTGATGTTCACCCGTGAGCGAATCACCACCCCTCGACCGACCTTCGCACCAAAGGCCCGGAGGGCGGCGCATTTCAATGCGGATGGCACCGGAAACCACGGCGCGAACAGCAACGAACGCACCCACCACCACAACGCCTCCTTCCACGCGGAGGCGCCGCGGGAAAATTCCGGGTTCTTGAAACGGGACAGGTCCATGCGGGAAAACTTCCCCACAAACTCAACACACGAACCCGAACGCGGCGATCAGAAACACGCCGGATTTTTCCCTTGACGCTCCGGCGCCAAGAGACGATACCCCTGCGCATCTTATCGAGAGTGGTTGAGGGACTGGCCCGATGAAACCACGGCAACCGCCAGGCGAAAGCCTGGGACCAGGTGCCAAATCCAGCCGGACCGCGCGGAAACGCCGGTCTGGAAAAGATGAGAGGGACATTCGCTATCGCAGGAGGTCCGTCACTCGTCCGCTCTCGATTGGAGCAACCACATCCTATGAGTGATCAACAGACCTTCTTCTCGAACCTGAAATGCCGCGAGTGCGGCCGGCTTTATCCAAAAGAGGCGATCCACATTTGCGAGTTCGATTTCGGCCCCCTCGAAGCCGCCTACGACTACGACCTCATTAAAAATCACATCAACCGCGACATCATCGAGTCCCGTCCGCAGACGATGTGGCGCTACCGCGAGTTGCTGCCAATCGACGGCGAACCCACTGTGGGCTTTCAGGTCGGCTTCACTCCACTTGTGCGCGCCGACCGCCTCGCGCGGCACCTCGGCGTCGAGGAACTCTACATCAAGAACGACACGGTCAACTACCCCACCCTTTCCTTCAAGGATCGCGTGGTCTCCGTCGCCCTCAGCCGCGCCCGCGAACTCGGCTTCCAAGTTGTCGCCTGCGCCTCCACCGGCAACCTGGCGAACTCTGTCGCGGCCAACGCCGCCGCCGCCGGACTCACCAGCTATGTGCTCATCCCGGCAAACCTCGAAAAAAGCAAAATCGTCGGCTCGCTCGTCTACGGCACGCAAGTGATCGGCATCGAGGGCCCCTACGACCAGGTCAACCGCCTGTGCTCCGAGATCGCCGGAAAATACGGCTGGGGCTTCGTGAATGTGAACCTCCGCCCCTACTACGCCGAGGGCTCCAAAAGCATGGGCTTCGAAATCGCCGAGCAACTCGGCTGGAAACTGCCGAAGCACACCGTGATCCCCATGGCCAGCGGTTCGCTCCTCACCAAAATCCACAAGGCCTACAACGAATTCATCAAAGTCGGCATCCTGCCGGGGCAGAAATTCTCCGTGCACGGTGCCCAGGCCAGTGGATGCTCCCCGATCTCAGAGGCGCAGAAAAAACGCACCGACATCGTCAAGCCTGTTCCGAACCCCGACACCATCGTCAAGTCCCTCGCCATCGGCACGCCGGCGGATGGCTACTACGCCCTCCGCAGCATGGAACAAACCGGCGGCAGCGCCGAGGACTGCTCCGACGAGGAGGTCATCCGCGGCATCCGCGATCTGGCCGAATACGCTGGCATCTTCGCCGAGACCGCCGGCGGCGTGACCGTGGCTTGCGCCCGCAAACTCATCGATAGCGGCAAAATTCCGCGCAATGAAAGCATTGTCCTCTGCATCACCGGCCACGGCCTGAAAACTCAGGAGGCCATCCACGGCCATTGCGGCGAACCCCGCGTCATCAAGCCAAGCCTCCGCGAATTCGAGGCCCTCGTGCAAAACGACCCGGCCCTCCAACCCGCCTGATCCTCCACACTCAACCCAACCAAACACACACTATGCCAGTCCAAGTCCGCATTCCCGCCCCGCTCCGCAAGCTCACCAACGAACAGGAACTCGTCCCCGCCGAAGGCGCCACCATCGGAGATGTTCTCACCAATCTCAACGCCTCGTTCCCCGGCCTCTTCGAACGCATCTGCGACGAGAACGGCAACGTCCGCCGCTTCGTCAACATCTTCGTCAACGACGAGGATATCCGCTTCCTCCAGGAAAAGGCCACCCCCGTCAAGGAAGGCGACGAGATCAGCATCGTCCCCGCGATCGCCGGCGGATAGGCCCCGCTACCTTCCCGCTTTTTTCGCCACCGCCACAGGCAACGGCCTGGCGGGTTGGCCATGTTGCTCGCCGTAGACAAACACCGGCGTGCCTCGTGGAATGAGCTTGTAGAGTTCCTTCGCTGGTCTTGCAGGCATGCGGATGCAACCGTGCGACGCCGGCCTGCCGGGAACATACCCTTGGTGGAACCCGATCGCCGTGGCCTTGCCCTCGGGGGTATGAAACCGCATGAAATATTTCATCGGCGCCCCGCGGAACACCATACCTTCGGGAATCTCCGCCTCCCGCGTGTCGATTTCGCCGGGTTGTTCCTCGCCACTTTCTCCGTGGACCAACTTGCCGTAGAGGTTCGAGGCATGATCCGGGCTTTTCTGACCGATGCGATAATCCCCCGTCGGCGTCCTGAAGGAACGCTTCCCGCTCGCGATCCGCGTGGCGGCCACAAGCTGACCTTGCGAGTAAACATAGGCGCGCTGGCGATCAAGGTCGACAATCACACCCGAGCGCGCCGGATCGAGAGGCCCGGCGGCGATCGCCTGCTGGAACACCGCAAGCCGCGATGGCGAGGCCGTCAGCGCCGCATCAATCAATGCCAAGTCCCCCTCACTGACGGCCGCCGGCACATCTGGCGCGGGACGTTTCGAAAACGTCTGGCAGCCACCGAGAACAAGCATGGAAATCAACAGGAGGGACACGCGGAACATGGAAATTATCAAACACCAAAAATCACGCCCTCGCCAAGACCGGATCGCGCCATGGCGGCACAGTGGGTAACCGGCGGGATTCTTTTACAGCTCGCCGGCGAAGGCCTCGATATCCGCGCTTCGGATTGCCGCGCGGTGCAGGCTTGTGAGTTTTTCAGGATCGTTGATCGATTTGATCACTTCGCGAAGCCCTTCGGGAACCGACTCAAAACGGATTTCCAGCGCCTCGACAATGTCTTGTTGCTTCGAGGCAATGAGACCCTCTTGGAGGCCTTCTTGACGACCTTCCTGGCGACCTTCCTGGCGAAGTTGTTCGGCGAGTGACATGGCGTTTTGGTTCAGTTTGGGGTTGGTGATTGTCTTAAGTTTCTGGCGAAAGGCGGGCTTGTCAATGTCGCGATCAAGGATGTAGCGCAGCAATTGCTCGAGGGCTTCGGGCGTCAGTTGCACCATCAGCATCTCGTCCCACACGGCGTCATCGAGCAGGGCGCTGATCTTTTCGGCTTTCAACGCCCTCAGCGTCAGAATGCCCATCGGCGTGCCGAGGATTTTTTCGTAGGGCATCGAAAACAACTCCACGAGCCGGAACTCGAAGTCGGGCGTGTGTTTTTGGATGGTTC
>CAZRLX010000209.1:0-3894 GCA_964601115.1 uncultured Chthoniobacter sp. | reverse complement strand
CGTGTGGAGCGCACCTTCCGGCAGGCCACCCCCAAGCGGGAGGACTGGACCGATCCCAAAAACCTGACGACCTCCACACTCCAACTCTCCGCAAAAGGCATTCAGCCCCTCGGCGAAAAACCGCCCGTTCGGTCCGCCTCCAAACCGCCTGTTGCTGGCTCTCCGATTGTGGACCGCACAGTTGTCGCGCCAGTCAGATGGTGGAAATTCAACGAAGGCACGAGCGACACGACCGCCGAATCAGTGACTGGAGAATCGAGCACCATCAAAGGCCCGATGGCTTACTGGAGAAAAGGCATGTCGGGCACGGCCCTGGCTTTTGACGGATACAACACCACCGTGCGCGTGCCGGCTTCGAGCATTCCGCTCGGCGCCAACGGAGTCACCGTCGAGGCCTCGGTGGCCCTCGCCGCCTATCCTTGGAATTGGTCGCCCGTCGTCCAACTCGGCGAAAACGAAAATGTCTACCTCGGGATCGATGCGGACGGCTTCGTGGCCTTTGGCATCCAGTCGGGCGGCAAGCAAGTCAGGGTCCGATCAGGTCAATTCCTCGAACGCCGCCGCTGGTATCATCTCGCCGGCGTCTTTGACCAAGCCGCAGGCCGGATTCGTCTCTACATCAATGGCCGACTCGCCGGCGATCAAGCCGCTCCCAATGCCGGAATCGATCAACCAACCGGCGACCTGCAAATCGGCCAAGGGAAGCCCTTGCCTTTGCAATATAATTGCAGGGAAACTTTCGACTCAGTGTTTTCGTTGGACGGCCTGATCGACGAGGTCCGGATTTACGACACCCCGCTCACCACCCCGCAGGTGGCGGCATCTTGCAGAACCCTCCAACTCGCGGACGGCGCGCCCGCTTCGCCCGACATCCCGCCCCGCGTTCTGCCTACCGGCCCGAACACAGGCAAGTTCGGTGCCCATTTCACCAACTTGGAATTCTACGACACTTGGGATGGTCTCTTCCGCTTCGGTTCGCACCCCGATGTGGTCGTGGAGTTCGACAAAAACCCGAGCCGCTTCGTGTTTTGGCGGGGCATGGGATTCATTCCCATGCTCGTGAACGAAAAAGGCCATTGGTATAGCAACGAATTCAACGAGACATGGAACCGCTCCGGTGGCAGGGGATGCATGGAGCCGATGTCCGACAAGGAATCCTTCACGAACCATGTGAAGATCCTCGAAAACACCCCGGCCCGTGTCGTCGTGCAGTGGCGCTTCCCTCTGCTCGATGTGTTTCGCGTGAAAGCCAACTACGACGATAAGACCGGTTGGAGCGATTGGAGCGACTGGACATACACGATCTATCCCGACGGTGTGGCCGCGAAACGCATGCGTCTGTGGAGCAGTGGCCCCTACAACCACGAATGGCAGGAAGGCATGGTCATCTTCGGTCCCGACCAGCATCCCGAGCAGGTGATCCAAACCAACCCCGCGCTCTCGCTGGCCACGCTCAACGGCGAAACCCGCGATTATTCGTGGGAAAACGGGACGCCCAAAGGCGTTGATTACCGCGATACCAAAATCCATGTCGTCCACTTCAAAGGCGACTACAGCCCATTCACGATCGGGGATTTCACCAAGGGCGGCGTCTATTCCGGAGAAGTCACCGAAAGTTCGGTCTTCCCATGGTGGAACCACTGGCCCGTCGCCCAACTTCCCTCCGATGGACGAAACGCCAAGCACCCCGACCGCACCTCGTGCTGTTCCCTCACCCATCTCTTTCTGCCAAACCAAAAGCAACAAGACGGCGATCGCCCCTACCAGGAGCGATTCCTCTTGGAAGGCATGACGAAGCTCCAGCCCGCGGAGTTGGTGCCGCTCGCGAAGTCGTGGCTCCAAGCCCCGCCGATCACCGTGCGGAGTGGTTGCCAGGCCCTCCCTTACGATCCCGCCAGCCGCGAATACCCGCTCATCGCCGAAAAGGACGCGATGGCCGTTTCCATCGACGCCTCACCGGAACACCCGATCGCGAATCTCTGCCTCACCGTGAAAAACTGGAACCACTCCGCAGACGCAAAGGTCTCCGTGAAGGGCGCCGAAGTCCGCGATCTCCGGCAGGGAACTGTCCTCGACACCGAGGGACGCCGAAAACTCATCATCTGGCTCGAGATGGATGCCACCGCACCCGTGGACATTTCCATCGAAGGAGCCAAGCCAGCCACCGATTCATGAAAACAACACCCCTCCTCGCGCTCTGCGCACTTGCCCACGCTTCGCTTCTCCAGGCAAATCAACCCGCCTCCTGGTGGTCGTTCCCCGGCGAGGGCGATCAATTCTTCCAAAGAATCGGCTTGGACCCGGCGGGGAAAAACCATGACCGGGCGGAGGGATTCTTCGGCCGAGCCGATGGCGTTGTCGGCAATGCCGTCATTCTCGACGGATTCTCCACCCGCGTGACACGCCCGGCCGACAAGGTCGCTCCCCTCGGAGACGCCTTTTCCTTCGAGGCCTGGATCGCGTTGCAGGTCTATCCGTGGAACTGGGCGGCGATCCTCAATCAGGAGCGCGATCAAAAGGAGGGCTGGTTTTTCGGCATCGGCGACGATGGACGCCTCGGCCTGCATGTGGCGAAGGACGGGAAGTGGATTCAGTGCAAATCGAAAACCCAACTCCCGCTGCTCAAGTGGTCGCATGTCGCGGGCAGCTATGACCCCGCATCTGGCCTTAAGGTTTTCATCAATGGAAAGCTCGAGGGCGAAGTCAAAACGACCGGACCGATCACTCCCGCCAACGGCGTGGACCTTCTCATGGGCATGAGCCACACGCGCACCCACCCGACCCGCACGGAGCGCAAATACAGCATGTCGTTCAAGTCGCCCATGCTGCTCGACGGCCTTTTGGACGAGGTGAAAATCCACAATAAGGCGCTCACCGAGGAAGAGGTCGCGCAGGCTTACGCCGCCGTTCAGCCGAAGGTCGCGCAGCCGCTGCAATTCCGCCGCATGCCATCTGGTCCGGAAGGCCCCGGGGAGTTCGGTGCCTTCTACACGCGCCTCAATTACGCGCCCGAGTGGGAGCGGCATTGGAGGGTTGGCGAATTCCCCGACATTCTGGTGCGCTTCGACGAGTCGCCAAGCCGCGTCGTCTTCTGGCGCGGCACAAATTACGGAGCGTGCTATGTGAGCGAGAACGGCCTCTGGGCGGGCGACCAAAGCCTTGAGATCAACTGCGGCTGGACCGGTTGCTACGAACACATGGCCGACAAGAAGTGCGAATATTCCACCGCGAAGATTTTGGAGAGCAACGACGCCCGCGTGGTCGTTCACGCCCGCTACGCCTCGATTGGCATCAATGGCAAATTCCTAAGCCCCGATCCGCTGACCGGCTGGGGCCTCTGGTCCGACGAGTATTTCACCATCTACCCGGATGGTGTGACCGTGCGGCATGTGGTCGCCACGAACCACAACGGCCACGGCCAATGGCAGGAGACGATGATTTTCAACCAACCCGGAATGAGCCCCGAGGAAACGGTGGATATCCGGGCCTTCACCCTCGCCAACGAGAAGGGCGAATCCCACACCTACTCCTGGGAAAACGGCCCGCCCTTGAAGTGGGAGGGGAACCACAGCCCGGATAGGAATTTCCGCGTCCCCGAAAACCCGAACATCCAGCTCGTGAATTTGCGCTCAAAATGGAAACAATATCTCATCTTCGAGCCCGGCGTGAAAATCCAGGGATTCGCAATTCCGGCGGCCTTGGACTACTCGATCTTTCCGTGTTGGAACCACTGGCCCGTGGCCCAGATTCCGAATGACGGCCGCAAGGCGATTGCCTCCGACCGCCCGTCGTCATTTTCACTCTCCTGCTCGCAGCCGATAATCCACCGCGCCAACGGAAACAGCGAGGCGATGTTCCTCTATGGCATGACCGACCAACCGGCCGAAACCCTCG
>CAZRLX010000208.1:0-3899 GCA_964601115.1 uncultured Chthoniobacter sp. | reverse complement strand
CTTGGCCTGCGCAGCCACCTCTTCCGGCACTGACAGCGTAATATTCATATGTGAAACATTTCGCATCTCACATATCGAGTCAAGGGCAACTTGGTCCACTTTGAAAAAACCGGGAATGTGTTTTTAGATGACGGCGCAGACTTCGAGCTTCGTGAGGTTCGCAACCTCGAGGCCGACATTGTAGACACCGGCCGCGCATGGTTTCGAAGTTTCCGATGGCCTAACGAACTTTTCGGCAGAGAAAATCTAAGCGTTCCCAACAAGCGCCTGTCATTTTTGTTCCGGTCCATTCCAAACGGGCAGCCCGGCGGCACGGGCGAGATTGGCGTCGATAAAAAGATGCAAACGGCCGAACATTTTGTGATTACGATGCCGTGGGCGGGCAAAGTGAGATCTGCCGCAGTAATTTGCGTGGAATGGATTCAAAGTGTGGGTCTCGGTGAACGAGAACCATATTGTGAAATGATGCTGTCGCAGCAATGAGGGAATCCACTGTGGGCAGTCGGTCACTGCATGCACGACGAATTTCCACAGCCCGGCCAACGATCTGAACATCCAGCGAACAGGTTGTCAGAAGATTGGAGAGTTCCAGCCAATCCGGCCCGAAATGAGATTCCGCACCCAAAGATTTCAATCTGCCCCAAAACTCCAACTCGGTGACGCAGCAAATAGAGGGAGGATTTTTTGTGTCTGCCAGAAGGGCCTCGACCCGCTCGGCGCCATCCTCCTCAAAGTAATAGGCCAACACGGCGGATGTATCCAACAGGTGCGTCATGGGGAAGGGTGGTCAGACTTCCTTGGAGCGCTCCTCGATCAAATCGGCAACGGCACTGCGCCCTTTCGGCAAAAACTTTTTTCCGCGTCCGCGAAGGGATTTGACGACCTGCTCCAGGGGTGGGAGCGGCTTGGCTCTCAGTTCACCGTTTTTTGCAAGCGACCAGTGCAACCGAAAGCCTGCGGCAATGCCAGCTTGAGCGACAAGGGCCGCTGGCAAGGTGACTTGGTTTTTCATTGTGATAGTTGTGGTCATTGATAAAAAATATTGCAAGGAAACAGGGTTTCAAGTGCAAAAATCCTGACGATTTTGTGGGGAATGTCTCATAAGGCAGCCAACGGGGACATTGGCGCTCCTGAGCGCTTTACGGGCGGGCATGCTTGGGTTCAGGAAGACTGGGCATTTTGCCTTTCCAAACGGGCAGTCCGGCGGCACGGGCCAGGTTGGCTTGATCTTCGTCCAAGGCCAGTAGCCGAAGCGGATTTCCTTTTCGAGGGTGCGGATGACGACCCGGGAACCGCGAAGAAACTTTTTCCATTTTGCGCGACGGTCGCTAACCTCCCGCGCCTATGCTCAAAACCGGAATCGTCGGTCTGCCCAATGTCGGGAAGTCCACCCTCTTCAATGCCGTGACCCGCACCCGCAAGGCGCAGGCGGCGAATTTTCCCTTCTGCACGATCGAGCCGAATGTTGGCATCGTGAACGTGCCCGACGACCGGTTGCAGAAATTGGCGGCACTATCGAAGTCCGAAAAAATCCTGCCCGCCGCGATCGAGTTCGTGGATATCGCCGGGTTGGTCGCCGGTGCCAGCGAGGGCGAGGGGCTCGGGAATCAGTTTTTGAGCCACATCCGGGAGGTGGATGCGATCATCCAGGTGGTGCGCTGCTTCGAGAGTTCGGACATCCACCACGTCTCGGGCTCCGTCGATCCGGTGCGGGACATCGAAGTCATCAACACCGAACTCATCCTCGCCGATCTGGCCTCGGTGAAAAAGCGCGCCGAGCGGAACCAGAAAGCCGCACGCAGTGGCGACAAGCAAGCGAAGGCCGAGGTCGCGCTGGCCGAGAAGTTGATCCCGCACCTCGATGAAGGAAAACCCGCGCTCACGATCGAACTCGAGGGTGTTGAGAAGGACATCCTGCGCGGGTTTTTCCTGCTGACCTCAAAGCCCACGCTCTTTGCCTGCAATGTCGGGGAAAACGATCTCGCCTCGCTGGCCGGGGAGTCATCCGCCGCGAAACACGTCCATGCCGTGCGTGAATACGCCGCGAAAAACCTCGGCTGCGAGGCCGTGGTGATCAGTGCCCAGATCGAGAGCGAGCTTGCCGACCTGCCTCCCGAGGAGGCGAAGGAATTTCTCGCCGGACTCGGGGTGGAGGACAGCGGGGTGGGCCAACTCATCCGCGCCGCCTACCATCTCCTCGGCCTGCGCACCTATCTCACGACCGGGCCGAAGGAAACCCGCGCGTGGACGATCCATGCCGGCGACAAGGCGCCTGCGGCCGCGGGGGTGATCCACAGCGATTTCGAGCGGGGCTTCATCGCCGCGCAGATCGTCTCCTTCGAGGATCTCATGGCCTGCGGCTCCGAGGCGAAAGCCAAGGAGGCAGGAAAACTGCGGCTGGAAGGCAAGGAATACGTCGTCCAGGACGGCGACGTGATCGAGTTCCGCTTCAACGTGTAAACCGCTCGGCGAAGCCGGACGTTGGTGAATTTTTTCATCAACGGACTGGAATCCCGGCCGCGCTTTGGAGAAGCATAGATGCATGGGATTCGCACCACCGCTTGAAGACACCGCCGGAGACATTCTTTCCAAGGCGCAACGGGGATTGAAACTGGACGACGCCGCTCTGTCGGAGCGGTCGGGGGTTCCGGTGGCGTTGATCCAATCGCTTCGCGCGGGGGAGGGGAGTGATGAGGCCGCTCTGGGCGCGGTTGCGAAGGCCTTGGGATTGAATTCAGAGGCGCTTCTCGCGATCGCGGGTGGGCGTTATGTGGCGGCGGCGATTCCGGAGATCGAGGGGTTGCGGGCGTTCAACTCGCCGTTCGACGACATGACGGTGAATTCGTATCTCGTTTGGGATCCGGAGTCGCGCGAGGCCGCGATCTTCGACACAGGCTCCGACGGCCAGCCGATGTTGGATGCTGCTCGCGATCTCGGGCTCTCCGTGAAGGCGATTTTTTTGACCCACACCCACACCGATCACATTTTTGATTTGGACCGGCTGGTGGAAAAGACGGGGGCACACCCTTGGACAGGAGACCGTGAGCCACTTGTGGGCGCCGAGTCGTTCGCCGCAGGGAGGGAATTCAACATCGGAGGTCTGCGCGTGGAAACCCGACTCACCTCGGGGCATTCAAATGGCGGGATCACGTATGTCATCGGTGGACTCTCCAGGCCGGTGGCGGTTGTCGGCGATGCGGTCTTCGCCGGATCGATGGGCGGCGGCATGGTGTCCTACGACGAAGCTCTGCGCTCGAACCGCTCGGAAATCCTCTCGCTACCCGACAACACGGTCATTTGTCCCGGCCATGGCCCGATGACCACGGTTGGAGAACAGAAGATTTCAAATCCTTTTTTCGCTTTATGAACCAGACACTCCATTCTCCAAAAGACGAATCAATCGCCTTTGTCGGTCTTGGCCGCATGGGCGCGAACATGGCGCGGCGGTTGAACGATCTTGGTTACCGGATCGCCGCTGTTTACGACACCCATGCGCCGCTTGCCGCAGCACTCGCCGGTGAACTCGGAACGCATGCAGCGGGGACGCTCGCGGAGGTATCCTCACTGGCCCGTGTGGTCTTTACGGTTGTGACGGATGACGCCGCGATGCTGTCGATTTTTTCCCGCGAGGGCGACAGCCTGTTGGCGAACGCCGGTGGGAGGTTGTTCATCAATTGTGCCACCGTGTCCCCGCGGACACATCTCGAAGTCGCCGCGCGCGCCGAGGAGGTTGGCGCCGGGTGCCTCGAGGCCTGCATGGCGTCAAGCATCACCCAGGCGCGCGAGGGGTCGCTTTATCTGATGACCGCCGGAAGCGATGCGGCGCTGGCCCGCGCCACGCCGTTTCTCAAGGACCTGAGCGCCTCGAGCCGCCATATCGGTGCCGCCGGAAGCGCGTC
>CAZRLX010000207.1:0-3911 GCA_964601115.1 uncultured Chthoniobacter sp. | reverse complement strand
TCCCGCTCGACGATGAGGAGCACATGCCCCCCAAGGGCAAACCCCAACTCACCGAGGCGGAACTGGAACTGCTCTCCTGGTGGATCGACCGCGGCGCGAAAGAACGTCTGCCACTCGCCGAGGATTTGCCTCCAAAAGCCGCGCTCGCGCTGCTTGAGGAAAAACTTGGCTTCCCGGTTGCCCCACCCGAATTGCCAATGCTTCCGTGGGAGGAACTCACAAAAGCCGGCGCGCACCTTGCCAAAGTGCCGTATCTCGCCGTGCGGCGTGTCGCGATGGACTCCCCGGCCGTGAATGTCTTCATCGGCACCGAGGCGGAGGATCCCGATGCGCTCATCGCCAAACTCGAACCGATCAAAGCGAACATCGTCCTGCTCGATGCGGGAAAAACCAAACTCACCGGCGCGTCGATTCCGACGATCGCGGGATTCCTGAATCTCGAGGAACTCCGCCTTCACGAGACATCGACCACCGACGAGGATGTGCTCCAACTCGCCCCGCTCCGCAAGCTGGCGAAAATCAATCTGAATGGCACCAAGGTGACCGACCGCTCGGTGGAATTTTTGACGAAATTCCCGAATCTCGTCCAACTCGCCGCGTGGGACACCACCATCAGTCCGGTGGCCGCCGATTCCTTCATCAAGACCCGCTTCCCGGAAACCAAAAAACTCCGCATCCAAGAAGAGATCGCGGCCTTGGAATCCCAACTCGCCGCCATGAAGGTGGAGGTTCTCGGCATCGAGGTTCCCGACCAACCGCCGCCTCCCATGGTCGATGGCGAGTTGTATTGGGCCCCGGTGGCGGCCTCCGCCTCGTCGGAATACGACACCGCCTGGGCTGTCACAAAACTCTTCGACGGCAGCGTGAAGCTGGCCGACATCGGCACGCCGAACAACCAAGGGGCAGACTACGCCGGGCGCGGTGTCGGGCCTCATGTGGTCGTCTATGACATGGGATCCCCCATCACCGCCTCGGGCCTGCTTTACGCCCACCGCGCGCTGGCCCAGGACAAGGCGGCACAGATCGAACTTCGTGTCACAAATACCGATCCAGGCACGGCGGCCAAGGAGATGCCGATTCTCCACCGCCCGCCCGACCATGTGGTGAAGCTCGAACCGAGCGCCCCGAACGATCGCACGCTCACCAAGTATTCCTTCGGTCGCGAACTCAAGGGCCGCTACTTTGTGATGACGATTTCAGGCCCCAACGGAAACCTCGGCGGCTACGAGCTTGTCCTCGGAAAATTCCCGATCAGCCGCGAGTCTCTGGCCGAGACCATCGCCGCCGATCCCGACAAATACGGCACGCTCATCGGCCACAAGGCCAAGGCCTCCACCAGCAGCGACACCGACTACACCCCCGCCGACGGCTTGGTGAAACTCCTCGATCCGATGATCAACGAAATCCCCTTCGCCTTCCACACGAAGGACGAGAAAAACCCGTGGGTGAAAGTCGTCTTCCCCACCAAAGTCCGCCTCTCGGCGATGTCCATCGTCAACCGCCGCGAACTCCAGGAGCGCGCCGCCGGATTGGTTCTGCAACGCCTTGGCCAAGACGGCGAGTGGGAGACGATTTGGACATCCGACCAGCCACGCGAGGTCTGGAATGTCGATCTCACGGCACTCGCCAATGATCAGCGCGAAGGCACCGAGTTCCGCTTCTACATTACTTCCGATGAGGTGACCGCCTTGCATCTCGCAAACATCTCGCTCTGGGGCACTGAACTTGCCGCCCCGGCACCCACACCCGCCGAATCAAAACCCAAGAAAAAACCATGACCACCAAAACCCTCGCCGCCGTCGCCCTCGTGGCGGCCCCGCTCGCCCTTCAAGCCCATCCCGATCACGAATCGGAAAAATCTCCCAAGCCGCAAGCCCAGGCCGCCAGCTTGCAAGACGGCGCGCTCACCGGCCAAGGAGAATGGGTTTACAAAACCGTCCACGACTGGGGCCGCATTCCCGGCCAGGAGCACATCGGCACCACCCACGGCGGCGTGGCGGTGGACAAATCCGGCAAAATCTATGTCTCCACCGACGGACCGAACGGCGTCATTGTTTACGAGCCGGATGGCACCTTTATCCGAAGCTGGGGCGAACCCTCGCGCCGCTTCCACAGCCTCTCCATGCGCGAAGAGGGCGGGAAGGAATACCTCTACGCCGCCGGCTCCAACCGCATCTGCAAACTCGATCTCGATGGAAACATTGTTTTCCAACTGACCAACAAACCCGGCTCCGAGGATCTCGGTTGGACGAATGCCACCGCCGTCGATGCCGCGCCGGACGGCACCCTCTTTGTGGCCGACGGCTACGGCACGAACCTCATCTACAAATACTCCCAAGACGGAAAATTCCTCGGCAAGTTCGGAGCCCGCGGCAAGGAACCCGGCCAGTTCATCATCTGCCATGGCTTGACGGTGGACTCCCGCAATCCCGAGCGCCCGCTCCTCGTTGTCTGTGACCGCGAGAACCTCCGCATCCAACTCCTCGACTTCAACGGCAACCCCATTGCCATTCCGATCACCGACCTCCGCCGCCCCTGCGCCACAGCCATGCGCGGAGACCTCATCCTCGTCGCCGAACTCGCCGGCCGCGCCGTGCTCCTCGACAAGGACTACAAAATCCTGAGCATCCTCGGCGACAACCCGGTCTTGGACCAACGCGCGAATTTCCATGTGCCGCCCGAGGATTGGAAAGAAGGCGTCTTCACCGCCCCCCACGGCTGCGCGATCGATGCCGATGGCAACCTCTACATCCAGGATTGGAACAAGTGGGGCCGCATCACCAAGCTCGTC
Organism: uncultured Chthoniobacter sp.; assembly: GCA_964601115.1. Lineage (GTDB taxonomy): Bacteria > Verrucomicrobiota > Verrucomicrobiia > Chthoniobacterales > Terrimicrobiaceae > UBA967. Next base: position 1,120 of record CAZRLX010000207.1, on the reverse strand, counting down.
AAAACCCCCGCAAAAAATTAGCAGCGGTGCGGCCCAAACCCTCGGGACAACATTGCAGACGAATACCAAACACCGATCGCTTTTGGGCTGCTGGCATGGAGTGCAGGCGTGGAAACCTCATCGATGTGGAAACCACAAGGTCCCGGGGAGCGCGGTCGCCCCGGCCGCCGTCGGGTGCGCCCCCGCGCCCGACTTGTGGAAAAAATCCACCGGCCTGCGGCCGCATTTGTGTCCATTCAACCCGCGAGGGCGCGTGTTGGTGCGCCCGAGGGCGGGCGCGCTCCCCGGGACCTTGGCGCTGCCGCGCCAGTGGCGTGAAGGGGGCATGTGCTCGAGCCATGCCCGACGCCTATGCCCCTCTCCAAAAATCCAAAAGCAAGGAGCTTTTGGTATGACCTGCATGAGCGACATCATGAAGCGCCTCTGCATTTTCGCCTTGGTTGCGACCTGCCTGCTCCCCCACCCGCTCATCGCCTGCTCCGGTTGCCGGGGCGATGAAAACGCCACCTCCCCCGACGGCATCGGAAAATTCCACATGGGGCGGGAAATCGCGAAGGTCATGGGGCACGAAGGAATCGATTGGCTCGAGCGCGACAACCGCGAGGAAGAGGAGGCCCCGAGTCGCGGCATCGCCGCCCTCGCGTTGAAACCCGACGATGTCATCGCCGATGTCGGCGCGGGCTCGGGCTACCACACCTTCCGCATGGCGCCGCTGGTTCCGAAGGGCCGCGTGGTGGCGGTCGACATCCAGCCCGAAATGATTGCCTTCCTCGAAGCCCGCGCGAAGGAACTCGGCCAATCAAATGTGCAGCCCCACCTCGGTGCCATCGACGGGGTTCAACTGCCTGCGGAGTCGATCGACCTGGCCTTGATGGTTGATGCCTACCACGAGTTTTCCCATCCGGCCGAGATGCAGCAGTCCCTCATGAAAGCCCTCCGCCCGGGCGGGCGGATCGTCCTTTTGGAATACCGCGCCGAAGACCCCAAGGTGCCGATCAAGCCACTCCACAAAATGAGCGAGGCCCAAATCCGCAAGGAATTCGAAGCCGCCGGATTTGTGTGGAAAAAAACCCACGACTTCCTCCCCTGGCAACACTTCGTGGTTTTTGAAAAACCCCTC
>CAZRLX010000206.1:0-3925 GCA_964601115.1 uncultured Chthoniobacter sp. | reverse complement strand
CGGTGGCGAAGGCGATTTGGAGTTCGTCGGCGATTTCCTTCTGGAGGTAGCCCTTTGCCAGAAGTCGCAGGATGTCCTGTTCGCGCGGGGACAGCGCGTTTTCGACGGACATGCGTGGATCGGCGACCGGCTTTTGGAAGGACTGGACGACACGCCTCGCGATCCCGGTGCTCATGGGCACGCCGCCTTCCATGGCTTCATGGATGGCTTCTGTCAGTTGCTCGGCGGAGACCGGCTTGATCAGGTAGCCGATCGCGCCGGCGGCCAGGGAGCGGAAGACGACCTCCGTGTCGTTGAAAACCGTGAGCATGATGATGTGAACCTCCGGCAGGAGTTCGAGCAAACGCGGCACACACTCGTCGCCGTTCATGCCCGGCAGGTTCACATCCATGAGGACAATCTGGGGACCGAGACGGGGAAACTCCCGCAGCGCCTCTTCCGCGCTGGACGCCTCGCCGACGAGGCGGATTCCCTTGCGGTCGGATTCCAAGAAGCGAACAAGCGTTTTGCGAATGCCGGGATCGTCTTCGACTATTGCCACAGGGATTGGAGAAACGGGTGCGTCGGGTGTTTTCATTTTTTCAGTGAGGAGAGGGGCAGTCGGATCGACACGGTCGTGCCGCTGCCGGGGGTGGAGGACAAATCCATGCGGCCGCCGATCTCGGCGATGCGGGCGCGCATGTTCGCGAGGCCGTGCCGGGATGTGGAGGCGAGGGCGGGATCGAATCCACACCCGTCGTCCTGGATGTCCACCCGGCATTCCCCGGATTCGACGGCGATTCCGAGGCGCACGATGCCCGGGGAGCCGTGCGCCGCGGCATTGTGAATCGTCTCGCGAACCACCATGTAAACGGCATGGCGAACCTTTGACGACACCGGCACATGGGGCAACCGCTCGGGGGACTCGAACCGAAACCGGATGCCCGCATCGCTCAAATACTCCTCCGCGAACTTGCAAAGGTAGTCGACCATGTTGTCCAGCGTGTCGCGGGCCGGATTCACCGCCCAGACGATCTCGTCAAGCCGCTTCAGGCCTTCCTTGGAAAAGCCGAGAACCTTCTGGAGCACCGGGGACGGCGCCTCGCCCGGGCTCGCGGCGGCATCCGTGAGCATGGCGATGCGCGCCAGCGTCGCCCCCAGTTCGTCATGCAGGTCGCGGGCGATGCGGGTGCGCTCCTGCTGGCGGGCTTGCTCGTATTCGAGCGCCTGGGCGGACCTCTTGGAGACGATGTATCTCCACACGCCAAACCCGCCGCTCAACGCGAGCAAGGCGGACAAGAGCCAAAACCAGCCCTGCTGGAGAAGCGGTTCGGGAACGCTGAAATCGATCCGCTGGAGGGCCCACGGATCGCGCTCCTTGATCTTGATCTCCCAGACATTCTCGCCGGCGGCCACGACCTCCTCCACCCGCAAGCCGCTGGCGAATTCCACAGCCGGTTTGACGAGGCAGTAAACAAACACCGAGCCGTCCCGCGCCCCGGCATCGCCCAATTCGAGTCGCATTCCTCCCGGCAGCACGACCACATTTTTGAATTCCGCCGCGCCGCAATAAATGTGCAGGTTCGATCCGATGATCGTGGGCTTGTTGGGGTCCTCGGGAAGCTCGGTGAAAACGAGGTGCTGCGAGGCCGAGGGAGCCAGGAACGGCGTCTTGTATTGCCGCCCGACCACTCCGAGATACCGGTTGTCCCAGAACGACCACACGGCGTGGCGTTTGTCGGGGTTCAGCCCGGCGCGGGCCAGATCAATGGTCACGGTGCCCTCCTTGTCGGCGGGATTCCAAAGCAAGGCGACGACCCATCGGCCCCAGTCGCGCGAGACCTTCCCGGCGAGCCGCGGCCACTCGAGGGATGTTCCGACATCCAGCACCCGCGTGCGCTCCCGCGCCGGCGGTGTGAGCACCTGCAGGTTTCTCCAATAGGGCTTGAAGGTGTCGCGGCTCCAGACATCCGTGGTGAAGGCGTTGCCGCAGGACAACCCCACCATGCTCATCCAGGTGCGCGCCATCGGCCACCCCCCGACGACCGGACTCACCCCCTCCAACTCGGTGGCGAGGTAAAACGCGTCGTTGTCCACGGCGAACCAGCGGTTGGCCTGCGGCATGGCCCACAGGCAGGAGGCGATCCGCTCGCGGATCGAGGCGCGGACGACATTTTGCGTGACCCGGCTGCTGTCCACCGCTCCCAGCACCGCCCTCCGTTGCAAATCCAGAACGGAAAGAAGGGCGGTCTCTTCCCCTGCCCTCTTGCGAAGCTCTTGAAAAACTTCCCGGGTCTCCTGGAACTTCGTGTTCTTGCGAACGCGGAGCGGTTCATCGGGGACCTGATAAAGGACTTTGAAAAACTTGAATCCCATGCCGAGCGCCTGCCCGAGCGTTTCGTGAATCTCCGCGCGGGAGCGGAGGGTTTCATCGAACCGGAAAAACAACCCCGGGTCGGCCTGGATGCCTGCGATCTTGCGGGCATAAAAGGGCAGCCCCTCCGGAAAATTCGCGTTTGTCTCCAAGGGAGTGTCATCGGATTTCTGGTATCTGTCCTCAATGACCACCGCTTGCGGGCGCAGGTTCCCGTCGGAGTTCTCCACCGCCTCCACGACCCGCAGGAGGTTCTCTCCGGAGTTGTCCTGCGAGGGAGACAGCCATCCGGCGACTCCACCCAGTGCCGTTCGGGATCCGTGGGTCTTGGCCACCCAGTCCACCCATCGATCCCAGGCCGCCTGCGGGGGTTCAAAAAAAAGCCCGATTTGCTGACCCCAACGCGTTTCCCCGGAATCCACCCGCACCTTGTTCATCGAGGAGGACAGGGCCAGATTCCAGCGGCTTCCCTCCACCGCGTGGAGCTCCAAATTGGCGAAGGCCACGGGTTCCCCCGCCGGCCCCATGAGAACCCCGCGGCCGTCGCGGTTGTAGAGGGAGCATTCCTCGATGATTCCGGCTCGCTGAACATCCCGAAGGGGCCTGGCGACCACTTGGGGAATCGCCATCTGGCCGGTATAATCCACCGAAACCCCCGTCAGCACCCACTCTCCAGCCTCCCCCTCGAGTTGCAGAACCCCATCGGCGACACTCCCCGACATGCCCCGCAACGGATACACCCTCAACAAATCGCACCCCTTGCGCCCGAACACCCGGATTCCAGCATTCACGAGCACGACAGGCAGCCCCTCGATCCGCTCCAGGCGCACCAGAAGATCGATGCCCTCCCGCTCGAAGCGCGTGGTGGAAACATGCACCTCCGCCTTTCCGTAGGGAGTGAATTGATCGGAGAGAACTTCATTCCGGATCGCCTTGCCCTCCGTGGATCTCAACGGGCGTTCGACCCCGTCGATCACCACGACCGCCTCCGCCATGGCATTCACCACGCGAAGCCCCGGGGCCTGGATCGAGTAGGCACGGCCTTCGGGTGTCATCTCGAGGGAAACCCCGCCCCCTCCTTGCGCGAACGCCGGAATTCCCAGCAGAAGGAACACGATCACAGCGACCATGGATCGAACCGGAAAATCACGGCTGTTGCGACGCGGCATGGAAACCAAAGCCCCGCGATGTTCCACGAAAACGCGCATCTGGCAAAATCCTATACACGCCAATGCAAGAGTCATGTGATGCATTTGTCCCACATGCGAATCCGAGGGCACGATGGTAATGATGGTCGATATTTGGTTCGTGGGCATGCGGTCACCCCGGCAGTGCCATGCTGCCATTCTCGCCCATGAAAATCTCCGCCGCAAACCATCGATCCTTTTTTAACTGATCTTTCATCCCGAAAAAAACGCCCGACTCCATGTCCCGACTCAGCTTTTTCCTCGCGCTCTGCGCGCTTGCCCACACCCCTCTTCTCTATGCGGACCAACCCGCCGCCTGGTGGTCGTTCCCCGGCGAGAGAAATCAATTCCTCCAAAAAATCGGCTTCGACTCGGCCGGAAAAAT
>CAZRLX010000205.1:0-3935 GCA_964601115.1 uncultured Chthoniobacter sp. | reverse complement strand
TCACTGTGCAGATACCGCACCTTCAGTCCGATCTCGCGCAAGTAATCGGCCAAATCCTCCGCCGTGCGCTTCGTCAGCGTCGTGATCAACACCCGCTCACCGACTTCGATCCGGCGCCGGCACAGTTCGATCGTCTCGTCGATCTGCGCCTTCAGAGGGCGCACGGTGATCACCGGATCAAGCAGTCCGGTGGGACGGATGATCTGCTGCACCACAAGCGGCATGCCACTTGTGGTCACGTCCAATGGCTCGGCGGCATCCGAAAACCTCGTCCAGTCTCCCCCGCCCTCGCCGAATTTGTTCTCGGCATTCTCGATCCAACCCGTGTTGCCAACGACACTGTTCGCGATCTCGAACCTGCCCGGCGTGGCGCTCACATAGACCAACTGGTTGGCCATCTGCATGAACTCGCCGAAATTCAAAGGCCGATTGTCCAGCGCGCTGGGTAGACGAAATCCATGCTCCACCAACACGCTCTTGCGCGACCTGTCCCCCGAATACATCGCCCCGATCTGCGGCACCGTGGCGTGCGACTCGTCGATCAACACCAAGTGGTCCTCGGGCAAAAAGTCCAGCAACGTGTAGGGACGCGAGCCCGGCGGCCTGCCGCTCAAGTGGCGCGAATAGTTCTCGATCCCGCTGCAAAACCCCATCTCCTGCATCATCTCGAGATCGAACTCCGTCCGCATGCGGATGCGCTGGGCCTCGAGAAGCTTCCCATCGCGCTCGAACGATGCCACACGCTCCTCGAGTTCCGAGCGAATCCCCGAAAGCGCGCCGCGCAACTTGTCGTGCGGGGTCACGAATTGCTTGGCGGGAAAAAGCGTAAACGTCTTTAGCGTGCCTCCAACATGCCCTGTCAGCGGATCCACCAGGCTGATGCGCTCGATCTCGTCGCCGAAAAATTCCACCCGCACCGCCTCGTCCTCGTTCTGCGCCGGATAGACCTCGACCACATCCCCCCGCACACGAAACCTGCCGCGCGCGAATTCGATGTCGTTCCGCTCGTAGAGCATTTCGACGATTCGGGACAGAAATGCCTCCCGCGACAACTGCTCGCCGGGGCGGATCGTGATCAGCATTTGAAGAAAGTCATCCGGCGAGGCGAGGCCGTAGATGCACGACACACTGGCCACGATGATCGTGTCGCGCCGCGTCAGTAGCGAACTCACCGCCGACAGGCGCAAACGCTCGATCTCCTCGTTGATCGACGAGTCCTTCTCGATATAGGTGTCCGACCGCGGGATGTAGGCCTCGGGCTGGTAGTAGTCGAAGTAGCTCACGAAATACTCGACCGCGTTGTTCGGGAAGAACTGCTTGAACTCGCTGTAAAGCTGCGCCGCGAGCGTCTTGTTGTGGGACATGATCAGCGTGGGTTTCCCCGTGTCGCGGATCACATTCGCCATGGTGAACGTCTTGCCCGAGCCCGTGACGCCGAGCAACGTCTGGTGCCGGTTCCCCGTGGCAAGCGAGCGCGTGAGGGCCTCGATCGCGCGCCCTTGATCGCCCCTCGGTTCATATTTCGATTCCAACTCGAAGCCCATCGCGGCGCACTATTCCCCTCCCCGGCGGGGAACGCAACCTCGCAGCACCCGCCAATAGATATTGCGGCTATTTCAGCAGCCGCTTCAGGTAGGCACCGTAGCTGGATTTCCCAAGCCGCGCGATCTGGCGCTCGAGATCGGCAAGCGTGATCCACTTGTTGCGGAGCGCGATCTCCTCGAGACACGCGATCTTCAAGCCCTGACGGCGCTCGATCACACTCACAAACTCGGCGGCCTCCATAAGGGACTCGTGGGTGCCGGTGTCGAGCCATGCTGTGCCGCGCCCGAGTTGCTCGACATGCAGGCTGCCCTCCTCGAGGTAGCGGCGGTTCAGATCAGTGATTTCAAGCTCTCCGCGCGCCGAGGGCGCGAGATTCGCCGCGATCTCGACGGCACGCTGGTCGTAGAAATATAAACCGGGAACCGCGAAGTTGGATTTCGGCTTTGCGGGTTTTTCCTCCAGCGAGAGCACACGCCCGTCGGGCCCAAACTCGACCACGCCGTAGGCGCTTGGCTCGGCGACATGGTAGCCGAAGATCGTCGCTCCCTCGGTGCGCGCGTCGGCGTTTTCCACCGCCTCGGAGAAATACTGGCCGTAAAAAATATTGTCGCCGAGCACAAGGGCCGAGGGCTTGTCACCGACAAACTCCGCGCCGATGTGATAGGCCTGCGCGAGCCCCTCCGGACGGGGCTGCTCGGCGAACCGAAGCGAAATGCCGAACTGCGATCCGTCACCGAGCAGTCGCTGGAAAAGCGGCAGGTCGTCGGGCGTCGAAATCAAAAGAATCTCCCGAATCCCCGCCAGCATGAGCACCGAGAGCGGATAGTAGACCATCGGCTTGTCATACACCGGCATGAGCTGCTTGCTCACTGCGATGGTCAATGGGAAGAGGCGTGTGCCGGAACCACCGGCGAGGATAATGCCGCGGCGTTGGGTGTCGTGTTTCATCGGTTACTTCCCAGCGCCAAGGCGCTCACGATTGTATCTGTTTTGGGTGATGTCGTCGGTCCAGGCGCGGTTCGCAAGATACCAATCCACCGTCTTCGCCAGGCCAGTCTCGAACGACTCGCGGGGAGCCCAGCCCAGTTCGCCTTGGATTTTTGCGCAGTCGATCGCATAGCGGCGATCGTGCCCCGGGCGGTCGGCGACATAGGTGATCTGGGATTCGTAGGATGCACCGTCCTGCCGCGGCGACTTGGCATCGAGGAGCGCACAGAGGGTTTTCACCACATCGAGATTCGCCCGTTCGTTCAGACCACCGACATTGTAGGTCTCGCCAAGGCGGCCCTTGCGAAGCACAAGCCAGATGGCTGCCGCGTGGTCCTCGACATAGAGCCAGTCACGAATCTGCTGGCCGTCGCCGTAGACAGGAAGCGGCTTACCATCGAGCGCGTTCAGGATCATCAGGGGAATCAATTTCTCGGGAAAATGGTAGGGGCCGTAATTGTTCGAGCAATTCGTCGTCAATGTCGGCAAGCCGTAGGTGTGGTGGAACGCACGGACCAAGTGGTCGCTGGCCGCCTTCGAAGCCGCATACGGGCTGTTCGGCGCGAATGGCGTGGATTCGGTGAACGCCGGATCCTCGGGCGCCAGCGTGCCGTAGACCTCGTCGGTCGACACATGCAGGAACCGAAACTCCTCGCGCTTATCTCCCTCGAGGCTGCCCCAATACCGGCGCACGGCATTCAACAGGCGCAGCGAGCCGGTGACATTTGTTTGAATGAACGGCTCGGGCGAATCGATCGAACGGTCGACATGCGACTCGGCCGCGAAATTCAGCACCGCATCGATCGCATGTTCCTCGAGCAACCGCGCCACAAGCGCCTCGTCGCCGATATCCCCCTGCTGGAAGACATACCGCGCATCACCCGCCAGATCGGCAAGATTCGCGGGATTCCCTGCATAGGTGAGCAGATCGAGATTCACCAAAGTTCCGAGCGGCGACCCCTCCTCTAAAAGCCGCTGACGAATAAAATTGCTGCCGATAAACCCGCAGCCCCCCGTGACAAGAATGTTCATCGAAACAACCCGGCAAGCGCCTCAGTCGATCTCCTCGCCGGCGGTCAACACCTCGTCGAGCAACATCTCGAAATCATCCAGCCCCGTGCTGGGAATGATCACCGAGTTCCGCCGCCCATGGGCCTCCTCCGTGATTTTCAAAAAACGACCACGATCGTTTTGACGAAGTTCGATGATGAAGTGTTTGCGCTCGATTTGAAGTTCGCGCAGGGCGAGGGACTGTTCCATATGGATTAAATCCGGATCCTAACGGAGGTCGGGACCATCGATCAACCGAAAATCCGCTCCAGAGGCGGTTCGGCATACGTTTTTTGATCAAAAGATCATCGCAGAGCATTTGCGCTATTGACTTGGGACTTCGTGCGAAACCC
>CAZRLX010000204.1:0-3941 GCA_964601115.1 uncultured Chthoniobacter sp. | reverse complement strand
CAGCGCCCTGGCCTCCAACAACACCGGCGGCCTGACCAAAACCGGCAACGGCACCTTGGTGCTTTCCGGGGCCAATGCTTACTCGGGCACGACCACCGTCCAGGAGGGCTCGCTCATCGTTAACAACACGAGCGGCTCGGGCACCGGCACAGGCAGCCTCACGGTCAGCAGCGGCGCGACCTTGGGGGGTTCCGGCAGTATCGCCGGCGACACCACGGTGGCCGGCACCTTGCTTCCGGGCAACAGCCCCGGAGTCCTCGATTTCGGCGGCGACCTCACGCTCGAGGGTGCTGTGATCATGGAACTCAACGGCCTGACCCGTGGCACGCAATACGACGGCATCAATGTCGGCGGCGAGTTGGCCTACGGGGGCACCCTCACGTTGAACTTCGGCTCGACCTTCTCGGAGGGGGATTCCTTCAACCTGTTCGACTTCGCCTCGACCACCGGGAGCTTTGAATCGATCACCTTCACGGGTGCCTACACCGGGGCCTTGGCCAACAACGCCGGCACTTGGACCGGCACCATCGGAGGCCAGGATTTCTCGTTTCTCGACAGCACCGGCAATCTGAACGTCGTGCCCGAACCCTCGACCTATGCGTTGCTGGTATTGGCGGCGGCCGGCCTCTGGGCGGTCCGCAAACGCCGGCGCTCGAATTGACCGGACCGGATGCGGGCAGAATCGCCAGCTGCGCCGCAAAAACCGGCGCGCGAGGCTTCAATCCCGCCCGCGGGTTCCCTCCTAACCCGCGGCGGGAAGATTGTTCCTCTTGGGTGGCCCGCAGCTGTCACGGATGATCAAGTCCGCGTCGCGCACGGCCGTCGTGGTCATTCCACCCAGCGAAAATTCCTTCTTGAGGATCCTTTGGTGCACAACGGCCCCCGCTTCGAAACCGAGTTCCGTGTTGGGAATATTCACCACGGTCAACGTCGGGGTGATATATCTGGCGAGCCGCGCGTCGTCGAAACAGAGCAAGCTGATATCCTTCGGCACGGATTTGCCTTGGCGTTGCAAGCCGTGCAAGGCACCCACCGCACTTTCATCGCTCATCACCACCATCGCCGTTGGCGGATCGTGGTGCCGGAGCAATTCGGCCGCTCCGGCTGCCCCGAACCCGAAGTCGTCGCCGTGAAGCGGGGGGCGCTTTTCGGCGAACAGCACCAAGCCCGGATCTTCAATGATCCCATTCTCCTTGAGCGCTTCCCTGTAGCCTTCGAGCCTGGAGCGGAAAGTCGCGAATTCGGAGGAACCGCACAGCATGGCAATGCGGCGATGTCCCAGCCCGATGAGGTATTCCACGGCACGCTTGGCCAGCTGGGCGTTGTCGACCGACAGCAGCCACGGGCGGGCCTCCTCGGGACCGTCGAGAATGGCACAAAAGGGGAATTGCTCCTTCTGGAAAAGGCGGAAGTAGCGGCTGGCGTCCGAGGCATTGATCACCACCGCTCCATGGGCCCCGCGGTGAGCCAGTTGCCGCACCAGGAAGCCCGCGTTGAGCCTCGCCAGAGGGGCGCTGTAAAGGGAAAGTTCCAGGTCGTTTTGCATGCAGTAACGCCACAAGCCGTCCATCACGGCGTCGGTGTAACTGGAAAAAAGGGAGGCTTGGGCCGAGTCGGTCTGCACCAAAGCACAAATGTTGATGGCCCTCGGACGGAAGCGCTTGAGCTTGAATCCCAATTCATCGGCACGCTTCTGGACCAGGGCGCGCGTCTCGGGTTTGACCTCGGGCCGGTTCCGCAGAGCGCGGCTGATCGTCCCGGGATTGAGGTTGAGTTCGGTGGCGAGGGTGTAGATCGAACTTCCTTTTTTTCGAGTTTCGGAGGCAACACGACTTTTCATGGCGAATCTGCGGCGACACGAGGCACCTGAACAGGCAGCATGACTTATCACCGACCTTCTACCAAGTATGAATAACAGAGTCTGGACAGCCTTTACCGTCGCCTGCGCAATGCTGTCGGTCCCGTCTCGCGGCACCGCGGATTCCGCCGGCGTTTTGCGGGTCATGGATGGGCAATTTGTTATGGGCGACCGGCCGCTCCGCGCCATCGGGGTGAATTACTTCGATGCCTTCACTTGGGCTTTGGGGGTTGCCGATGGATCGCAGCAGGCGCCGAATTACGCGGAAGTCGAGACGATGGGGCGGGTGGGGGCCGCCGGAAGCCTGCCGGCCAAGAAGAGTTTTCGTGAGGGCTTCCGCGTGCTCCAACAAAAGGGCATCCCTTTCGTCCGCTTCAATTGCGGCGGCTTCTATCCCAAGGATTGGCGGCTCTACCGGGAAGACCCCGAAGCCTATTTCGCGCTGCTCGACGATTTGGTCCGGGCGGCCGAGGACCATCATCTGGGGCTCGTTCCGAGCCTTTTTTGGTCTTTTTTCACCGTCCCCGGCATTGTCGGGGAGCCGCTCAATGCTTGGGGTGACGCCGACAGCAAAACACACGCTTTCATGCGGAAATACACGCAGGAGGTGGTCGGGCGATACAAAGACTCGGCCGCCATCTGGGGGTGGGAGTTCGGCAACGAATACAATCTCGAGGCGGATCTGCCGCACCCCCAGCGCGAAGGGGTCGCCCGCTGGTTTCAACCCCAACTCGGGATGCCTGCCAAGCCGGGGCCGGACGATCATCTCACCAGCCAAGATATCCGGACTGCCTACCGCGAGTTTGCCCGGGTCGTGCGGGAAATCGACCCGCGGCGGCCGATTTTCACCGGCGACGCCGCGCCCCGCTCGGCGGCGGCCACTTTGGAGGCCACCGGCAACTGGGGTGTCGACACCCGTGAGCAGTGGATCGCCCAACTCGTGAAAAACAATCCCGATCCGGTGGACACCATCTCGATTCATTTCTACCCCTTCCACACGCAGGCCGGCATCGGATTGAAAGATCAACCCTTGGAGGAGACGCTTGACGCATCCCTCGCGGCGGCCCGCGAGGCGGGCAAGCCTCTCTGGGTGGGAGAGTGGGCGGCGTCGGAGACAACCGGTCCGGCTCTCCGGCGGGAACAGTTCCAAAAAATCCTGGATCTCTTGCTGGACCGTGAGGTCCAACTGGCTGCGGTTTGGGTTTTCGATTTTGCCTTTCAGCCGCTGATGAATATCGATGCCGGCACGGATAACGAATTCATGCTGGACGCGCTGGCCGAAGCCAACCGGCGGTTTCGCACCGAAGAGAGCGCCAAAAGCACCTCCGCCAAGGACGATGCGCCGTCGGGGGAGAGCATAAGATGACAACCGTGCCTTTTCAGGATCATCTGCGCGAGCTGGCCGAGACGGTGGAGCGGTGCGCAACGCTCATGCCCTCGCTCCGCGAGGCTGCCGGGGCCCTCTGCCGCTGCCTGCGAAACGGCGGCAAAGTGCTCTCCTGCGGCAACGGTGGAAGCGCCTGCGATGCCATGCATCTGGTCGAGGAATTGGTGGGGAAATACTCCCGTCCACGCCGCGGCCTCCCGGCAATCTGCCTCAATGCGGATCCATCCGTCCTGACCTGTATCGCCAACGACTGGGACTACCAGAGCGTGTTTGCCCGGCAAGTCGAGGCCTTGGGCGCACGTGGCGACTTTCTCGTTGTCTTCTCCAGCTCCGGAAATTCGGAAAATCTGGTGCGTGCCGTCCAAACCGCGCGGACGGCGGGACTGCACACACTGGCCCTGCTGGGCCGCGGGGGAGGGCGCCTCAAGGGGGCGGCGGAACATGAACTCATCATCCCCAGCGACAACACCGCCCGCATCCAAGAGATGCATACCTGGTTCCTGCACGAACTCCTGGAGGCGGTAGAGCACGAGTTGTTTCCGGCTGAGGACCCGGAACGCAAACCATGTGCCAGCAAGGGAAAGCCATAGGGGTCAGTCATGGTTTATTGACATTTTTCGGATGCCGCGTTGAGATACGCCCCATGCCGAGGCAGGTTCGCATCGAGTTTCCGGGGGCAATCTATCACGTGATGGC
>CAZRLX010000203.1:0-3962 GCA_964601115.1 uncultured Chthoniobacter sp. | reverse complement strand
TTGCCGAGACAAAGCGTCGAGCGTCCAGAGTCGAGGGCGGCGGCTGTGGGGCGGCGGACTCCCGGGGCGGAGTCAAGCGACGAGGATGGGCGCTCCAGCCCCTGTAGCGGCGGTCTATGACCGCCGAACCCTTCGCTGCTCCAGGTTCCGCTACGGCGTAGTGCAAGCGTCCCGCTTGCCGGTGGAACCCGACGGTCATAGACCGCCGCTACAATTTTCCAAAAAAATGATTCTGCCATCCATGATTTTGCTCAAAATTGACACTCTGCACACTTTGAGTATTCTTTGGATATGCAAGCCACGCTGTCCCAGTTGCACCGCGAAACGCGCCGCATCGTCCGACCAGTGATTCATGCCGGCGAGGAGGTGGTGATCACGGATTTTGGAAAACCCGTCGCCCGCATCGTGCCTTACATGCCCACCATCACCGTAAGCCCCGTAGAGGCCCGCGCGCAGGGCACCTTGGACGACGAATCCATCCTGGCCGCGATCGCTCTTTCCCGCGAGGAGGATGCGGAGCGCCTCGACCCGTAAGCCTCCCTCCAGATGAAATATTACGATACCTCGGCGCTCTTGCGGGCTTGGAAAGAAGGCTGGCTACCTCTCGAGGGCATGACCCGCTCCCACACAGTGGCCGAGTGGATTGCCATCCAAACCGGCCGCGGCTTGGTTTACCGGGATCCGGATGGGCACTTGGTGAAACGAAACCTCTCGCCCGCCGATGCCGCCCGGGAGGCGCAGCGAGTCTTCGCGCGTCTGGTCTTTCGCGATTTATCTGGCCCACAAACATTGGAAGCCGCCGTGTTGGCATCCGCCCGGGAAGGTGTTCGCGGAAGCAATTTCCACGATTTTCTCCACGCCCGCACCGCCGAAATCCATGGCGCCGCTTGCATCGTGACCTTGAACTCAGTGGATTTTCAAAGAATGACGAGCCTGCCGCTGGAACTCCCCGCCAAGCCGGTTTGAATGGGTCGAGGGGCTAACTGCATAGCTTTGGCGATCCGCCTTCGCGCTGCGCGACTACGGCGTGATGAAGTGGCGAGTGACTGGTGGCGGGCTGTAGCGGCGGTCTATGACCGCCGAACTCTCATCGAAACATTTTCCATGTTCCGCTACGCCATAGTGCAAGCGTCTGGCTTGCTGTGGAACCCGACGGTCATAGACCGCCGCTACAGATTTCCAAAAGAAAATGATTCTGCCATCCATGATTTTGCCATGATGGGGTCGAGGGTCGAGCCCGTAGCGACACCGCCACTACAGCCCGGCGGTCATAGACCGCCGCTACAATTCTTCCAAAACCATGATTCTGTCGAATCTTCGCCATCAGTTATCCGTCCTCGGCCAAGCAATCAGCTGTCTCAAGGATTTTTTGGAAACCTGATTTTTAAAAAACATTTCGTTGACTATTTGTTTACTTTGAGAAACACTATTGCGAATGTCTGAAGCCGCCAAAGCGATCGTGGGGGAATGGATCGAGCAATTTCGGTTTCCGGAGTTGATGGATCGCGATGCCGAACACCCGGAGGTCTCTCATTTGTCGGAGATTCTGGCTGTGGTGGGGCCGCGCCGCTCGGGCAAAACATTTTTCTTTTTCCAACTCATCCGCGATCTCATTGAAAAGCATGGCGTGGCGAGAGACCGGATTCTGTTTGTGGATTTCGAGGATTACCGGATGTCGTATCTTGGCAAGGATCCGGCGGGGGAGTTGCTCACCGCATTCCAGCAATTGGCCGGGCACGCGCCGGAGTATCTTTTTTTGGACGAGGTGCAGCAGTTGCCCGATTGGAGTCGTGTCGTGCGCACACTGCACAACCGGCGTGCCTTCAAAATTGTCATCAGCGGGAGCAATTCCAAACTCCTGAGCCGGGAGCTTTCCACGGAGTTGCGAGGCCGTTGCGTAGAGGTGGCCATGCTGCCGTTCTCGTTTCAGGAATTTTTGCGGTTCAAAAAAATCCAGGTCACTCCGGCCATGCTCCACACTGAGTCCCGGGGACGCTTACTCGCGGCGTTCGAGGACTACCTCACCGGCGGAGGCTTTCCCGGCGCGGCCGGTTGCCAATCCGCTCTGGATCGGCGGCGGCTTCTGCAGGGCTATTACCAAACGACCTACTACAAGGACATTTTGGAGCGCTATGACATCCGAGCCAAGGAAACGCTCTCCGCCCTGATGCGCCATGTGGTGGACCAAGCCGGCGAGCTGTTTTCCATCTCCGCTTTCACGAAAACGCTCAAGCAGCGAGGCATCGAGAGTAGCAAGCGCACGGTCGCGAACTATCTCTCACATCTCCAGGAGGCGTTCTTCGTGATCGCCACTGAGAGATTTGCTTACTCCCAGCGCCAACGGACCGCCAATTTGGTGAAGTGCTACCTCTTCGATACCGGATTCAAGCAGTTGGCGGTAAATTTTTCGGCCAATCGCGGCAAGATGCTCGAAAATCTTGTCGCCATCGAGTTGAGGCGACGCGGCAAGGAATTCTTTTACTTTCGCAACAAAGCCGAATGCGACTTCGTGCTGGTCGAGGGAACCCACCCGGTTTCGGCCATACAAGTCTGCTGGGAAATCCACGACCAAAACCGCAAGAGGGAAACTGCCGGGCTGCGCGAAGCCCTCGCCGAACTCGGCATCGAAGAAGGCCGCATCCTGAGTTTTGATGGCAAGGAGTCCGTCGATGAGTTCTCCCAGACACCGGTTTGGCAATGGCTCTTGGAATCATGATATTGCCGAGACAAAGCGTCGAGCGTCCAGAGTCGAGGGCGGCGGCTGTGGGGCGGCTGACTCCCGGGGCGGAGTCGAGCGACGAAGATGGGCGCTCCAGCCCCTGTCGCGGCGGTCTATGACCGCCGAACTCTCTCCGAAACATTTTCCATGTTCCGCTACGGCGTAGTGCACGCGTCCCGCTTGCCAGCGAACCCGGCGGTCATAGACCGCCGCTACAGTTTTTCCAGAAAATGATTCTGCCATCCATGATTCTGCCAGAAGGAGTCGAGCGTCGTGGTTGAGTTGGAAAAAAGGATTTGAGCTGTCGAAATGTTGATTTATAGAAAACCCATGCCCGCTACACTCGATAAGAGATCCCGGAAAATTTCCGCGAGCGCCAAAGTGCGTGCTAAAAAGAGTGGTGGAGAATCTTTTGCTGCCAAGCCCTCGAAGACGCTGCTATCTAAAAAACCGTTTGCCTACTTGATCGGCTGTATTGAAGGGGCTCCCAACTTGTCTTCGCGAAAAGGCTACCACGCTCTTTGAAAGCGATCGCGGATACAGGGTTGGAGTGCCGTTGCAAACCGGCGTGATCAATACCATGATTGGGCGGTCGATCTCCTTGTGGGTTTGCAAACGCCATTGCTTACATGCGAGGCTGTTCTGTCCGAAACCGCATTTCACTTGAAATCAAGTCGCACGACCCTGCTCATGGTGGCAAGCGGCTTGGTGCGGATCGCCATGAGTTCGGAGGATCAATGGTCTCATTTGCTCAGACTGGCGGAGCAGTTTGATGACCAGCAACCCGATTTGGCGGATTTGTGTGTCATCCGTTTGAGTGAAGTATACTCCTCCCACAAGGTCTTGACCATTGATGGTTCCGATTTTCGAGTTTACCGGCGCAATAATCGGGATTTGATCCCGATCGTGTGTCCGCCAAATAAATGATTGCGCAGAAGGAGAAAAATCAAGGTTGCGTATTGCTTGACAATCAGGGAGAGGCGACCGCGGGAAGCGACCCCCTGTAGCGGCGGTCTGCGACCGCCGAAACCCGATCAAAACCTGTTCCATGTTCCGCTACGCCATAGTGCAAGCGTCCCGCTTGCAATAGAGCCTTACGCTTCAAACAAAACCAGCGGGGTAATCCGCAATGCGGATAGGCGATCTGTTTTTCCATCCCGTTGCAAGCCCGTTTGGGATAGGGTGGAAAAACACATCGCCGCTTGGCCTGCGCAAGCACCGCCCCGTTTGCTTTTTATTTGAT
>CAZRLX010000202.1:0-4028 GCA_964601115.1 uncultured Chthoniobacter sp. | reverse complement strand
GGAAGCGATCCCGCCAGAGTTCGGCGGTGTGCCGGTTGACCCCGACGGTCTTCGCCGACTGCGCGCCCGATAGGCCCGAGGCCATCAGCAAGACAAGTTGGCAGCGTTTGACAACCTGTTGCGGTGTTCCATGCGCCTTGGACCAATCGGAGAGCTTGGACTGGGCCTCGGCGGTGAGTTCGAGCGGTGCTGGTCGAGCCATGCCAACATGCTCGCCAGAAGATTGAAAGATGTCCACTTATTTATGCGACACAACACTAGCGTTGTTTCACTTCATCAAACCGCGCCGCGAGTTCGGCGGCCTTTTCGGGATATTCCCGGATAACATTCTTTGCCTGATGCGGATCGGTGCGCAGGTTGTAAAGCTGCGCCTTCGGAGCATCCTCCTTGAGCGTTCCGTCCGCGTTGTAGTCGGAATTTGTCTGCCCAAGTTCACCGAGCTGAATGGCCCATGTTGCGGACTCCAGTGTGGTAATGCCGCCAGACCCTTGCTTGGGAATATAAACCCAGTCGCCGGAGCGTAGCGCCTGTCCAGCGATGCCGATCATGAAGAGCTCGTCACGAACGGTCTGGTCGGTTCTGCCCGTGATGACATCGAGCTGGTTGAGCGCATCGGGCGCGGCACCGGGCGGCGGCGTGATGCCGGCAGCGGCCCACGCGGTCGGGGCCAGATCCATCAGCGAAAAGAGCTGATCGAAGGTTTTGCCTGCCGGAATTTGTCCGGGCCAGCGGACAATCAGCGGAACGCGCACGCCGCCCTCCCACACATCGGTTTTCTGGCCGAGATATCCGAGATTGGAGTTCTGCCCTTTCGCCAAAGTTTCCTTGTGATGAATCGCGCCGTTGTCGCTGGTAAAAAAGATCAGAGTATTGTCGAGCTGTCCCGCCGCCTCCAGGGCTTGGAGGACCTGCCCGACGCACCAGTCCAACTGCTCGACATAGTCACCGTACCATCCAAGCTCGGTTCGTCCTTTGAATTCCTTGGCCGGGGCGATGGGAACATGCGGCGCCACATAAGCCAGATTGATGAAAAACGGTTTTTTCCCGGCCACCTCTCTGATGAAACCGATCGCCTTGTCGGTAACGATCTGATCGATCTGATCGACCGGCCGCGCTTGGTGGGCGGCTTTGGCTCCTTTACTGACACCCCAACCCCATGGGCCGCGCTCCACTTCTTTGGGAATGCATACCAGCGGATCGGCCGGATCGAGGCCGACGACATGACGGTCCTTAACAAACACGAAGGGCGGTTCGTTATGAGAGAACGGCGTTCCGAAGTAGGTGTCGAAGCCCATCTCAAAAACGCCGCGCGGCAGTTCGCTGTTCCAGTCGAGGTCCTGACGGTGTTTCCGATCCTTGGAAGGTTCGCCCCAGCCAGTATGCACTTTGCCGAAGTAGCCGGTGGCATAGCCGTTATTGCGGAAGACCGATGCAATCGTCGGGCGGTCGCGTTCGATGAGCGCCTCGCCGTTCCAGTTGCGCGGATAGCGGTGATAGTAGCGACCGGCCAGAATCGAATAGCGCGATGGTGTGCAGACCGCAGCCGTTGCATGCGCATCCATTGCGCGAATGCCTTCTGCCGCCAATCGGTCAATGTTCGGGGTCTTGATCCATTTGGAACCGTAGCAGCCGACATCGCCAACACCGAGGTCGTCCGCAATAATCAGCAGGACGTTGGGTTTCGAGTTTGACGCATCGGCTTTCGAAATAGCGCAAATGACACTGCAAACAAAGATGAACTTTTTATACATACTGAGACTCATTTCTGCTCCTTATTTATTTCAATGATGACTGGAAAGTATAACGGCCAGATTGAAGATTGTTTTCATTTTACCTCGCCAAGTTCCAGCGATCATAAGAGATCACGTTGGCTTTCCCACCTTCGGCAAAGACCGCAATGTTTTTGCAGTCGAGCGGCATGTTCTCGACCGAACGCTCGAATGTTTTTTGGTAATCGACGAACAATTCCACCAAGCCGCGATCGACAAAAACATGGAAGGTGATTCGTTTTGGATCACTTTTGTTCTCCGGAACAATATGCACGGCTTGTTTCCACCAAGGATCCTTTCCTTCCGGGACTATGGACTGGGCGTATGCCTTGGATCCGTCCCACGTGATCCGGTAGCCCTGTGCCCCATCGTCGGACCGTCGGATTTCCAACCCGCACTTGGCCGCGGTTCCAAGGTCCATTTCGACAATGAGTTCATACTCGGTTGCCGCAGCATCAATCACCACCGCTTCATTGGTCACACTGCCCCGGTAATTGAAATGTTCCCGGCGCAGGCTCTGCAGTTCCGGAACCGGTTTTTGGATCAGCGTATTGCCTTTGAAAGACCATTCCCGTGGAAACGCATAGGTATCCACCCATCTTCTCTCCCAACTGCCACCGCCTGCCAGTCTGGTCATAATCAGATTGCGACCTTTCGGGTCTGGCGCAGTTGTGGATATGGAACGATAGGCGTATAGCTGGCCCAGGGATGCGGTTCCGCGAGTTCTGGTCGGCGTAAATGCCGCTGTCTCCAGATCGAACTTGCCCACGTGATATTCCTTGCCTCCCGGCGAAAAGAACCACAGCCCGTCACCTGTTTTAATAAAATCCGCGACCTCCCACAACGGTTTGTCTTCCGACCGGAGTGGGATACCGACATACGTCCAGTCATACAAGTTTTCGGAACGAAAGAGAAAAACGGCACCCTGTGTGACATCTTTCGGCCAGGGGGTCTTTGCGCCGGCAAAGGATTCGTTTCCCTTTTTCAATACGCTGCCGGTCAGAGCCATGTACCATACATCCCCTTCCCGAAAGACGAATGGATCGCGCACGTGTTGCGCAGGGACCGGAATGTCGTTCATGGTGATCATGGACGTGCTGACCTTTTCAAACCGGTCGAAAGAAGCATCTGTGCTGACACAATGCGCCTGCCGGGGACTGAAAACGGGTGAACGGTTTGCACCGATCGCGGTGTAAAAAATGTGGCAGCGCCCGTCGTCATCGAGCACAGCCGACCCGGACCATACTGCATGTTCACCATCCTCCACGCTCGGCCAGACCGCAACTGGCCGATGTTCCCAGTTTACCAGATCGGCAGAGGTCATAAGACCCATGTTGTTTTCCCCCCGGTATGGTTTTTGCAGATAGAAATAGTGATAAAGTCCATTGGCAAAAACCAATCCGTTGGCATCCCATGATTTGCCGGATAAAGCCTGAGCATGCAGCACCGGACGAAAGGGATCGGCAACCGCAATGGCGCGGGACTCTTCCAGGAGCTGCTTCGTGGCCTCGATGAAAGCCCGCCCTGAAAAATCACCGCGCGGCTCTTTCTCAAAGCAAATCTGCTTCAGGTTGATTTTTTCCAGCGAAGGGCAGTCACTGAGCTGGAAATACACCTTCTCGCCCACATAGTCTTTCACATTCATCGAAAACCATCCGTCTTTCAGCCAGCCGGAGATTTGCCGCGTGGAAGACGGCGACGTCCGGACCACCTGCAGACCATCCGGTAGCACGCGGACCAATGAAAGCTCCCCGACCAGTTTCTCGCCTGCAACCTGGATATTGATCCAAGGCTCGGAGACTGTCCGTTCAGGTGAAATAATGACCCCGCCAGCAGAGCTGGCGACTGCGTAATATGATTGATGATCCCAGTAATACTTGACGGCATCCCCTTTCCCAAAAGCCGAGCCTTTTGCCCGCCAACCCGCGGGCAGCCCGGCAGAAAAATCAAAACCTGCCACGGCATTGCCTAGCTGGGTCGGTTGCTTGCCTGCAGTTGCATCCGATGTCATGGGCACAGCCTTGGCGGAGGGCAATGGGACATCGGCCGCGTGCAGCGCGGCCAGAGGGAAGAGCAGCAGGGCGGTGAGAGCCGAGCGGAGCGAGACAGCCTGCCAAGCTGATTTCAAAAAGAAGCAGGCAGCGGGGCGGGTGGGTTTCATGGTTGTTCTTATTTGAGATAGGTTCATTTGGTACTGTCCTTTTCTACTGAGTATTCCAAAACAGCATGATATCAGAGAGGAAGGTCGGCTTGGATCCA
>CAZRLX010000201.1:0-4033 GCA_964601115.1 uncultured Chthoniobacter sp. | reverse complement strand
GGTAGGGCATGCGTCCCGCTTGCCGATGGGAAAAATCCGGCCGAAGGCCGCTGGATTCAGGCGCAACGCGCCGTCGCTGGGACAATGGCGGCTTCGCCGCAGGAGTCGGACGGCTCGGCGAGCCATCCCTACCAATTGGTTTCGATGGGCGCTACCGCGCCGGTTCACTTAGTCACAATATCAAAAATATCTTCTATTCACTGCAATAAATGACTTTATTTCGAGCTCTCGCGTTTTTCGTCTGTTTTCTTTTGTCTGCTCCGCTGTTCGCAGCGGATGCTCCAAAGGTTGCCTTCCGAGGGTTGTCAGCGGATGGCGATATGGGTGGGATTTATTTCACGAATGAGAAGGGGAAACCGGAGGAGTTCCGGGCAAGTGACTATATCCGCTCGTTGTTTTACAGAACGCAGAGGGGGGAGGAATTGGCATTTTATAAAATCATCCCGGCCGAAAAGGAGGGCGAGGAACCGACACACGAGGTGGTTGGGAGCGTCAAGTGGCCGGCAGGAAAGGGGCCGTTTCTTGTGTTGGCGTCAAAAAGCGGGGGGAGCTACGACTTCAGTGTGGCGGAGGATGATGAGGGATCGTTTCCGATCGGGAGCTTTCGGGTGATCAATGCGAGTCGCCACAAGGTGCAAGTCAGGGCAGGGGATAAAAGCGCGGTGCTCGCGCCGGGAGCCGAGTCGGTATTGAAACCCGCCCGGCCGGAAGATAACAAGGGCGTTCTTTTTCAAGCCGCCATGGAATCGATTCCCGACCGCATGCTCTATTCCAACGCATGGGCGAGAACGCAGTCAACACGCACGCTCGTCTTTATTATCAATCGCCCCAACCCCAATCGCCCGATCGGGCTGAAGCGGATTCAAGAGGATGATCTCATGCTGAAATCCCAGCGGGCAAAAGAGGCACAGGAAGAAAAGGAAGCCAAGAGGTGAAGGGCGTATTCCTCGAACTATGGAAAACAGTTTTCAAATATAGCAATACAAAAAACTACTAATAGATAATATCCATGAAAATAAAGCCAACTAAATCAAAAAAACCAACGACAGTGAAACTCGGTATTGTGGGCCTTGGGCTCATGGGAAGCAGTCACGCTAAGTCTATTCTCAATGGCATGGTTCCGGGGTGTGAACTTGCTGCAGTATGCGACCATCACAATGCTGTGGCCGATGCGTTTCCCGGTATACCGTATTTTCAGGATTCGGGGTCGCTACTCCGCTCGGGATCGGTCAATGCGGTGTTTATTTGCACCCCGCACTACGCCCACACGAGTATAGGAATTGCCGCACTGAAGGCTGGCCTCCATGTGCTCGTGGAGAAACCCATCTCGGTGGACAAGGCGGACGCCCTCAAGTTGCTCTCGGCACACCGGGAGTCCGGCCAGATTTTTGCGGCCATGTTCAACCAGCGGACCGATCCGCTATATCAAAAGCTCCGCGATTTGGTGACTTCCGGCGAGCTTGGAGATATCCGGCGCGTCAATTGGACGGTGACCGACTGGTTCCGGACAGAGGCCTACTATGCCCATGGGGGCTGGCGTGCGACTTGGGCGGGCGAGGGCGGGGGTGTCCTGCTCAACCAGTGCCCACACAATCTCGACCTTTTCCAGTGGATATTCGGCATGCCCTCGAAGGTTCGCGGCTTTTGCCAATTCGGCCGCTATCACGATATCGAAGTCGAGGATGACGTCACCGCTTATTTCGAGTATCCCGATGGCATGACCGGCCTCTTTATTACTTCGACCGGAGAAGCCCCCGGCACGAACCGAATGGAAGTCGCGGCCGAGCGTGGGCGCTTGGTTCTTGAGGAGGGGCGCATGCAATTCCGGCGCAACGAGGTTCCCGCCACGCGGTTCAGCCAAACGACTCTTCAGAAATTCAGCGGTCCACCGGTATGGGATATATCGATTCCCGTGCCTCCCCACCGCGGGGAGCAGCACGTGGGAATCCTCAAAAATTTCACCAATGCCATTCTGCACGGGGAGAAGTTGCTCTCACCTGCGGCTGATGGCATCCACTCGGTCGAGTTGGCGAATGCGATCCTGCAGTCGAGTATCGAGGACTCCAGTGTGGAACTTCCCCTGTCGGCACCCCGCTTCGCAAAACTGCTCGCACGTCTCAAGTCCTCCTCAGGAAATAGAAAATCCAAAAAATGAAAAAGCACCAAATCGCAGCCCAACTCTTCACCTGTCGCGAGCTTCTCAAGACGCCAGCGCAAATCGCCACCACGCTGAACCGTATCCGCAAGGTCGGCTACCAAGCCGTTCAATTGAGTGGGCTCGGGCCGATCGATGATGTGGAGTTGCTTCGGATACTTGATGGCGAGGGGCTTGTTTGTTGCGCTACCCACGAGTCTGGCGAGCGGATCGTAAAAGATCCACAGCGGGTCGTGGAACGGTTGGCAACCTTGAATTGCAAATACACTGCATATCCATTCCCGCGCGATGTCGATTTCGCGGACCTGAAGAGTGTCGATGCTTTCATCGCCAGGCTTGATGCCGCTGCGGCGGTTCTTGCCTCCAACGGCATGACCCTTTGCTATCACAACCACCATCAGGAATTTCGCAAGATCGAGGGCCGCTCCATTTTCGAGCGGATTTTCGAAGGCGCATCCCATCTTCAGGGAGAACCAGACACCTATTGGGTCCAATACGGGGGAGGGGATCCGGTCGATTGGTGCCGCCGCCTTGCCGGGCGCCTGCCTCTCATCCACCTCAAGGATTTTGTCGTCAACAGCGAAAACCAACCCGCTTTCTGTGAGGTCGGTTCGGGAAACCTTAACTTCCCTCGCATCGTCGAAGCGGCGGAAAAATCAGGTTGCCAGTGGTTTATTGTCGAGCAGGACTCAACTCCTGGCGATCCGGTGGACTCGCTGGCTGAGTCGTTCTGGTATCTTGTCGAAAACATCTGCGAGTCCTGAATCCCATGGCATCGACAGATGGAATGACGCACGCGCCCGTGGGCAAACCCTCGCCGGTTTGCAAGCCGGGGGAATTCGTAATCGCCGCCGCCCACCTCGACCACGGGCACATCTACGGACAATGCAACGGCCTTGTCGAGGCCGGAGCCGTGATCAAATGGGTCTATGATCCCGTGCCCGAGCGCGTGGCCGCGTTTGTTGAAAAGTTTCCAAGCGCACGTCCGGCACGCTCGCTGGAGGAAATCCTCGAGGACCCGGAGGTGCGTCTTGTTGCCGCTGCCGCCGTGGCCAACGAGCGCGGGCCTCTCGGATGCCGCGTCATGGAGGCGGGGAAGGACTACTTCACCGACAAAACGCCCTTCACCTCCTTGGAGCAACTCGCCGATGCGCGCCGCGTGTGCGACGCCACGGGAAGGAAATACGCCGTCTACTTCTCCGAGCGTCTCCATGTGGAATGCGCCGTGCGCGCGGGCCAGTTGGTGGCCGCCGGAGCGATTGGCAAGGTGGTTCAAACCCTCGGCACCGGCCCGCACCGCCTGAATGCGCCGTCACGGCCGGCTTGGTTTTTCGAGAAGGAGAAATACGGCGGCATCCTGTGCGACATCGGCAGCCACCAAATCGAACAGTTTCTGTTTTTCACAGGAGCGAAGGACGCCCGAGTGGTCCACGCCGCTGCGCGAAATGTGGCGAATCCGAAGTGTCCGGAGCTGGAGGATTTCGGCGAATGCAGCTTGGTGGCCGACAACGGGGCGAGCGGCTACTTCCGGGTCGATTGGCTCACGCCCGCGGGTCTCGGCTCCTGGGGCGACGGACGCCTGATCATCCTCGGCACCGAAGGCTACATCGAATTGAGGAAATACATCGACATCGCGACCACGAACGGCGGCGAGCAGCTTCTGCTTGTGGACTCGAAGGGCGAGCACCGCATCCCCTGCAGCGGGAATGTGGGCTTCCCGTTCTTCGGGGAGTTGATCCTCGATTGCCTGCACGGCACCGAAAAAGCCATGACCCAGCGACACACATTTCTCGCGGCGGAACTCTGCCTGAAGGCCCAGGAATCGGCGATGCGCCTCGACCGCCGGCCTTTGGATGCCACACGCCGATAGAAAATGAA
>CAZRLX010000200.1:0-4035 GCA_964601115.1 uncultured Chthoniobacter sp. | reverse complement strand
GTATTTCATGCCGGCCTCCTTCGCGAGCTTGGCAATGGCTTTGGCATCGAACTTGTCGGGATCGAAGCTGGCGGCGAGTTCCTTGTATTCCGAGACCGGAATGCCGGCCATGCTCCCGTGCATGATCCACTCGCCGATGCCGTAATGGGTCTTGCCCTTGTGTTTGTTGGCGAGATCGGAATAGAGCCCCCAGTGGACGAACATCGCGTAGTTGCCTTGATCAAACAGTTGGCCGCGCTCGGCATTGTCGGCGCGGAGTTTGACGACGGATTCGCCCCACATTTCGTCCATTTCCTGGGACCAGGCTGCGGAGGAAAACCCGACGGCGGCGAGCGCCAGCAGGCAGGTTTTTCCAAGGATGTGCGCCATTTTTATGGACATGTCGTGGAGTGATTTTATTCGCAGGTGCGGGGCTTACTGCTTGGCCGTCCCACCGAGCGGAATGGCGGCGTGGGCGTAGGTGTTTGTGTCGGGTGCCCGGTCTGGTTTCGGGTGGCTGACCAGAAAATTGTTCTCATCAACGAGGTTGATGTAGACGTGCGTGGCTTCCGGCGGGAGGGTGGCTTTGACCACGCCGTTCTTGATCTCGCCGAACGCGCGGAACCACTCCTCGGTCTTTTCGTTGGGGTGGATCGCGTAGATCACATCGGCGCGCACGACGCGGGCGCCGTTCTCTTGGAAGGTCGCCGAGACCGTGTGGCCGTCCACCGTGTGCCCAGTGATGGCGGGGACTTTCTCTTTGTTCGGCAGCGCGAATTTGCTGTCGGAATTCCAGTAGGGAAGGCTGGCCTGCATCTCGGTGAGAATCTCGGTCAGGCGGGCATCCAGCGCGGCGGCTTGTTCCGGCAGTTCGGCGGCGAGGTTTTTCGACTCCTCGAAATCCACGCGCGCGGGCTTGCCGTTTTTCGTTTCAGTCAGCCTGTAGAGTTCGAACGGAGGCACGTTTCCGCTGTGGGTATCATAGTTGCGGATGAGTTTGAAATCCCCCGCGCGGATCGTGCTTTGGAAGGATGTGGAGCCGCCATGCGGGTAATGCCAAACCATCTCCGTGCGCGGCTTGCCGTGCTGATCGAGCACGAGCGAAGGATCGTTCGCCGCTCGGGTGAGCAACGGCAGGAGATCGGCGCCGTCGAGGTTTTTCCCCTCCGGCTTCGCGATGCCGGACATCGAGAGAATCGTGGGATAAAAATCGAGCCCGTTGACCACCACATCGCTCTCCTTGCCACCGGCAATACCCGGGCCGGCGACGAGGAACGGCACGCGCACGCCGCCTTCCTTGGCCGACATTTTGCCTCTGTCGAGCGGGGCGTTGTCGGTGATCACCTCATTGTAAGACCCCTCCATGCCGCCATTGTCCGAGGTGAAGAAAATGTAGGTGTTGTCGATGAGCTTGTGCCCCGGATTGCGCGGGTCGTCGGTGGTTTCGAGGAACTCGACGAGTTGGCCGACATAGTGGTCGAGCGTTTCCACCATGGCGCAGTAGTAGGGGTTTTTCTGGCCCTCGAGCGTCCACTCGCCGGGATCGGTCGGGAAATCCACGCCGAGCTTCTTGCAGTATTTTTCGAGTAGCGGCTTGCTGCGGGAATAAATCGGGGTGTGGACGAGCCAGGTCGCGTAGTAGAGGAAGAAGGGCTTGGCCTTGTTGGCCTCCATGAACTCCAGCGCGGCGGTGGTCACCGGGTCGGTGGGGAAGCCCTCGGCATCGAGGCGGTAGGGATCTCCCGGCTGATCGGTTGAAAAGTCTTTAACGCGGTTTTTCATGCCGGACTGCACCCCGCGGGCATCGAAGCCGCTGCGGTGCGTGGTGAAGTCGAATCCCTGATCCAGCGGGCCGGGAAACGAAAAATGGTCCTTGGCCATGTGCCATTTCCCGGTGTGTCCGGTGGCATAGCCGTGCTGGCGCAGAATCTTGGCGAGCGTGAGTTCGTTCTCCGGCATGCGGCCGCTATACCACGGGGTGACCAAGGTCGCGTTGACCGGTGCCCCCGGCGGTTCGCCACCCACGACATGGGTTTTTTGCGCACGGGCGGGGTGGTTCCCGCTCATGATCGCACAACGGCTCGGAGCGCAGGTCGGGGCGGCCGAGTAGCCGTTGCGGAAGAGGATGCCGCGCTTGGCGAGCGCGTCGAGGTGAGGCGTTTCCATCGGGCTCGGCTCGTCGATGTCGTAGCACTTCACATCCTGCCATCCGAGATCGTCCACAAGCATGAGAACGATGTTCGGAGCAGGGGCAGCGTGGGCCGGAATGGCCAAGGCGAGGGCGAGAAGGACGCGTTTGATCATGAGGAGTGGTCGGTGTCGGGATCCCAGAGCGGAAGTTCGCCTTGGGTGTTGCGAAGTTTTTGGATGGGAAATTCGCCCGGCGTGATATCGGGCAGGTCTTCATTGATTAGAAATGGAGGCAGGGAGTCCCACCAGGCATCGTATTGTTTCCGGAGATCGGCCACGACTTCGGGGTGCTCGGCGGCGACATCCTTGGTCTGGCCGCGATCGGCGGGGATGTCGTAAAGTTGTTTGTTGTTCACCAAGCGCCAGCGACTGGTGCGCACGGCGCACGGGTTGTGTTTGGATTTCTCGCGTTCGCCGGGATTCCAGCGGCCGACATGGGTGATGAGGGTGCGGTCGGGCCAGTCGGCCTTGGGGTTTTCGAGCAAGGGAACCAGCGAGCGCCCGCCGGGCTGGAGGGGCGAGGGAGGAATTTCGGCACCGGCCAGATCGCAGAAGGTGCGGTAGAGATCGATGTGGGCGGCCAGCGCGGGGATGTCGATGCCTTCCGCGAAATGCCCCTTCCACATCCAGAACGACGGGACGCGTGTGCCGCCCTCGTGGGGCGAGACTTTCCCGCCTTTCAGGCCGGCATTGAAGGGGGGGATTTTTTTTCCGTGAATCTTGAGGGGTGCCATCGCCATGCCGTTGTCGGTCATGAAGACGACGAGCGTGTCCTTCAGCATGCCGCGTGATTCGAGGTCGGCGAGGAGGAGGCCGACATTGTGGTCGATATTTTCAATCATGCCGTATCGGGCGGCGGATTCCTGATCGAACCCGAGATCGAGAAAGCGTTTTTTGTATTCCTCCGGCGCGATCATCGGGTCGTGGGGGGCATTGAGCGGGATGTAGGCGAAGAATGGTTTTTTCGCGGCGTGTTGGCGGTTGATCCATGCCATCGCCGCGCGGAAGAACAGATCGGTGCAGAATCCTTTCGTGCGAACGACGGTGTCGTTGTGCAGAAGCACATTGTCGAAGTAGCGCGTCTCGGAGTTCTCCTTGAAATCGCCGTAGATGAACTGCCCGATGCCGCCGGATCCGTGCATGAGCACCTCGTCAAATCCGCGTTGCCGCGGCAGATACGCTTGCTCGTCGCCAAGATGCCACTTGCCGAAAAGGCCCGTCGCGTAGCCGGCACGCCGCAGGGCCTCGGCGACTGTGACCACCCCCGGCGCGAGGCGGTCGCGTTGATAGATGGTATGGGTGACGCCCACCTCGAACTCATGCCGCCCACTCATGATGGCGGCGCGTGTGGGCGAGCAGGTCGGGCTCACATGGAAGTCGGTGAAGCGCGTGCCTTGGGCATGCAGGCGGTCGAGGTTCGGCGTCTTTAAATACGGGTTCCCCGTGCAGGAGAGATCGCCCATGCCTTGGTCATCAGTGAGGATGAAAATGATATTCGGCCGACTTCCCGAAAGCGGCTTGGCCTCGGCGGCGAAGCCGAGGCTTGCGGCAGCGAGAAGGAGGATCGCGGGGAGTTTCATCTACGAACAAGTTGGCCTGAAAGACCGGCAGTCAAATCGGCCTTCGAACGTGGTGGTGGGTTGGCGGGGAGGCAACTGCCAGAGCGTGGACATCGGGAGACGTTACCCCGCCTCCATGCGTTCTGTCATGTGATGCAAATGCACCAGTGCGGGGAGCGAGGTTTTTATATCAACGGCTGCATGCTTTTGTCGGTGGCGCGGCAGCGCCCGGTCCCGGGGAGCGCGCCCGCCCTCGGGTGCCGTCGGGTGCGCCCCGCGCCCGACAGGGAGAGGTTCAAGCGGCCTC
>CAZRLX010000199.1:1378-4043 GCA_964601115.1 uncultured Chthoniobacter sp. | reverse complement strand
TGTCCCGGTGCAGCAACAACAACGGATGCAGGCTTGCGGTTCAGAAGGTCATTCAATTGACGCAGCGGCCCGTTACCCGGCACACAAAAAACAATGGGCACCTCCATGGCTTCAAACAATGGATGCGCCAGCGTATCTGTACCAAACAGATTGGAAAACTGTCCAGGCACACCCAAATCAGCGGGTGGACTTAAGGTATTCAGACTACTGAACCAATTCGAATCTGACAGCATAGAATATGGACCATCAAATGCATCCAAACCGGCCGTGCTTTGTTTTTCCACACACTGCGCGGCTGTAAACAGTCCCTGCATGCACAAACCGAATGGTGCTTCATAAACAGGCTGGTCGCACGGTAAACACTGCACGGCGAAATCGAGAGCACCACTTAAATTGACAGGTCCGTCAGCATTGTCCGCATCGGAAGGCAACATGGCGCCGGTAAAAACCAATGGTTTGGTCAAAAGCGGCGCGGGCAAAGTGAGATAAAGGAAGTACAGCATGTCTTCCATGGTGTCGGTTCCGTGCGTCACCAATATTGCATCTACATTGGGGGACCGAAGCAAACGGATCAACGCGGCACGCAATTGCAGCATGTGGGTCAATTCAAGGTTTTGGCTACCGATGCTATAGGGCTGCTCAAAATGCCATTGTGCACGGCGCAGCAAACCCGGAATATTCATCACAAGGCTTTCACCACTGCGCTGTGCCGATTCATAAGCCCAGGTTTCAGAGCCCTCGATCAGGGTGCCTGCAATGGTGCCACCGGTGGCCACCAAGGCCACACGCGGCAGAGTATCAAGCGTTTGTGGGTGTGTCGTCATCATCAACCGGGTCCACCTTGCTGTCATTTAAACCGAGCAACTCAATCGCGTCTTTTTCAGGCAGCTCATCGACACCTTTCAGTTTTCTCTGCATGACGCGTGAACGTGTTTCGGCCTGCTCGATATTCTTTGCAGCGCGTTCAAGTGTGTCGCGTGTTTTGGCGAGTATGTCACCAAACTTGCCGAACTCGGTTTTAACCGCGCTGAGCACAGTCCATACCTCGCTGGAACGCTTCTCAAGTGCCAGTGTTTTAAAGCCCAGCTGCAAGGCGTTCAACAAGGTGGTTAGAGTGATTGGACCCGCCACGGTGACGCGGTGCAAGCGCTGCAAATCGTCGACCAAGCCGGGGCGTTTCACCACCTCGGCATACAATCCCTCGGTGGGCAAAAACAGAATGCCGAAATCGGTGGTGTACGGCGGCGCCAGGTATTTCTCGGCAATGGTTTTTGCTTCGGCGCGTATGGCCATTTCAAGGGCTTTGGAGGCGACGGCAACGCCATCGGCATCTGCCCTGTCAAAGCATTCCTGAAGGCGCTCGTATTGTTCTTTGGGAAATTTTGAATCGATGGGCAACCACACGGGTTGATCGTCTTCCTTGCCGGGCAAGCGCACCGCAAATTCAACAATATTGTGACTACCAGGCACGGGCTTGATGTTACGGCCAAACTGCGAGGGGGTCAGCATTTGTTCAAGCAGGGCCTGTAGCTGAACTTCGCCCCAGGTGCCCCGGCTTTTTACGTTAGTAAGCACGCGCTTCAAATCGCCAACACCGGTGGCCAGTGTTTGCATTTCACCCAACCCTTTGTACACCTGCTCCAGGCGCTCGCTGACTTGTTTGAACGACTCGCCCAAACGGGTTTCAAGCGTGGCGTGAAGTTTTTCATCCACGGTTTTACGCATCAACTCCAGCTTGCTGGCGTTGTCTTCCTGCATGTCCTTTGCGTAGGCCAGGGCGAGGCCCTTCATGACGGTGAGCAGGCCGACCAGGGCGCCGTTGATGCGGCCGGTCTTGGCGCGGACGAGTTCGGCGGCGTCGGGGTTGCGCTTTTGCGGCATGATCGAGCTGCCGGTGGTGAAGGCGTCGGACAGGCGGATGAAGCGGTAGGGCGCGCTGCACCAGATCACGATCTCCTCGGCGAAGCGGGAGAGGTGCATGGCGGAGATGGCGGCGGCGGAGAGGAATTCGAGCGCGAAGTCGCGGTCGGACACGCCGTCGAGCGAGTTGGCGGTGGGGCGGTCGAACCCCAGGGCGTGGGCGGTCATGTCGCGGTCGAGCGGGAAGGAGGTGCCGGCGAGCGCCGCGGAGCCGAGCGGGCATTCGTTCAGGCGCCGGCGGCAATCGGCCAGGCGTCCGCGGTCGCGCGCCAGCATTTCCACATAGGCGAGCATGTGGTGGCCGAAGGTGACGGGCTGGGCGGTTTGCAGGTGGGTGAAGCCGGGCATCGGGTCGGCGGCGTGGGCGGCGGCACGGGTGGCGAGCGCGGTCATCAGGTCGGCGATCTGGGCGTCGATGCCGTCGATGGCGTCGCGGACCCAGAGGCGGAAGTCGGTGGCGACCTGGTCGTTACGGCTGCGCCCGGTGTGCAGGCGGCGGCCGGCATCGCCGATGCGCTCGGTCAGCCGGGCCTCGATGTTCATGTGGATGTCTTCGAGCGCCTCGTCGAACGGGAAGGTTCCGGCATCGATCTCGGCGGCGATGGCGGCGAGGCCGGCCTCGATGTCGGACTGGTCGGCGGGGGAAAGGATACCGATGCGGACCAGCATGGCGGCGTGGGCGAGCGAGCCCCGGATGTCCTGCCGCCACATCTTGCGGTCGAAGCCGATGGAGGCGTTGATCTCG
>CAZRLX010000199.1:0-1368 GCA_964601115.1 uncultured Chthoniobacter sp. | reverse complement strand
TGCATGACCACGGAGGGGCCGGCGGCGAAGCGGCCGCCCCACTGGGCGTTCGATGTTGCATTGCGCAGGTCGGGCGTATCGGTCACCGGGACACTCGTATGAAGGGGCGTTCGCCATGGCTGGGGCAAGCCGCCGGTTGTTGCTGGGAGCCGGCGCGGTTGCGGCGGTCGGGACCGTAGCCGCCGTGGCGCTGCTGCGCAAACCCGAAGCGCCGCGCATCCACACCTTGGCCGACGGGGTGGCGCCGCCGCCGGTGAAGGTGGGCACGATCGCGCAGATGGTCCGCGCCGAGCCACCGCGCCCGCCGGCCGAGGCGACGTTCCAGGACGGCGACGGCGCGGTGCGGCGCCTGGCCGACTATGCCGGGCGGGGGCTGGTGGTGAACCTCTGGGCGACGTGGTGCGTGCCTTGCGTGGTGGAGATGCCGGAATTGCAGGAGCTGGCGCACAAGGTGGCCGGCGACGGCATCCTGGTGCTGCCGCTGTCGAGCGACCGGGGGGGCGCGGAGGTGGTGCGGCGCTTCTATGCCAACAACGGCATCACCGGGCTGCCGGTGCTGCTGGATCCGCGCGGCGAGGCGGCGCGGGCCTGGGGGTCGCGCGGGTTGCCGACGACGCTGGTGATCGACCGGCAGGGGCGCGAGGTCGGCCGGGTGGAAGGCGCGATCGACTGGGCGAGCGCGGCGACGATCGCGGAGTTGCGGCGGGTGGTGGGTTAGCCCGCCGTCGCGACCGCGGGCTGGCCGACGCCGTCGCGCACGCGGGTGGCGGGGAAGATCAGGCGCACGCGGGTGCCGACCTGGGCGGCGGCCTCCACCTCCAGCCGTCCGCCATGGGAGAGCATGAGCGCGCGGGCCAGCGCCAGGCGCAGGCCGATGCCGCGGCTGTCGCGCGGGGCGGCGCCGCCGGGCTCGGGCTGGGCGAGGCCGGTGCCTTCGTCCTCCACCTGGATGCACAGCCCGTCGGGATGGGCCAGCACGGTGAGGTCGATCGCGTCGTCCTGGCGGGTGTTGCGGGCGGCATCGCCGAGCACGCGGCCGAGCACGTGGCGGACGGCGCGGCGGTCGGCCCAGAGGTGCAGGGTGGTGGCCGAGGTGATGCGCCAGTGGCGCTTGCCGGGCTCCAGCGACAGGGCGGTGGCAGCGACGGCGGCCTGCATCGCCTCGGCGGGGTCGATCAGCTCGTCGCGCAGGCTCTGGGTGCCGATATCGGGCAGGGTGTGGTCCTGCAGCTCGTCGGCCAGGCCGAGGATCTGGGCGGAGGAGGCGGCGAGGCCCATGGCGTGGACGCCGATATTGGCCGCCTCCCCGGGGGCGGCGAGGCGGTCGGCGTGGCCGTGCAGTGTCATGCCGATGCCGCGCAGTTCGTT
>CAZRLX010000198.1:0-4050 GCA_964601115.1 uncultured Chthoniobacter sp. | reverse complement strand
GGCGCAAATCGAGCAGCGGCACACCGGAACTCGGCACCTTCGGCTCGCCCGACAAACTCACTTGGGTCGAGAAGGAAATTCCCGTCAAACCCAAGACCCGCTGCAACTGCGGCGACATCTGGGCCCACCTCTACGCCGCCATCCGCGAAGGCAAGCCCTTCCCGATCGAAACCTCGGATGCCATTCAAGTCATGGAAATCATCTCTCAAGCACGAAAAGGAACCCCGTTTGCGCAGTAATCATGGCAAGCCCGACAAAAGCCCCGACGGGGTTGATTTGTGACCTGTTGACGAGGCCGGCGCTGACACGCATCACGAATCCGAATCCGGTGTTTGGCTGGGTTGTCCATGCCCAACGCCAGAGCGCGTATCGAATCCTGGTCGGTTCGTCTGAAAAGGAACTGGAGCACGGGGACATGTGGGACAGTCAAAAGCAACCCTCGGCCCAGTCGCAGAATGTCCAGTATGAAGGCGCGCCGCTCCGTTCCAACGCGACCTATTTCTGGAAGGTCTGCTCGTGGGATGAGCGGGGGGAGTCGAATGGCTTCAGCGAGCCGCAGATGTTTCACACCGGCGATTTTTCAGCAGAAAGAAGATGGCCGGGCGAAAGCCGATGGATACAAGTCGAAGGCGCGCCGGGGATCGGATGGGCCCCGGAGGATAGGAACCCTCTCGTTTTTCGCGAGGTGGCCCCCTCGAAAGTGGTCTCGGCCGGCGACGGGTGTTTCATCGATTTCGGCAAGGCCGCCTTTGCCTATGTCGAGCTGGCCATCGATAACGCGTCACCCGCACCGGCGGAAGTAACATTGACCATTCAGTTCGGGGAAAAAGCGGAGGGGGCCGTGATCGATGCCAACCCCGGCGCGTGCGTTGTCTACACGGAAATCCCGCTAAAAATCACGCCGGGAAGTCGTGTCTATCATGTCGAGTTCCCGCGGTATGTTTCCAAGTATCCCTACAGTCAGGTGTTGCCGGAGATCATCCACGAAGTCGCCCCCTTCCGATATTGCGCGTTCTCCTTCGAGGGGCTGGATATAAAATTGGTGAACGCCAGGATGTTCGCCCTCCACACCATGGTCGATTTCGAGGCCTCCCGCTTTCACTCGAACGACCCGACGCTCAATGCCGTCTACGAGCTTTGCAAATACTCGACCATCGCGAACACATTCAATGGCGATTACGCGGCGAGCCAGCGGGAACGCATGTTGTATGAGGCCGACTGCTACATTCACCAGTTGTCCCACTACTCGGTGGACCGCGAGTTTTCACTGGCGCGTTACAGTTTCAAAAACATGGTCTTCCACCCCACCTGGCCGACCGAATGGTCGCCGCATGTGATCATGATGGCTTGGAAGGACTACATGTATACGGGCGATGATCGCGCGCTCAAATTCTACTACGACGACTTGAAGCCCAAGACGCTCTCCGCTCTGAAATGTGACAACGGGCTGATCAGCACGCGCACCGGCCTGCAAACCGAGGAGTTCCTTCGTTCGCTTCATTTCAAAAAGAAAAAACCGGGCACGGTTGAGAACTACCCCGAGCATTTGGTGGATATCGTGGATTGGCCCCACGAGAAGGGATCGACGATCCCCGGCGGCGAGACCGACAACTACGAGTTCACGGACTTCAACACGGTCGTCAATGCGTTTCACTACCACGCCTTGATTACCATGGGGCACATCGCAGAGGCTTGCGGCCACGAGGCCGATGCCCGCGCCTACAGGAAGGAGGCCGAGGAGTTCAGCAAGGTGTTCAATGATCTCCTGCTCATCCCAGGCCAAGGGGTGTATCGCGACGGGGTGGGAAGCGAGCACTCCTCGCTGCACGCCAATTTATACCCGCTGGCGTTTGGCTTGGTTCCCGCGGAACACTTGGAATCTGTTCTCGCCCACATCAAGAAAAAGGGAATGGCCTGCGGAGTCTATTCCGCGAACTATCTCCTCGAGGCCCTTTTCGATAATGGCGAGGACGAATATGCCCACCGCCTCATGGTGGACGATGGCGAGCGGAGTTGGGTGAACATGATGAGGATCGGGGCCACGATGACCATCGAGGCCTGGGACAACAAATTCAAAAAGAACAACGGCTGGAGCCATGCCTGGAGCGCCTCGCCGGCACATATCATTCCAAGAAAACTGATGGGCGTGGAGCCGATGACTCCAGGATTCGAGAAAATCAAAATCCAGCCCCGGCTCGGAATGTTGCGCGAGGCGGATTTGAAGGTTCCCACGATCAGGGGGGATGTGGAGATGAAGGCGCAACAAGACGACAAGCAATTCGAAGTGTCTCTCGACCTGCCCGGAAACACCCGCACCATGCTGGTGATCCCCCTCCATAGGAGGAACACCACGCTTCGCAATCTGGAAAAAGACTATCCCGCAGCTGTCATTCAAGGAGACCGTCTGATCATCGACGACCTCCCGCCGGGCCGCCACACTGTCAAGTTGGAGTTCGAATAGGCCACGCTTGCATCCGCAACCACCGCAGTCGCTTTGTCGAGCGATCCGAGCGGAGAAAAAGCGATAAAACGCGGGACTAACCCCACAGCGTGACCCCACAGCGGTTTTTGGAAATGAGCGAGCGCTCGAGCATCACGCTTGTAGGTTTTTGCCGCGACAACCGCGCGACTTTTTACATGCGTCTGGACCGAGTCAGCGGCAAAAGGACTGAACTCCTTTTCGTTGAAGACTGTTTCATTGTAATCGAGACACTGCCACTGGCTGCCATTCTTGAGCCACACAACCCAACCACGCCCCAAAACCCTGATGACACAGCCAAACCAAGTTCCAGACGGGCGGGAAGCCATGCCAGACCAACTGCGCGGCATTGCCCTGCTGGGCATCATCCTGGTGAACATTTTTTGTTTTTCCTACGGGTCGTTCAGCGCGTCCCAAATGAGGGGTGAGGCGAACTTGGATGCGAAGCTGGCGGTGGAGGTTTTTGTTTACGGGAAGTTCTTCCTGATTTTTTCTTTTCTCTTCGGATACAGCGCGAATTTCATCGTCGGGGATGGCGCTCCGTGGCGGAAACGGGTCCAGCGCCGCCGCCTGACGGTGCTCGCGCTGCTCGGGTTTCTGCACGGGCAGTTCCTTTTTGCTTGGGATATTCTCTTGGGCTACGCGGTGCTTGGGTTTGTGCTTCTTTGGCTGATGCAGTTTAGTTCGGCGGCGTTGGTGCGGCTCGCTGTGGTTTTCGCCGTGGTTTTCAATATCACGGCCGCGCTTTTGGATGGGCTGGTCGATGCGCGGATGCCTTCGCTCGAGCCGATCTACTCGGGGGGATTTCTTGAGGCGAATCTGGCCCGTATGCAGGCCTACCCGTGGGTGCTTCTGGACGATGTCATCACCCAATGGGGCGTGGCCCTTGCGGCCATGATTGCGGGGCTCGTCGCGGGCCGGGCGAAGTTGCTGAAAAATCCCGCCGCCTGGATGGGAAGTGCGAGGCGTGTTTTGGCCGTGGCCGCCCCGGTGGGGTTGGGCCTTGCGGTGATCGGGACATTGTTAGAATCCGGCAAACTCACTCCGGGACTGTCGGAATTCTGGTCGAGCGCGTTTTTCATCGCCATCAACGGAATGGGCGCATTCTTTTTGGCGGCCTCGTATGTCTGTGTCTTGGGCATCGCGCTGGGCTCGGGATATTCGCTGCCGGGGTTCGTCGCAGCGGCCGGGCGGTGCTCCTTGACGATCTACCTCTCGATGTCCCTCACGCTGCTGCTGGTTTTCGGTAAATGGGCTTGCGGGCTTTTCAACTCGCTTCCGACACTGGCGACGATCGCGATTGGCATTGCAATCTGGCTGGCGCTGGCGCTCGCGGCGCAGTGGTGGCTGAAGCGCCACAATGCGGGCCCGCTCGAGCGGCTCATGGCGCTATGGACCAAGCGCGGCCAGCAGGGTGCCAAGGAACAGGCGTTGCCCTGAGAGCAAACCGGAGCCATGTCCAAACACCTCCGCCACTGCCTACTGACGGCCGCCCTTGTTTTGGCAGGTTCCCTCACCGGATGGTGCGAGGACGCGGGAGAACCGCCCGCCGCGTTCCCGAAGATTTCTTC
>CAZRLX010000197.1:0-4070 GCA_964601115.1 uncultured Chthoniobacter sp. | reverse complement strand
TTACTGGTTCGTTCTGGTGGATTCCAACCAAGCGATGCGGGCCCTCTTCTCGCAGCCGATTTTCCTTCTTTTTTATAGTTTGGGTGCGCGGGAGTTTTTTCTCTCCTCCAAACCCGGCCTACGCTTTTCGACTCTGTTTCTGGGCAGCGCGGCGGGGCTTTGCTGCGCGGTGTTTCTTTACCGGTTTTTCACGGTTCCGTTTCTGGCCTCGCCAGCGGCCATCATGGATTCGGTGTTGCCCCATATCATCACTTTTGCCATCTCGATCTTTTGGGCGCTCGTCTGGACCTTTGGCTCGCTCACTCTCATGAACCAGCGCCAACATCTCGAAACGCAGGAGGCCAATGCAGCCCTTCTCCGCTCGCGCGACCAAGCGGCTGATCTCGAGCGCGACCTGCTCGCGGAGCGCTCGCACCGTCAGCGCCAGCATCTCATTCGCGATCTCCACGACGGGGTCGGGGGAGTCACCGCTAATCTCGCCCTGCTGGCCTCCGTCGGGCAGGTGGAGGGGATCAATTCCGAGCAAAAGGCGCTCCTCTCCCATATCGAGCAACTCGCCATCGAGGGGAACCGCGAACTCCGTTCCCTCATGAATTCCTTGGAAAAGGATGCCACCCAGTGGGGCGACTTCCTGCGAGATTTCCGCGGGCTTGCGGAGAAGCAACTCGCACCCCGCAACATCGCGTTGGATTGGCGTGTCTGCGGGGAGTTGCCCTCCTCGCCACTGCTCGATGTGCCTGCCGGGCTCTCGCTCCTGCGCGCTCTCAAGGAGGCTGTGGCGAATCTCTCCCGCCACGCCGCCGCGCGCCATGCCCGCATCCGCTTTGCATTCCACTCCACCTGGCTTGGAGTCACCATTCGCGACGATGGATTTGGCATTTCCTCGATTCCTCCTTCCTCCGGAGGCCGGGGGCTCGGCAA
This sequence comes from uncultured Chthoniobacter sp., assembly GCA_964601115.1. GTDB lineage: Bacteria > Verrucomicrobiota > Verrucomicrobiia > Chthoniobacterales > Terrimicrobiaceae > UBA967. Next base: position 3,149 of record CAZRLX010000197.1, on the reverse strand, counting down.
TATGCGGCGGCGTCTCGAGGAATTGAACGGGCGGCTCTCCATCCGCTCCAGGCATGGCACAGTGCTCCGCTTCGTCGTTCCGTTGCCACTCACTCTTTCTGTGAAATCTGATTCCACGCTTGTTTCGCCTGCGGATTCCAGCCACTTCACACGATCATGATTCGAGTCGCCATCGTGGAGGACGATCTGCGCCAGTTGGAAACCCTGCTGAGGCTTTTTTCTGCGCCCTCCGACATGTCGGTGGCCGGCTCCTACACCTCGGCGGAGGCGGCGCTCTCGGAGGGCGACTGGTCCGCAGTCGATCTTCTGGTCGTGGATCTGGATCTTCCGGGCATGTCCGGCGCACAGCTCATTGCCACGCTCTCGGCGAGCCACCCGAGCCTGCTTTGCCTAGCCCACACGATTCACGACGACCGGGCGAGTCTCTTCGAGGCTCTGCGATCCGGCGCCTGCGGCTATGCGTTGAAAGGCACCTCCGGCGCGGACTTGCTCAAAGCGGTGCGCGATTCCAGTCGAGGTGAGTCGCCTATCAGCCCGGCCATTGCCCGCTATCTCATCCAGGAACTTTGCTCCACTCCCGCCTCGGGGGAGAAGGCCTTGAGCGCGCGGGAAATCTCACTGCTTCGCTTGGCTGCGGAGGGGCTCATCTACAAGGAAATCGGGGACCGCCTTGGCATCAGCGCCCACACCGTGCACGCGCACATCAAAAAAATCTACACCAAGCTCCAAGCCGCCAGCCGCGCCGATGCGGTCCTCAAAGCCCGCCGACTCGGCTACCTCTAATCCTCGGAGCCGTCCCACTGGTAGCCATACTCCGGTGGGGGATTTGTTTTCGTAGTGAACCCTCCCGACCCGCTCGAGTGGATGGGCAGGAATTCCACATGGCCATCCACAAAGCAAAGCATCGACTTCGCATCCGCACGGGCTGCCTGGGTCGTGTAGGGGTGGTTTGAAAACGGCACGGCACAACCCGCTTCACCAAGGAGAACCGTGCGCCCCGGCCGCCTCAGGCTCGCCAACCGCACCCCGGCAACACCCCGTTGACTTGGCGACAATTCATTTGCTCCGCTGAAAATGTAGTTCGACATATCCACCGTCCCATTCGTGCGCGAGGGGCAGCGAAAATGTTTCGGCGTCGCCCTGGCCTGCTCCAGGGTGAGATTCATGTAGGGCAGGATCAGCTGGGTGTATTGATAAATGATCGTTGCCCCAGGGGATGCGCTTTTCGACACATTTTCCCCGGGAAGGGTCATCTGCCGGTCTGCCGCATACAGCAGCACCGCGTGCCCGAGAGCACGCACGCGGTTTGCACACTGCGACCTCCGCCCAGTCTCAGACAACTTTCCAAACCCAGCCAGCCCCAGCATGGCAAGCAGCAGCAGGATCGTCATGGACACGAGCAATTCGACCAAAGTCATCCCCCGCCATCCTCGACTGCGTAAATTCAGTGACCCACTTTGCACGACAGGTCATTAATACCACCGTGCGCGGCATGCAAATCGTCCGATCTTTTTCACGAAAGGTGATGCCGCACCATGGTGCGGCCTACAGAGATTGACTCTCTCACACCTGCAACTTGGAGAACAAAACTCCTCTTACTTCAAACACTCCACAAGTGCTGGAGTCCTCCATGCGAGGGAGTGTGGCAGGTTGAGGAGTTGATAATCAACGGGGTTCCCGAGCGTGGTTTTCACCTGGATTCTTTGAACGCTCGGGGGATTGCGGTCGAAGCGCACAGCGAGCGCGAGCGATTTGTCGTGCAGGAATTGATGGAGACTTTTCATCGCCCCGGAAGCGCCGCTTTTTGTTTCCACCGGCACGATCAGACCATCGCATTCCAGCACGAAGTCGATCTCGCCGACGCGTCCGTTCTCTCTTCTCCAGTGGAAAAGCTGCCCCCGTCGCGTGGGCTCCCCCATGGCCGTGCGGAGTTGTTGCGCCGTGCCTTGTTCGCCGAGTCCGCCGCGAAGGGATGCCGCCACATCCGTCCAGCGCGGGAAGGAATTTCCCGCCGGTGTATTCCAGAGCCCGTGGGCCAACCCCACATCGAGGAGCACCACTTTTTGCAGGCGCTCATGGATTTTCCCGGCCAGTGGCACACCATTGCACTCGGCGTGGGGAATCGTGTCGCAGAGCTGCGCCATGCGCAGCAGTTCCAGCGCGCGCCTGGCCTGCTGGTGCTTCACCTCGCCGCCCACATGGCTGTAAATGAACTTGCATCCCAGCTGATCGACCACTCCGCGCAGGACATCGTCCAGAATCCGGCGATCCATGCGGCCCGAGTATTTCGCAAAATCATTCCGGTAGGTCTGGAGGAGATCGCGTTGCAGGCGCCGACACTCGCTAGCCGGCGCCCCCGCCACATCTGCCGCGACCACTTCAGGCATTCCCCCGGTCATGAGATACCGGTCGTAAAATTCCATCGCCCGCGCATGGGCAGTCTCGCCCAGCAAAAGCCCGGGCGCCCACTCCATCAAGCGCTGCAGCAGCCTCTCCTGGCCATGCGCCTGCAGGAACTCCGGAAACGCCATCGGCTCGACAAAGGCATACGACACCCGCCCCACCGGCATGCTGTATTCAAAATCCTGGAGCGCAAATTCCAACAACGACCCTGCCGCGAGCACCGGCACCTCCGGCATCTCCTCGGCAAACCACCGCAGCTTCGCCAAAACCTCCGGCGCCGTCTGGATCTCATCCAAAAACAAAATCAACTCCCCGGCGGGCGCCGCCACTCCAGTTCTCAATCCCAGATCATCGATCCATTGCCGCGGACCGCTTCCCTCCTCGCGAAAAATCCGCGCCAACTCCGGGTTGCGATCAAAATTCACCTCCAAAAGCGTCCGCCCACTCGCCCGCGCCAATTCCCGCACCAACCATGTCTTCCCCACCTGACGCGCCCCCCGCACGATCAACGGCTTCCGCCGCTCGGATCCAAGCCATGACCCCAGAAAATCAGAGAAATCACGCTTCATAATGAAATCTGATATACAAAACAACGCGTTGTTTCAAATAGAAAGATTAATAATAAACGAGCCGTTCAATTCTCGCGTTGAAGCCGCGCGCATTCAAGATCCGGCGTATGCATCGGCTGAAGTTTGGGCCCGCTCACCGAGCCGCATCCACCCTCTCATTGCCAAAAGTGCTGCCGC
>CAZRLX010000196.1:0-4072 GCA_964601115.1 uncultured Chthoniobacter sp. | reverse complement strand
AGCACGAGGAGCCCGAGGAGGACGAGGGTCATCGTGCGACGGCTGGAGCCGCGCCATTCGTGGAGGAAGAGTCCCCAGATGGTGCTGAAGATGATGATTGAGGCCATGTGGAGCGTCCAACTCGAGAAGGTGTAGGCACCCATTTTCGTCTCGCCCATGCTGTAGAAGAAAAACTGGAGATACCAGGTGACGCCCGCGACGGCGCAGAGGAGGTAGTTCCGAAGCAGGGGGGCGGGGCCTTCGTAGCGCGAGGGGCCGGTGGATGCTCCGTGTGAGGCCGCCTCGCGGTTCGCGACGATTTCCGGTGCTTTGGATGGCATGATGCCCTCGGCGGCGCTGAGTTCGGCGATGTGGGCGGGGCGGAGGTTGAGATACTCGTGGCTTGAGCGGTTGCGGATGTTCAAGGCAAGGCACCAGATGACATTGGTGGTGAAGCCGCCCCAGAGCACGATGACGAGCACCGGAAGGTTTTGCCAGAGGTCGCTTCCACCCGAGGCTTGGAGGGCTGCCTTGGTGATCTCTCCGAGCGGTTTTCCGGCGGCGAGTCCGTAGGCGAAGCAGGAACTCATGACGCCGGCGAACACCGCGACAAGCATGCCTTTCTTGAAATCGAATTCCTTGATCGCGGCGGCTTTTTCCTCCTGGGACATTTCACTTTCCTTCGACATGCCTGCGGCGCCGCTGATGCCGATGCCGAGGAGGCAGGTCAGCACTCCGGCGAGGACGACGAGTCCCGAGGTGGTGGTGAGAAGTTCCCCGAAGGTGCCAGCAAACACGGGAGGCATGAGCGTGCCGAAGGCGGCACAGAAGCCCAGCGCCACAGCCATTCCCAGCGCGATGCCAAGATAGCGCATGGTGAGGCCGAAGGTCAGGCCCCCGATGCCCCAGAGGATGCCGAAGACATACGACCACATGAGCGAGGAGCGCGGCGTGGCGGCGATGTGGCCGAAGAGGTCGGGCACGAGCAAGGAGGCGAGTGCCGTGGGGGCGATGAGCCAACTGAAGAAGCCACCGACAATCCAGTAGGTCTCCCAGGACCAGCGTTTCACGCCGCGGTAGGGGATGTAGAAGCTGGCGGAGGCAAGGCCGCCGAGCCAGTGGAAGAAGACGCCGAGTGCGAGGTTCATGGTGGGTGGTGTTGTGTGGAGGTTGCGAGAGTTGTCTTCGGATCGAAAAATCAGCCGCGTTTTGCGAGGACGTTGGACTCGTAGGCTTTCACCTCGGCGATCCACGAGGCGTCGCCGGGGGTGTTTTGACGGCGGCAATATTCCTGCCACACCGCGCCGAGAGGCAGTGTTTTCGCCTCCTCCATGAGGGCGAGGCGCGTTGTGAAGTCGCCGTCCAGTTCCGCGCGGCGGAGTTGGGCGGCGGGTTCAAGGAGGGCGGCGAGGAGGCACTTGATGGTCGAGCGGGTGCCGATGACCCAGGCGGCGATGCGGTTGATGCTGGCATCGAAGAAATCGAGGCCAATGTGGGTGCGGGCGAGGAAGCCGCCGCGCACGAGTTCCTCCATGATCGCGCGGGTCTGGTCGTCCATGAGCACGACATGGTCGCTGTCCCAGCGCACGCCGCGGCTCACGTGGAGCAGCAGGCGGGGAACGAATTGCAGGACCGAGGAGATTTTATCAGAGAGGTTCTCGGTGGGGTGGAAGTGGCCGGCGTCGAGGCAGTAGAGGAGTTGGTTTTTGACGGCGTAGGCCAGGTAGAATTCGTGCGAGCCGACGACATAGCTCTCGGATCCGATACCAAAGAGCTTGCTCTCCACGGCGTCGAGGTTCAACGCGCGGTCCACGGGCGCCGCAAAAATCTCGTCCAGCGAGGCTGCAAGCCGCTCGCGGGGGGATTTGCGGTCGAAGGGAAGATCCTTCGATCCGTCGGGAATCCAAAAATTCGTGACCACCGGCGAGCCGAGTTGGCGGGCGATTTCCTCACCGATCCTGCGGCAGGCGATGCCGTGGTCGATCCAAAATTGGCGGATCGTTTTATCCGGATGCGACAGCGTGAGTCCGTCCGAGGCGAGGGGATGGGAAAAATAGCTTGGGTTGAAATCCATGCCGAGCCCGCGGGATTTGCACCAGTCGACCCAACTTTGAAATTGCGCGATCGAGTAGGCGTCGCGGTCCACGCGGCCGCCGGAGAGGTCGGCGTAGAGGGCATGGAGGTTGAGTCGGTGCTTGCCGGGGATGAGCGCGAGGGCCTTGTCGAGATCCGAGCGGAGTTCGTCGATCGTGCGCGCCTTGCCGGGGTAGTTGCCGGTGGCTTGAATGCCGCCGTCGAGTTTCGAGTCGGCGGTTTCGAATCCGCCGACATCGTCACCCTGCCAGCAATGAAGCGAGACGGGAGTCGAGGCGAGGGTGGCGAGGGCTGCTTCGGTGTCTACGCCGAGGGTGGCGTATTGTTCGCGGGCGGATTCGTAGGGTGTGCTCATGGATTGGGGTTGATGGCCTTTCTACCTAAGAAGTTTTTTCGTTTTTTGGAATACACAGAATGATTTTTAAAATCATCAAAATGACACATTTTTCATTTGAGATTAAGTCGAGCCGAGTGCCTTCTCGGCGGGAAGAGATCGAATTCGCGGTCTTTTTTCGTGCGAGTTACAAAAATCCGGTATTTTTCCAGCGGATGCGGGAGCATTTTAAGAAGCACGGATATGACACCTGAGAATTATTTTGTTTACCTGCCCCGCACACCCGAGCGGGCGCGGTGGGGGGTGGAGGTTCTTGGCGCAGGGCGCGCATCGATCCCTGCGCGCGAAGCCTATCCGCCAACGGGCCATCCCACCGACCACGTGTTCGATTTTGAAAAAGGCCGCACGCTTCAAGCGCTCCAGATTCTCTGCGTGACGGCCGGCGAAGGTGTCTTTGAAAGCGTCTCGGCGGGGTGCCACAAGGTTTCAGCGGGGACGGTCATGATTCTTTTTCCCGATGAGTGGCACACCTATCGCCCCGCGCTCGAAACAGGCTGGACGGAACATTGGGTCGAAGTGGATGGCGTGGTGCCGCGGGAGTTGATCGGCGGGGGAGTCTTGCAAAAGCAGCGTTGTGTTTTTCCCGGTGCGGCGATTGCGGGGGTCGAAGCCGCTTTTCAAGACTTGCACGCGTTGCTTGGCGGGGTCCGGCAGGCAAGTGTGCCCGAGGTGTCTGCGGCGGCTTACCGCCTGTTGGCGTTGTGTGCCGAATTGCCGGGCGATGACGCGCGGCGTTCCATGACGGTGGACAAGGTGCGGCGGGCGGAACGCATGTTGTCATCCATCGACGGCGTGCCACCCGACCTTCAGGCGCTCGCGAGGGATTTGGGGTGGGGGTATTCGTATTTCCGCCGGGCGTTCAAGGAACAGACGGGCCTATCGCCTTGGCAATACCATCTGCAGTCGCGCCTGGCGCAGGTGCAGCGATGGATCGCCTCATCGGACCTGACTCTCGACGAGATGGCTGAGAAGTGCGGATTCGCCTCGGGGTTTCACTTGTCGAATGCCTTCAAAAAGACCTTCGGCGAATCCCCGGGTGCTCTGCGGAAAAATGCGCGGCGGCGATAGATAGTGCCAGCCACGCTGAATGCTCCAACCGAAGGAGAGTAGATATCCGCAACGTAATTCCGCGAATGGGCTCGGCTGGAAATAGAACAATCCACCGTTTTTGCCGCCTCCTTTCGCTTCATCATGGGGCAACATACGATTGCTATATTTCTCTCCTTTTCTCGCATTTCCACCACGCTTAGCCTCACGCCCATGTCCGGTCTGCATCACCCGCACGACAAAATCGTCAAAGCCACGTTTTCGGACATTCCCACCGCCTGTGCGTTCCTCCAGGCCGAACTCCCGCCCTGCATCGTCCCACACATCGATTGGTCCACGCTTCGTCTGGAAAGCGGCACCCAGATCGACGCCGAATTTTCCGCTTCCAGCAGCGACTTGCTTTATACCGCGCTTCTCGGCGGCGAGGAGACCTACCTCTACATCCTCTTCGAGCACCAAAGCAGCGAAGACCCGCTGATCGCCCTGCGCCTTCTCTCCTACATGGTCGGGATTTGGAAAACACACGCCCGCAAGTCCCCCGCTGCCACGCGACTGCCT
>CAZRLX010000195.1:0-4096 GCA_964601115.1 uncultured Chthoniobacter sp. | reverse complement strand
TCGCAAAGGATGATAACGAGGCCGTAAAGTGGTATCGCTTGGCCGCTGATCAAGGTAACTTAGATGCTCAATGCAAGTTAAAGTTTTGTTAACTCTCGCCCGCATTAAACAACTCCAGAGCAGTGATCCAAGGATTATTGAGGTCCATGCCTGTGTCTTGATCTGGGGCGATGCGCTTGAATCCAGCGAACATGAGGCACATCAGCTGGTGGCCGGAGAACGCTTCTCCGGGGCAGGAGGCGAGGTGGTTTTTTTCTCGGGACTGGCGTAGTCGAGACCAGATTCTCCCAGCTTGGCGATCTCGAAGGTGATCTCCATGACTTGCCGGGAATCGAGCGAGTCAAAGCGCTTCAGGGCATCGAGGAGAAGATACTTGGCTACCGACAAATCGCCGAGATCATTCAGAGTCGGCTCGAAGCTCATTTGCCACTGAGGGGCAGATGGTTTCCAGCTTGGAGATCACTTCATTGTCGATCTCTGCATCGACAGACATCAGATCGCAGCACTCTTGCCATGCGGAAAGAAAATCCTCTTTGGTTTTAAGTGCGTCGGAACAGAACTCGAAGTAGTCGTCCTGCTCCTCGTCGAGATCTGGCGCGATGACATTTGTCTCCAGCGTGCAATCTCCTCCTCTTGCGGATTTACAAATGATCTCGGTTGTCCATGTGGAGACCATGGTGGACTGCTCTTCAGAGAATAGTTTGATCCTTTTACTCATAAGATTGGAGAGGGCAGGGAGAGGGGAGCTAGAGAGGGAGCAGAATTTTCATACAGCATGGCTCGCCGAGTTCGCAAGTTCCTCCTGCGAGAGAAATCCGAGATCGGACAATTTGACGACATGAGTTTGCACGGTCTGCAAATTACCAAAGGGGACGATCGGGGCGAGGGGAAAGCGACCAAGTCGAGTCGTCGTGGGATTTACAAGTTCCTGAAGGCTGGGTTGAGTGATCCATCATGATCCTGCCCGAATATCCGAAGACGATTTTTATCGCAAAGGACCTCCCGGCAGGCGGGTGGTCGTAGAAATTCGCTGTGATCACCGCCTGCAATCCGATGAGCAGCGGGTAGCGAGATTCTCTCCAGCGAAGCCGCACTCGCTGTGAATTCAGGGAAGTTGAGGCGGCCCACTTTTGCAGCGGAGGCGCTTTTTGGTGGGCGCGAGCGCGGAGAGCGGTTTGCGAAATCTCTTGGTGTGCCAGAAACGGCGCGTCGCGCCTGAATCTTGGGGCCGCTACGGCGAGCCGCCCCTACCCATGGGGTTCGATGGGCGCTGCCGCGCCGGGCGAGATCTCTTTTTGTGCCGGATCACTGGTTGGTGAGTGATGAGCCCGCGCCGATCGACATCGAACTCTTTGTGGATATGGAGTTCGGATTTTCCTACGAGTTCCACGATCTGGGCGAGGATTGCCTGGGCCTGATGTATTTCGGGGAGAAGGGGCCGAAGAACCTGTTCGTGAACACGAAGCTCGACGCGCCGGAGGATCCGGTGGTGAACCGCCGCTGCCGGAGCACGCTCGCGCATGAGTGCGGGCATGGATTGTTGCATGCGGACCTCTTTGTCGAGTTGTGGGAACACAAGAAACGCACGAACACATTTGAGGATTCGCGCCGCCTCATCCCGTGGCGCGAGCGCGGGGAAGACATCGAGGGCAACCTGACCAAAACCTCGCCACAGTGGTGGGAGTATCAAGCGGACCGGATGATCTCGGCGCTGCTCCTGCCGCTGAATCCGCTGCGCGCCGCCTTGCGCGGCTGGGGGCACGATCCGCTGGAGATGAAAACCAACGGCGCGTGGCAGGATCCCGACTTGCATGCCCGGGTGCGCGACACCTTCGATGTGAGCCTCATGGTCGCCCGCATCCGACTGGAGCAGCTCTACGGGCGGGAGTAGGGTCGGGAGCATTCTGTTTTTGGGGCGCAGCCGCCATTGTTCTGGAGACGGCGCTTCGCGGCTGAAGCTCGGGTCCGCTGCGGCCTTCGGCTCGTAGCCTGCGCCTTGGGGAGCGGCCGACCCTACCAATTGGCACACGAAGGGGTGACGCTTGTCGCTGGAACGGCTCGTCAGCGCCCAAGGAAAATGAAGGGCGGCTCGCCGAGCCCTCCCATAATTGCAGAGCAGCCGCGCCTGTTTTTAAGATCGTTCCAGAATCAGGCAGCAGCAGCCGACTTCGCCGCCTTACGGCGCTTTAGGAAGACATAGCCACCGATGCCTCCGAGGAGAAGAAGCGAGGCGGCGACTTGGCCGGGTTCTGGGACTGTGCTTGGCGTGGGCACGCTGTCCCAGAACGCCATGTTGTCAATCGCTCCAGCGAAACGAGTGAGCGTGTTGCCGCTGGATAAACGGATGCGCAGCGAACCGCTACCATCGCCCAAATAAGAAAAATAGGCTTGGTTGAATGTTTGCACCCCAGCCCATGCACCTGGTGCGACATAGTTTGAAGCAAGCACGCTGTCGTCGTTGCGAAGTAACTCGACCAGAAATGTATCTCCAGCCTGCGTGGCTTGATGGGCATCCGCATAGACCGTGGGGCCGATATCGTAGCTCACATAGTAGGTCTGCCCCAGGGTGTTCGCGGCAAATGCTGTTTTCTGGGTCAGCACATTGTTCCCATAGATCATGATCGCATAATCGCCTGCTCCCCCGTGGATCGCTCCACTGAGCTGGATCGCATGGGTGGCATTGAATCCCGATTTATTCCAATCCCCAAACACGGCGTTGTAAACCAGTCGGTTCCCGGTTTGGAATTGTGTATTTGAAATCGAGGAACTGACAATGTCGTTAAAACCGAAATCCAGAAGAATCGCTGCTTGGGCCTGAGTGGCGGCAAGGAATGTAAGAATTCCAGTGGTCAGGAGCTTGGGGAGTTTTTTCATGGGTTGGAGTGCTGCATGGAAAAAGGGAGAGATTCAAAGGGCGGCGGCTGTCTTCGCAAGCTTCCGACGCTTCAGAAAGACGTATCCGGCTATACCGGTGAGGAGCAGCAGTGAGGCGGCGATTTGGCCGGGCTCGGGGACTGGGTTCACGGAGGCCGAGGTCACACCGATATTCCAGACGGCATAAAACTCAGGATCCAGAACTTCCCAAGAGAGGGTGCTGAAGGTTCCCAAAAACTGGATTGTTCCAGCACCTTCATAGCCATTGAGCGTATTCATGGATTCCGCCTGGAGGGCGAAGGGAGCCGACGGATACTGACCGGTATTTTGACTCAAGATGGCAAAGGGTTGGTCGAATCGCCAGGAACCCAGATCGGATGGTCTGCCCAAGGACCAGACATTCATGACGATATTGGAGACGGGTTGAGAAAAGGTCAGTGTTTGAATGGGATTGCCGGAACCGGCCACCGCGATGCGGTCTCCGTTTGAGGGCAGTGTCGGGACATTTGCGCTGATATAAGTGGAGCCAGCATGGTTCCTGTCGACCCAATACGAGTTGCTTGCGATCCCGAACCCGCTGGAGTCGAATTGTGAGGGATTTAGGATTTCCCCGCTCAATGTGATGCTCACCGGAGTATTGTTTGGCATGAGAATCGTCCCCGTGGTTCCCGTGGCGTAATTGAAATTATAGATACCAAGCGAAGAGCTGTTCGGGTAAGAACCCGGGGCGTTCCAATTGATCCAGTTCAGAACCACGGCCGACTGCAAGGACGAGGTGGTAGCAAGGAGTAATCCCGCGAATGCGAGGAGTTGCATGGTTTTTTTCATGGCGATGGCCTAAGTCGGATTTTCGCTTTACCAATCCCGAAATTAGCCAGCAAGTTAAATTTCATGTCAATTTCCGATCCCTTGGGGACGCGTATCGCGAGGGATAGTTGTCAACTGTGCAAGGTCCCAGAGGGTAATACCATAAGCTCCTTGCTTATGGATTTTTGGAGAGGGGCACAGGCGTCTCGCCTGTGTGAGTCGGTGCGCTCCATGGTTCGTATGGGCATGGCGCGAGCAAGTGGAACAGTCTCCACACGCCCGGGACGGACGTGCCCCCCTCTTCGGCATTGAAAGTCCAATTTCATAGAAACTTTGGTATAAGTCGCCAGTGGCTGGGATCGTGCCCGCAGGCATACTGGTTTTCAGCGGGTGAGGAATGCGCCGCAGACGGTGC
>CAZRLX010000194.1:0-4108 GCA_964601115.1 uncultured Chthoniobacter sp. | reverse complement strand
GATGCCCCTTTTGGCATCGGGGAAATCATCCCAACATTTCCTGTCCATCCTGTAACTCCTGTCCTCCTGTCCAAAATTCTGTTTCCCGGTTCTCCTTACCGAGATATTGCCATTTTAGCTAAATTGATTATTTTACCCCTATGAACACAACCTACCACATCCCACCGACCCCAGCCCCGCGCCTCGCCGAAATGCCAACCATCTCGGCCACAGAACTCAAAAACGCCACCGCCGATGTGTTTGAAAAAGTCGCCGCCAGCCGCGCGGTCGCCATCACCCGCCACGACAAACCCCGCGCCGTCCTCCTCTCCCTCTCGCAATACGAAGCCCTCACCGGCCAGCAGAATCCCGACTGGCTGGAAAAACTCCACGAGGAATACCGCGGCATGCTTGATCGCATGCAGGGACCTGAACAACGCGCAGCGGCCGAGCGGGCATTCAATGCCACTCCTGAGGAACTCGGCGAGGCCGCCGTGTGGGCCGCGCAGCAACACAAAATCCGGAAGGCCAGCAATGTCTGACTATCCGGTCCTCCACGTTCTGGCCGGAGTCAACGGAGCGGGCAAATCAAGCATCGGGGAATCCGAATTCAACCGCAAAGGGTCGCCCGTCTTCAACCCTGACACGATCGCCCAACAAATCCGCAACCTCCACCCCGACATCCCACTCGCCCTTGCCAACGCCCATGCGTGGCAGATCGGCAAGTCACTCCTGGAGCAAGCCATCGCGCAAGGCCGCGACTACCGGTTCGAGACCACCCTCGGCGGACGCACCATCGTGCAGCTGCTCGATCAAGCCTCCCGCTCCGGCCACCGCCTGCATGTGTGGTTTTGCGGACTCGCCAGCCCCGACCTCCACCTCCAGCGCGTCCGCGGCCGCGTCGCCCACGGCGGGCACGACATCCCCGAGGAAAAAATCCGCGAACGCTGGACCCGCAGCCGCGAAAACCTCATCCGCCTCCTACCCCGCATCAACCACCTGCGCCTCTACGACAACTCCGCGGAATCCGACCCCGCCGAAGGCCACCGCCCCAAACCAGTCCTCCTCCTCGAAATGCAGCAGCGCAAAATCACCGCCCCCGCCGACCTCTCCGGCGCCCCCGATTGGGCCCAACCCATCCTCGCAGCCGCCATCCACCTCCACACCAAAGGGGTCAGGAATTAATTCTTGACTTCCCCCTTTGTTTGCCCCTCCCTTGCCGCATGCCGAGACAAGTGCGCATCGAGTTTGAAGGGGCGATGTATCATGTGATGGCGCGTGGAAATCGCAAGGGGGACATTGTTTTTGATGACGAAGACCGGAAGACCTTTGTGCGAACGCTCGCAGAGGCTTGCAAACGGGCGGGGTTCAGGATTCACGCCTACGTTCTGATGGGGAATCACTACCACCTCCTTCTGGAAACTCCCCAAGCCAACCTCACGGCAGGAATGGGGTGGTTTCAGAATGCCTACACGCGCCGCATCAATACGCGTCACAGGCTGTGGGGACATCTGTTTGGAGGGCGCTACAAGGCGATTTTGGTGGAGCCCGGAAATGCTTACTGGGCGATTTTGGACTACATTCATCTCAATCCCGTGCGGGCGGGACTGGTAACGGGGCAGGAGGGCATGGAGTCCTATGCATGGAGCAGCCTGCCCATGTATCTGAGGGACGCGAGCGAACGACCGGAGTTTTTGGAGACTGCGATGGGATTTGACGTGAGCGGATGCCGGGACGATGCGGCGGGTAGGAAGGAATTTTTGCGAGGGCTTGAGCGTTGCGTGGACTGGGCAAATCCCACGCAGGCGGGTGTGGTCTTTTCCTCGGCTCAACGGGAACCGGAATTATCGGTGCATGCGGCCCTGAGGCGTGGGTGGTTTTTCGGGTCGCAGGCGTTCCGGGAACTTCTTATGGCCAAACTCAAGAGCAAGATTGAGGAGGGCGGCAGGGAGGTCGCCAATGGTTACCACGGACCAGAAGTTAAAGATCACCAAGCTGCAACGGCAGAGCGGCTCGCATCCGCCGGGTGCGGATATTTTGATTTGTCGGGGGAGGACTTGAGGAGTTTGGCGAAAAGTGATCGCCGAAAGGCCCTGATCGCATCGCTGATTCACCGGGAGACGACAGTGCCGCTGGATTGGATCAGCAAGAGATTGAAAATGGGCGTCCGCGCCGGAGTGTGCCGCAGCATCAAAAGACACCGCCAAGAGATCGAAAGAAATGACGACCTCAAAGCGGCAGAGGGGGAAATAATGTCAAGAATTCATGCCTGACCCCTGTGGCTAAACACCCAACGCGTCCGGCCCTGATTGGATCGCTTTGACTTGGAGCTTCGAAAGGCGGTGGATGAGCCATGCGGTGATGTCGAAGTTGTCAACGAGGGTGGAGATTTCAAAATTCCCGGCGGAAGGGACACCTCCGCAAGCCTCCAAAAAGGCCTTCCGCATGGCACGAACGGAGGGAACCTTCTGTTTGCTCGATTCAGAAAACTCCTGAATTTTTTGGGCATCCATCGATGCCGTGGCCTCTGCCCCGAGAAGAATATTGGCCTGCATCCAGTCCATGAGGCCCTTGGCAAAATGCCCCGCATCGGCAGGAAGCGCCCAGCGAGAAGCGGCCAACTCCCCGGCGGCTTCCCCGATGTGGCGGATTGTATGCAACCACGCCCGGCAGCGCTGAAGCCGAAGGGACTGGTTTTGAGAGAGCGAATTTTCGGAGGCGAGCCGCACGCAGAAATTTTCAATCGCCGATCCGAGCTGCACAAAAGCCGGCGTCTCGTGCGAATCGACATCCGCCGGCGAAGGTTTCTCCTCCAGACTCAGGCTTCCAAAAAGGCGTCCGAGTTCTTTGGGAATCAAATCCAGTGCGGTCTCGGGATCCGCGAGCGCCTGAGAGCGGAGAAACTTCGGCTCGCCGGCATGCTCCTTGGCGTCACTCGGCCAGAGGCGTTGCAGCAGCACTTCGCAAAGTGGCAGAAGCGGACTCAGGACCAGAGCGGGAATGAGGTTGGAGAGCAGAAAAACCGTTGCGCAGCGGATCGCCTCCCCACCAGGGAGGGAGTGGACAAAAGCCTGCACGAGCGGAACACCCGCACGCTCGAGAAAAAACAGCATCATCATCAGCACACCGCTGAAAACGCAGAACAAATCCTCCATCCGGACAAGGCGGATCGATGAGCCGCCAAGCCCGCGCGCCAGAAAAGCCCGCAGGGCGATGGCTCCCAGATTGGTTCCGTAAATGGCAGGTGCGGCTTCCTCCACCCCGAAAGCTCCGCCGGCCGCCAGGGTGATAATCACCATCGCCGCGCCGGTGTTCGATTGCAGCAACGCCGCCGCCGCCACGCCGATCAGGAAAGCTTGAAACGGGAAGTGCAGCGCGATTTCGATGGCTTGTCGAAACCACGCCTCGTCCTTCAGCGGAGCCAGACCCGCGCCGAGCTGTTCAAGTCCGAAAAGAATGATTCCCACGCCGAGGACCGCACCCGCGATGGTATTCCATGGCTTGCGACGAATCGACCCCATGGCAATCCCGGCCACGCCGACCACAAATGCGACGACCGGGTGGATGTTGAAAGCCGCCAAAAATGCCAGCGCCGTGAGTCCCACATTGCACCACACCACGATCACCCTCGCCGCAGCCGACCGGATCAGGCCGCTGCCAACCATGCTCACGAGAATGAAGGTCACCGCCGTGGCGCTCTGCATCAGCGCTCCCGTCACGATTCCACAAACGCCCGACAGCCACGGTGTGCCGGTTGCCCGCCGCACAAGCTGACGCAAGCCGCCCCCACTCAGGGAACGCATATTTTGTCCCGTAAGTTGGAGCCCCAGGAAAAACAGGCCCAAGCCGAGGATGACGCCGTTGAAAACAGACATGGCTCGCCGAACTATGCCGCTCTCGGCAACACGAACAAAAGAAGGAATGCTCGAAAACACTCTTTTCTCTCCCTCGAAAAAAGTGCCCTTGCCGCACTTGAGGGGTGGCCCGATTTGTTAGAGGGCTGGCTTTTCGAGAGCGGCCCGCGCGGCAGCCTGCAGGTCTTTCCAGCGAGGAAATATCGGGTCCGCAGCGTGGACAATATGCCGAAGCAGGCTCCTCCACTCCAATGTCGCACGCTCGATGTCGCCTT
>CAZRLX010000193.1:0-4124 GCA_964601115.1 uncultured Chthoniobacter sp. | reverse complement strand
CCGAAGATGACCATGCCTTCCTGCCATTCGTGGTTGTAGGGGCCGGTGCTCCAGAGGCGCATGCGCTTCGCCGCCACGCCGTCGGGATAGATCGTGTAGGTCCAGTCGCTCCAATCGCTCCAACCGGTCTGCTCGTCGTAGTTGGCCTTTACGCGAAACACATCGATGAGCGGGAAGCGCCACTGCACGACGACACGGGCCGGGGTGTTTTCGAGGATCTTCACATGGTTCGTGAAGGATTCCTTGTCGGACATCGGCTCCATGCATCCCCTGCCACCGGAGCGGTTCCATGTCTCGTTGAATTCGTTGCTATACCAATGGCCTTTTTCGTTCACGAGCATGGGAATGAATCCCATGCCCCGCCAAAACACGAAGCGGCTCGGGTTTTTGTCGAACTCCACGACCACATCGGGGTGCGGACCGAAGCGGAAGAGTCCGTCCCAAGTGTCGTAGAATTCCAGGTTGGTGAAATGGGCGCCGAATTTGCCGGTGCTTGGACCGGTGGGCAGAACGCGGGGCGGGATGTCGGGTGAGGCAGGCGCGCCGTCCGCGAGTTGGAGGGTTCTGCAGGAGGCCGCCACCTGTGTGGTTGTGAGAGGCGTGTCGTAAATCCGGACTTCGTCGATCAGGCCATCCAACGAAAACACCGAGGCGAATTTCCCCCGGACATTGTATTGCATCGGCAGGGGCTTTCCTTGGCCGATTTGCAGATCGCCTGTTGGTTGATCGATGCCCGTATTGGGAGCGGCTTGATCGGCGGCGAGCCGGCCATTGATGTAGAGGCGAATGCGGCCTGCGGCTTTGTCATAGACGCCGGCGAGATGATACCAGCGGCGGCGTTCGAGAAATTGGCCTGAGCGGACCCGGACCTGCTTGCCGCCCGACTGGATGCCGAATGCCACATGCCCGTCCGCATCGATCCCGAGGTAGACATTTTCGTTTTCGCCGAGTTGGACAACGGGCGACCAATTCCAAGGATAGGCGGCGAGCGCCACCGAGGCCTCGACAGTGACTCCGTTGGCGCCGAGCGGAATGCTCGAAGCCGGCACGCGCACAGTGGTGTTGTATCCGTCAAATGCCAGAGCAGTGCCCGACAGGCCCTTTCTCCAGTAAGCCATCGGGCCTTTGATGGGGCTCGACTCCCCGGTCACCGATTCGGCGGTCGTGTCGCCTGCGCCTTCATTGAATTTCCACCATCTGACCGGCGAGACAACAGTGCGGTCCACAACCGGAGATCCCGCAACAGGCGGTTTGGAGGCGGAGCGAACGGGCGGTTTTTCGCCGAGGGGCTGAATGCCTTTTGAGGAAAGTTGGAGTGTGGAGGTCGCCAGGTTTTGAGGATCGGTCCAGTCCTCCCGCTTGGGAGTGGCCTGCCGGAAGGTGCGCTCCACACGGCCATCGGGGGTGACGATGAAATACTCGTCGACAAACTTGTCTGGAGCCGCGAGGGCGAGCTCGGTGCCGGGTTCCGGCGTTCTCGGGAAGTAAGGCAGGTTGGTCTTGGTGGGAGTGGGATTTCCGGGTGTGAATTTCGGAAGGTAGCGCCAGTGGATGACGACGCGCTCCGGCGAGCTTTCGATGATCCTCGCCACCGAGTAGGTATTGATATTGTCAGGGCGCGATGTCGGCCCATCGCCGCTGCGGGGGGCGAGTTCCTGAAACGTATGGCGGGTTTTTCCCGTCTCCCAGACCGGCAGATAGCTGGTGGCACGCGAAAAAACGATTCGCCCCGAGTTTCCCGCGACTCCTGTCACAACGATGTCCGCCTCGTCGCCAGTGCGGGAGAATTTCTCGAATTCCTCGCCGGAATCGACCTTGGTGTAAAACGCACCGAATTCCGCGGCGTGCGCGCCAAGTGACAGAAGGATTATGAGAATGATGGGTTTCATGGATTGGAGAAATGTGGCCTGAGAGTGGGGGTGGCGCCGGATTGGGAGCAAACGAAGGCGGCGACTTGGCAGGCGCGGCGGTTGATTTCGGCGAGGGGGAGGTTTTGCAGGAGGCCCATGCAGAGCATCGCGGTAAAGGAATCGCCCGCTCCGACGGTGTCGATGACCTCGGTGGGAAAGCCGGGGTGGTCGGAGGTTTCGTTGGCGGTGACGAGCAAACTCCCCTCGCCTCCTCGCGTGTAGGCGACGAGGCGGAGATCGAACATCTGGAGCAGCGCCTGCAACTGCTCGAGAACTTGGCCGGAGAGATCGAAAAAACCGGCGAGCGTTGGCAATTCCTCGTCGCTGAGCTTGAAAATGTTCGCGTGGCGCAGGGAGGTTTCGAGGATTTCCTTGGAGTAGAAATTCTGGCGCAGGTTCACATCAAAAATCCGCAGCGCTTCGGGGCGCATGGCTTCCAGAAAGGCTAGGATCGTGGCGCGGGAGACGGGGCCTCGCTGGGCGAGCGACCCGAAACACACGGCGTCGGCGCGCGACGCGAGATCCCGGAGGTTTTGGTCGAAGCGGATGTAGTCCCAAGCGACCTCGGCGAGGATTTCGTATGTGGGCTTGCCGTTTTGCAGGGTGACATTCACGCGCCCGGTGGGATGCGCGGTGTCGGTTTGGACCTGCGCATCGGGCAGGTTTTTCGAAGCGAGGATTTGGCGGATTTCCGCGCCGTCGGCATCTGCACCCACGGCGCTCACGGGATGGGCCGAGGCGCCGAGTTGGCCGCAGTGATGGCTGAAATTCAGCGGAGCACCGCCGAGTTTTTTGCCCTCGGGGAAGACATCCCATAGCACCTCCCCGATGCCGACAACGACTGGAGCGCTCGCCATTTCCTCAGCGGAGCCAGATGTAGAGCACGGCCAGCACCGAGAGAAGAATCAGCGTGACGATGCGGGGATCGGTGAGTCCCGAGACAGGCCCTTGCAAGCAAGCCAGCGGACTGTCCCAGCAAACCTTGGAAACTTTTTCCTGATCCATGGCGGGTGTGAGGAGACTGGTCACGATGTAGATAGCGATGCACAGGGCGGCGATCATCGGGCCGACGAGCATGAAGGGAATGCCGAGTCCGACTGCGTGGTCCGACACGAGGCCGTCGAACTTTGTGCCCTCGGGGATGCTTGTGAGGAATTGCCCGATCACGGGCATATCGACCACGAAATAAATGACGCCGATGATCGAGCCCACATAGAGCGTGGTCATGGCCGCCTGCCAGGTGCCGCGTTTCCAAAGGAGACCGAGGAGGAGGACGGTGGTTACGGCGGGTGCGAAGGTCATCGGGATTTTGTTGATCGCCTCGAAGATGGTGCCGAATTGCTCGCCTTGGGTGGACCACAGGATGGCGAGGACCATGATCACGGCGGTCGCGATGCGGCCGACTTTCACCACGCTCTGATCGGGCATGTCGGGGCGGGAACGCTGGACGATGTCGATGGAAATGAGCGTCGCGCAGCTGTTCAGGGCGGCCGCGATCGTGCTCATGAGGGCCGCCGCCATGCCCGCTGCGAGCAGGCCTTTCAGACCAGCGGGGACGAGGTGGTTGATCAACATCGGGAGCATCGTGTTGTAGTCGGGGTCGTTGGTGCCCGGGACATTCGGGATTTGGAAGAGACCCTTTTGCCAGAGCACATAGCCGACCACGCCGGGCAGAACCATGAGGAAGGCGGGTGTGATTTTCAGGAATCCGGCGAAGAGCGCGCCGTTCTGGCCTTCCTTCACCGAATGGGCTGCCAGCACGCGCTGGACGAGGGTTTGGTCCGCGCACCAATACCAGATGCCGAGGATCGGGTAGCCGAGCAGGATCGCGAGCCAAGAGTATTGGTTGAGATTTCCGTCGGAGTTGTGAATCGGTTGGAGCATGTTCATTTGCCCGGGCTGGAGAGCCAATTTGAACGACGCCATGTCGCGGATACCCACATCGGGCAGCGCCATGATCGCGAGCACGGTGACCAATCCCGCGCCGAAGAGCAGCAGGCCGGCCTGGATGTTTTCCGTGAGCACGACGGCCTTCAATCCGCCGAGAACCGTGTAAACCACCGTGAAGGCGGAGAGCACCAGAATGGTCGTCATCATCGGAACACCGAGGAAGCTTTGGAAAACCTTCGCCCCCGCGAAAAGGCTGATGCCGATGTGAATCAGGAGCGCGCCGAGGATTCCGATCACGGCCATGAAGGTGCGGGCCGAGGGGCA
>CAZRLX010000192.1:0-4165 GCA_964601115.1 uncultured Chthoniobacter sp. | reverse complement strand
GCAGGTCTGCGTGGTAGGGACGTTCGAGTGCGAGGCGACCTCCGCAAAGCTGTGGCAGTAGCGGCAATCCATGCCGAGTTGCTGGACATGGATGACATGGGAGAACGGAACAGGTTGATTGGGCTCGTAACCGACCCGCGTGTATTTCGGGGTGAAATAGTAGGTAATGCCCGCCACCACGAAGGTAACGACCGCTCCTGCGCAAATGACCAACTTGAGCGGTAGCCAGTTGATCGATTTTGGGAAAAAATTTGCCATCAGTCGGTGCCTCGTAGTCCGTAACGGTTCAGGTGATCGGGTTCATCCCGCAGCGGGCAGTCCCGGACACACAAATCAGTGGGTGGGTGTTTTCTTGATTGCGCTGCGACGGATACATGTTTTGAAGGGCGGTATGTGTGCAAATTCCCGAAATCCTGTCAACAGATTCGATCGATTTTCTTCACTGCTGAAAGCAGTTTTTTTTGCCTTGCCAATCCTACTGGCGGCTCCCGGGATCAATGCCCAAACTGCTCCGCAGCCGCCCCTGCCCACGATCGATCTTCAGATCGGGTCGAAAATGGTGCGCGCCGAAATCGCCGATGAGGAACACGAGCGGGCGGCCGGACTGATGTTTCGCGGATCGCTTGCCCCCGATAGCGGCATGCTTTTTGTGATGGGACGGGTCGGGCCGGTCGGCTTCTGGATGAAGAACACCGCCATACCGCTGACGATCGCCTACATCGACCCGCGCGGCACAATCCTCGAACTCCACGACCTCAAGCCGCTCAACGAAACCCCTGTTCAAAGCCGCTTCCGAAACATTGCCTACGCGCTGGAAATGCCACAGGGCTGGTTTTCAAAAAACAACGTGTGGCCCGGCGAGCGGGTTTCGGGGCTGCAAAACAGGGCGGACAGATAAGCGCCTGTTGCGAATAGCGGTCAGTTTCCCCGGGGGGAAAACGCCAATGGGTCCCGGGGGCCACGAATCCAGATTTCGACACGCCTGTTTTTCCAGCGGCCTGCTGGATCATTGTTGGACCCCACGGGAAGAGCGGCTCCATAGCCTGTGACATGACGGACCTTCAGTCCGCGTTTTTCAATTTCGGCAGCCACCAATGAGGCACTTTGAACAGAGAACATGAGATCAGCCGCCGCATCCCCTGTATCCTCGTGGAATCCAGCCAGCACAAGCTCTCGACCCCTGTTTTCGGGAAGCGCCATCAGATCAACCAAGCGGCCCAAATCCACCGCGGCCTTCGAGTCAAGGGCCCCCGTATCCACGCTGAAGCGGACGTTCAGACTCACTCTTTCGGCATTCTCCAGAAGACTCTGGTATTCGGCAGGGGCATTGCGCGGCACAAGGCCCGGTTGGACAACTGGCGTTTGCTTGACGAACCCCACCCTGCTCACGATGTCCTGGCCGGCGGGTCCTGTGGCGAATTCAAGGAATTCCCTGGCCCAGGGGTGCATGCCCGACGCAGGAACATAAAAAAACAACCGTCTCGAAAGGGCATAATCTTCGGTAGCAACTGTAAAACGGGAGGGGATCAATGCAGGGGTCCCATCGTCTTCGATTGCCAGCGCTTTGCAGTCGAGGATGTAGGGAAGTGCCACGAATCCGACAGCATCCTCGTCAGCCAACACAGCACGGGAAAGCTCCGTGCTGTCCTCGTAACGGAGTGCGTCCGGCGCCAAGGTTCCGTTTCCGAGCACAACGGACTGGAAGAATTCAAAGGTGCCAGAGTTGGAATCCCTCGCATGGAGTTTGATTTTTCCCGGGCGCTCGCGCCCGACCTCGGCCCAGTCTGTGGTTTTTCCTTCGAAAATAGCCGCCACTGCCCGGCGGTCGAGCTGCGACAAGGGGTTTTCCGGGTGAACAAGGACAGCAAGGCCGTCGAGCGCCGCCACGATTTCGCAGGAGGGTGCTCTCATGTTTCCAAGCCCCTTTCCGGCCAACTCTGACACATCCGACTCCCTCGCCCGGGAGGATGACATTCCGATGTCGCAAAGTCCGTCGCTGAGCCCCGAAAATGCCGTGCGCGAGCCGTGTGCATGAACTTCAACAAATTCACGGCGACCGCTTTTCGAATCCAAAAAAACCACACGTCGCTCCACACTGCCATGGGCGCTCTCGGTCTGGATTTCCTTGTTGCCCCGTTGGGTCAAGAAACCTTCGACAAGAGCCGGTGCGAGCGTTGAGCCAATCGTGTTCGATCCATGGATGCGGAACACGGGCTCTTCAGGTTTCTGAAAAAACATCCAACCCAACAACCCAACGACCGCTAGAAAGAGGGCTGTGGCCGCAGCCAGCGGCCAAACAGGCTTGCGGGGCTCGGGAGGGGGTGCAGCGGGCGAGTCCAGCATACGGCAATCGATCCGACCGGTTTCTTCGTCCACCCCGGGAGGCGGGCCCGACAGCGGAGCGGAAATTCGTGTGGTTTTTACGAAGTTTGCCGCCAGAGGTTCCAAGCGCCTCAGCGCATCGATTGCGCCGGCGGGTCGATCGTCCGGTCGCCTCGCCATGAGGCTCATGACCCAAGCGGCCAGCGCCGGCGGGACATCGGGACGCAACGCCGCCAAAGGACAGGCATCCCCGGCAAGATGGGCTTGCAGGATCTCATTGGCGCTTGTCCCGGAAAAAGGCGGCTTCCCGGTCAGGCAAAAATAAAAAACACACCCGAGAGAATAAAGGTCGGACTGGCCGTCCACAGCCGCTCCCTCCAACTGTTCCGGGGAGATCCAATGGATGGTTCCAGTGACGGAGGACGCATTCGTATCATCTTCTAATTGATTTTCTTGAAGATACTGGGCGATGCCGAAGTCGAGAAGCTTGACCTGAAATTGACCGGTGGGCAAACGCACAAGCATGATGTTTGCGGGCTTGAGATCGCGATGCACAAGACCGCTATGGTGTGCGGCGGCTATTCCCTCCAGACACTGGGCGGCGATGTCGCAAAAAACCGGAATTTCGAGCGTTGAGCGGCGCACGGCCTGTTCCAAGGTTTCACCCTGCACAAATTCCATGACCATGTAGGGCGCGTCATGCTCGGTTCCGATGTCGAACACCGAAACGATGTTCGGATGCCGGATTGAGGCCAGGCACATTGCCTCCTGCCATGCATCGCGGACGTCCGCGTCGGGCATTGTCGCCTGACGCAACCGCTTCACGGCCACTGTTCGTTTCAGTTGGGTGTCCCATGCACTCAAAACCTCGCCTGCACCCCCCTGTCCAAGGAGGGCTTTGAATTGATAGCGGGCCGGCAGGGGGGGTGGCGGATCGGATTGCATAATGGCCGAACAACCTATCGGCATGTTCATTTTTTCCGGATGCCGGCAAGTGTGACAATTTTGTCGATTAAGAACCCACATCCGGTATTTTGCTGAAACCGATCTTGAAATTGCCCCCTGCGATGCCATTCGTGGGTTGATGAGAATTGGAATCCTGGGAGCACGCGGCTACGTGGGGTCGCACCTTGCAGCGATTGCCGTCAAAGCTGGCCACACGGTTGTTCCCTTCTCGCGCGGCCACAGCGCTGGTTTCCGGCTGGTCGAACCCGGAGGGACTCTTGATTTTTCAAGCCTCGATGCAGTGGTGAATCTCGCCGGCGAGCCAATCCTCGGGCTTTGGACCAAGGCCAAACGCCATGCCATTCTTGAAAGCCGGGTGGAGACCACGCGGCGCGTTGTCGAGTCGCTGCGGCGTGGCGGTCCAGAGGTGCTGTTGAACGCCTCGGCCATCGGATTCTACGGCGACACCGGGGAGCGGGAGGTCGACGAATCCTCGCCTGCGGGCGAGGGATTTTTAGCCGATGTCTGCCAAGCGTGGGAGAAGGCCGCCATGCCCGCCGAACCGCTCGGCGTTCGCGTGGTGCGGCTGCGCATCGGGTTTGTGACCGGCCCCGGAGGCGCGTTGAAAATGATCCGCCCCGTTTTCAAGGCGGGCCTTGGCGGCAGACTGGGAAATGGACACCAGTGGATGAGCTGCATCCATGTGGACGAAGTCGCCGGCATGGTTCTTTGGGCGATTGAAAACCCTGCCATTCGCGGCGCGCTCAATGCCGTGAACCCCGCTCCCGTCAGAAACTCCGAGTTCACCCGCGAACTCGCGGCCAGCGTGCACCGTCCGGCGCTGTTTCCCGTGCCCGCGTTCGCCTTGCGGCTTCTTCTCGGCGACTTGTCGCATGTG
>CAZRLX010000191.1:0-4202 GCA_964601115.1 uncultured Chthoniobacter sp. | reverse complement strand
GTTACCAGTCCCTGCCAAGGGAAAGGCACCGACGCTCATAGAGCGCCGCTACACCTCGACGAAAACTTGTCGCGGCCTGAAAACATTTCGAGTTAGTCGGGAGATCGTCCATTATGGATGAAGCACGCCACCACCTTCCCCGATTTCGATCTGACCACGTTGCCGCGCAAAAATTGAGCGGAGCGGGCTGCTTGAGTTTCGCGCGGCGCTGCTTTTCGCTGGCCGACAACTCTTCGCCGAAGAACGATTTTGCGGATCCGCCGAGCATCGGCCCTCTTCGCCTCGCTCCCGCTCTCAACGATAAACACTCAAATCTCTTTTCACGCATGGGAGATCGGTTGCCTGAGTCGTTTGCTCTCCAGATTGCTGAGTGTGATCGGCGCCTTCGTTCCCTCAAGGTAGAGGTCCCAGCTGAGTAGGTTTTTCCTCGCGATCTTGGCCACGGATTTTCTGTTCACGAGCAGACTGCGGCTCACTTTGGTAAAGAGTTCGGCGGGCAACTGGCTCTCCCAGCGCGAGAGAGGCTGTTTCATCATGAGGGTCTTCTCTTCACTCAGGAAGATCCTGGTGTAGTCGCCCTGCGACTCGATGGCGGCGATCTCCCTTGCCTTCACCATCATGGAGAGTGATCTCTCCCGCAGCAGGACGAGGTCTTCGGGCTCGAGACGTTTTGCTGTTTCGGTGGGTGGGGGAGAGATGCTTTCGCGTGCGGCTGCTTTTGCCGGGCCGAGCTGTTTGTTCAGGCGCAGGAGCGTCTTGGCGAGCCGATCGGCGCCGACCGGCTTGGTCAGGTAGTCGAGGGCATTGGCCTCGAAGGCCCTGATCGCATACTCGTCAAAGGCGGTGACAAAGACGACGGCCGGCTGGGGTTCAACCGCTTCGAGCTTCGGGAGGAGGGCGAAGCCGTTCTCTTTCGGCATCTGGATATCGAGAAAAATCACATCGGGTCTCTCCGAGGAGACTAAATCGATAGCAGAGGAAACGTCTTCCGCTTGGCCCACGATCTCCACCTCGGGATGAGCCTCGAGGCGCTTGGCCAGATGGATTCGCGAGGGTGACTCGTCATCCACCAGGATAGCGCGCAGGCGTGGAGGTTTAGGCTGTTCGGAGTTTCTGCTCATGGCTTCGTGATCGGGAGGGTCACCATCGACTGTACCCGCTGTGGCGAGTGCTCGTGGGTCAGGCTAGCGCGGTCACCATAGAGCAACTGGAGACGTCGTCGGAGGTTGCTGATCCCGATGCCCATCCCTGACGATGCCGAGGGCTCCACCCACGATCCCGTATTGTCGACCGTGAGATGGAGGCGATCCCCGGTGATTTGCGCTTCGATGCGGATCGAGAGAGGCATGGGGCTTGTCTGCTGGCCATACTTGATCGCGTTCTCGAGGAGGGGTTGGACCAGTTGCCTTGGCACCACGAACACACGCGCTTCCTGGTCCGCATCGATCCGGAACCGCAGCTTCTCCTCGAAGCGGATTTTCTCCACCTGAAGATAGTTCTCCATGGCGTCCAACTCCTCCCCGAGAGGCGAGTAGTCGTCATTCCTCGTGCGCAGGGAGAAGCGAAGGTAGTCGGCGAGGGACTGGGTCAGCTCCTCCACTTTCTCTTTGTTGTCACTGACTGCCATGACCGCGGAGAGTGCATTGAAGAGGAAATGCGGCTGCACTTGGTATCTCAGAAGTGCGAGTTCGCTTTTCTGCTGGCGACTGCTCAGCTCAAGGGAGTCAAAAAAGAGCGATCCCGAAAAATAGAATCCGACCCAAAATACACAAGAGAAGAAATCCAGAAAGAAGCCCGCGACCATCATGCTTATTCCGATCGAAAGAGTCCCGGTCAGTGATCTAAAGTGCTCCCGTAGGAATGGAGTCTGCGTAAGAAGGAGAAGTTCCAGCGCGACGTAAGCCAGTGGAAGACCGAGAAAAATCAGGACCATTTTTAGAGGATGCCACCTTCTCGAATGAATCCAGATCAGCAAGGGGCGAAGCGACGTTGTGATCAGGAACCCGTAAGCTGACTTGAGGAGGATCCACTCAAGGAGCAATACTTCTGCTCCGCGCAGGATGATGCCGGTAGCTGCCAGCACCCACACCAAGATTCCCTGCAGGAGGGTGTAAGCCACCCAGAAGCTGATGTGTAGCTTCCAAAAGTAGGGAGACTTTTTGCTTTCGGTGAAATCCCCGAGGTGACGGTTGATGATCATTGGGTTGGGGCTGCAATCTCTGGCGCGCCCACGCGCAGCTAATCAATCGAATTGTCCCGCGACCCACGAGGAGAAAATCCTGAGCTCATCCCGTAAGCGAGCTGGATCGGATCTGACATAGTTGCTGATGGTTTGTTGTGGTTGCCTTAGGTGCTCGGAGCAACTCCGATGCGGCGGTCCGCCGGGCCGTGGTCCCTCAACTTGGGGACGACACGGACCGCGGCCAAGCCCGATTCCGTCCGTAAATTCCGCGGGATACGCGATTCGTCGACGGTTTCATGCGATTCGTCGAATTTCGATTGATGGGGGAGGGAGGTAGAGCGAAGAACTCGCCGCATGACGTCTTCCAAGCGGACAAACTTCTCGAGCCCATTCGGAAGCAAATCTCCCGACACTCTCCTTCCTGCCCTGGCTGCGATCCACAGCTCCACAAATATCACCTTGGCCGCTGCCAATGGGATCACAGGATCCGGCGTCCTCATTCAGATGGAAGCCGGCACGACCACTCTCAATGCGAGCAATGCCACCTACAGTGGTCTTGCCGCTTTAACCCATAGTCCTAAAAAAATAACCATGAAAACATCCTACCTTGTCACGGCGCTCTTTGCCGCCTTCACCCTTAACTCCAGCCTCCAGGCGGAGCTAATCACCTTCGGCAGCGGTGCCAACACGTTCGGTATCGACTTCCTTAACATAGGCAACGCGGGCAATGCGGCTGATACCACCACCTATGGAGCTGTGCCTTACGCATACCGCATGGGCAAATACGAAATCTCACAGAACGCCATTACCAAGGCCACGGCCAGCGGGATGGCCCACGTGACGGCGGGGGCATGGACCGGCAACCAGCCAGCGGCAAACATCACCTGGTACGAGGCTGCGGCCTTCGTCAACTGGCTCAACACGAGCACAGGCAAGACGGCGGCTTATGATCTGGCATGGGACGGTTCCGCATGGAGCATGGCTCTCTGGAGCAGCGAGCAGGCTTGGACGGCGGGAGGGACCAATCTTTACCGGAACAAGGACGCCTTTTATTTTCTGCCGAGCGAAAACGAGTGGTATAAGGCGGCTTATTACAATCCGGCCGGTTCGAACTATTTCGTTTATCCCACGGCGAGCAGCAGTGTCCCGGCGGCGGTGGCCAGCGGGACCAATGCGGGCACGGCGGTTTGGGCGGTTTCCAATATCCCTGGCTCGGTTCCGGCCACAGTGGACAGCGCTGGAGGTTTGAGCCCGTATGGAACGATGGGCCAAGGCGGCAATGTGTATGAGCGGACCGAAAGTGCTTTTGACGGGTATAATAGCTCGTCTGACGAGCGTCGCACGATCCGCGGTGGCGCCTGGAACGGCGGCGAGCTCAGGTTGCGCTCCTCCGACCGGGAAAGCGGCAGCATGACGTACGAGGGCCCCACCATCGGTTTTCGCGTCGCGAGTGCGGGCGCCACCCCCATCCCCGAACCGGGCACCTGGGCCGCAATGGCCATCTTTGCGGGGGGCGCGGCTTACGCTGGCTGGCGCCGTCGGCGGCGCGCTTGAGTATGCGGCCTGTTTCGCCGCCGGATCGCTCAGTAACTCTCCAGTTGGATTCCTTCGATGCGGGCAAATTGCGCGGTGTTGCGTGTGAGCAGGGGAATCTCGAATTGCGGTGCCGCGGCCGCAATCCACAAGCCATGCGACCCGGGCAAGGTGTTGGCGGCCGCAAGCGCGCGAACTGCGGCGACCATAACCCCACGCTGGCCCGCGCCGAGCGCGTTGCTCACGTTGAGCAACACCTGCGCACGCCAGCTCCCGCCGTTCTTGGCTCTTTGACCGCGCGGCTTCATAACTTGCATGTGTGTCCAAGCCGCCTGATGACCGGCCTGCGCCCATGGCTTGTCCGTTCACCGGAAAGATCTGGCGCCACGATGGCAGCGCACTGATGCCTGCTGCGGGCGGCGCAGCCGCGGATCGAGCGGGTTTGTTTCCTGCGCGAGGGCGAGCCGCGGGTTTTCTGAGACGGCCG
>CAZRLX010000190.1:0-4276 GCA_964601115.1 uncultured Chthoniobacter sp. | reverse complement strand
GTCTCCAAGGCTATAGATTTTCGAGTTAGCTTATGTAGGTCAGGCGTCTCGCCTGACATCGAACGACTTACGCTCACAAGCGAAACGCCTGCACTATATTCCTGATGTCCAAATGCGATCGGACATTGGTATAACACGTTCTTCCCCTGAAAATTTTTTCCAGATAATACCCAGATAATACCATAAGCTCCTTGCTTATGGATTTTTGGAGAGGGGCACAGGCGTCTCGCCTGTGTGAGTCGGTGCGCTCCATGGTTCGTATGGGCATGGCGCGAGCAAGTGGAACAGTCTCCACACGCCCGGGACGGACGTGCCCCCCTCTTCGGCATTGAAAGTCCAATTTCATAGAAACTTTGGTATAAATTCTTGACATGTGGGACACCTCTCCGATGGGGGTCTGCCTCCCTCCCGCATCACCGCCGCCCTCCCCATCTCCCCGCACGGCGATCCGCGCCTGAATTTTGGGTCCGCTACGGCGAGCCGAGCCAATTTCACCACAGCCTGCGGGCGTAAGCCATTCGATGACAAACGAGACACCTGACCTCCCTGAGCACCTTCGAAAATCCACGGCCTTGGAGACATGGGGTTAACCATTCGCATGACTTTGCCCCATTCGTGCTCAAAATTGAGGGGCAGCCTGAGGCATCGGTTGATTTTCCCAAAAAGGTCTTGGGGCGATGTCGGGTTTGAAATTATTATTAACAAACGATGGGATCGAGACACGTCACGGAACAAAACAATCGAAGCGGCAGCGGCGTTGGTGTGGATTGGGAAAAAATCGCGCCGGGAATCTGGCGGGCGCGATTTGGAGAAGCCGCGGGCGAGTTGGCATACACCAGTCTGGCGGCGCGGGCGCCGAGGGAAGACGCGCTCGGAACCCTATCGGATCGCCCATTTCCCTTCGCGGAGAACCCGATTGCCTTCCGGCGTTACGACGACCGCATGATCCGTGTGGCGATTCCCGCCGAACCGGGAGAGGAAATCCACGGCCTTGGCCTTCAACTCGGGGGAACACTCCGAACAGGTGAGGCGCTCGACCTCTCGGTGGACCACTGGGGCGGAGGCGCAGGCCGCACCCATGCCCCCGTGCCGTTCTATGTCTCGAGTCGTGGCTACGGCCTCCTTTTCAATACCGCGCGACGGCTGAAAATCCATGTGCAGTGCACGAACAGAAAGGATGCGACCGACAACCCGAAGCCGGTGGATCGCAACCCGCCGCCGGATGAAACGCCCGATGGGCCCTGGATGGCGGTGCCAACGAGCGGGGCGGTCGAGGCGCACCTCTGCGCGCGCGGTGTGGAATTGATCCTCTTCGCCGGGGAAAGCCCGCTGGATGTGGTGTCCCGATACAATCTCTTCTGCGGCGGTGGGGCGATGCCGCCGCTCTGGGGCCTTGGGTTTTGGCACCGGGTGCCCGCGGACTTCGATGCCAGCCAGTGCGCGAAGGAGGTGCGGGAATTTGGCGAACGCGCCGTTCCCCTCGATGTGCTCGGGCTTGAGCCGGGCTGGATGACCCGCTCCTACCCGTGTTCCTTCGAGTGGCAACCGAAGCGCTTCCCCGATCCGCGCGAGTTCGCCAAAAACCTCCTCGAGCGCGGAATCCGCCTCAACCTTTGGGTGAATCCGTATGTGTCGCCGGAGGCCCGTATCCACAAAGACCTCCTGCCGCTCTCGGGATCGCACATGGTTTGGCTGGGCATCGTTCCAGACCACACCCTGCCGGAGGCGCGCGCGATCCTTTGCCAGCAGCACCGGGAGGACCACCTCTCGATCGGGGTGGATGGCTACAAGGTGGATGAAGTAGATGGATTCGATCGCTGGCTTTGGCCGGATCACGCCGAATTCCCCTCGGGCCTGCCAGCCGAGGCGGTGCGTCAGGTTTACGGACTTCTCCTCCAAAATGTCTTGCTGAAGGATCTTTTCGAGCCGGCGGACACGAGAACCTGGTCACTCGTGCGGGCCAGCAACGCGGGGGCGTCCGGCATGCCTTTCGTGCTATACAGCGATTCCTACGACCACGCGGAATACATCGCCGGCATCTCCTCGGCCTCGCTGGCCGGAATCCTGTGGTGCCCCGAAGTCCGGCAAGCCCGCTCGGCGGCGGAATGGCTCGCGCGCATCCAGACGGTTTGCTTCTCACCTGTCGCGATGCTCAACGCCTGGGAATCGGGTGCGAAGCCCTGGGAGTTCCCCGAAGTGGCCGAGGCGGTGAAGGAGGCGATCGACCTCCGCATGCGGCTTCTGCCTTACCTCTACACCGCTTTTGCCGATTACCACTTCAAAGGAATCCCACCGATGCGTGCCATGATTCTCGAAGAGGGCTTTTCCTCCAAGCGCTCCGCGGAACCCGCCGCCAAGGTGGATGGTCAGCTCAACCCCTACGGGGAGCGGCAGGAAAAAACCACGGACGACCAATTCCTCTTCGGCCCTTCGATTCTTTTCGCGCCGCACACAGTGGACTCGGAGGGGCGTTTGCAAAAACGCATCGTCAGGCTGCCAAAAGGCGATTGGTTTGATTTCCACACCGGAGAATTCGCCGGGAACGGTTGCGTGATCGAGTGCCCCGACCCGATGAAAATCCCGCTATTCGTGAAGGACGGCGCGGTGATCCCCATGCTGACAAAACCTGTGGCCAACACCCGCGAGGCCTTCGGCCATCCGCTGGAGGTGCGCCACTATGGGCGCAAGGACGGGGCCTGCGAGCTTTACGAAGACGACGGCCTGAGCTTCGCCCACACGCGTGGTTCCCACAGCCGCAGGGAATTCAAATTCGCCTCCGGCCGCGGCATCGAGACCACCTCCCCGGCAGGCCCGGTTCTCTTCGGCCCTGTGGAACGCTGGGTATCGATGCCCCTGGCACCCCAGTAGCAATTCTTTCACCAAAATGACTTTCTTGAGCGGCAAAACCGCCTCCGGCACAGCGCTGTGCGCCTGAGTCTTGGAATGGATCGCCGGGGTTCCCCACCTCGACCGCAAAAAATTTGGCCGATCGGTCAAATTTTTTGCGGAAACCCGCTTGGCGGCACGGCGGACTCCTCCGGCAAAGGGGTGGACGCCTTTTTGCGGTAGCGCAGGGGGGTGATCCCGAAGGCGCTCACGAAGCGCTTGGTAAAGTGGCTCTGGTCGCAAAACCCATGGTCAAACGCAATCTGGCTGATGGGATTCGTCGTGTAGAGCAAATCGTTTCGCGCCCAGCGCAGCCGCGTTTGCAAGTGATACGCCGCTGGACTCATATGAAAGAGCTTCTTGAACTCCCGCTCGAACTTGCTCTTCGACATCCCCTGCAGCCTGGCCAAGGCCCCGGCGTCGTAGCGTTTGAATGCAGGGTCCTCAAGCTGGCTGATCGTTTTCGAAAATTGGCTGATCCACAATGGCCGCCTCGCGCCATCCGTCAAATTTCTGGCGATCCCGACGAGTCCCACCACTGTGCCTTCGGGATTCTTAAGCGGAATCTTGGTGGTGACGATCCGGGCCTCGCTGGATTTTCCTTTCGGGAGCGGTTCCACCAAATCCACCAAGGGCGTGCCACTATCCATCACCTTCCGATCGCCATGCATGTAGACCCGCGCCAACTTCGCTGGCACAAAATCCAGATCGGTTTTCCCTTCGATCTCAGCCAGCGAGTCAACTTCCATCAGACGCAAAAAAGCCCTGTTTGCGGCGGCAAATTTCCCATTTATATCTTTAATAAAAAAAGCAATGTCTTGAATAAACGAAAAAACTTCCGTGATCGGACCGCCGAGCTGTAGTAGATCACGCCTTTTGATGGAATGCATCATATTCCGTGAATTTAAATACAAAAAAAATCCGCTCAAATACAAGACCCCCTTTTTGAACGCCCTAAGGTCTTCGGTGTCCAACCCCGCCGCCTAAGGAACCACCCCGCCAACAATCGCGCTCGTCTCATATGTTAGAGTCCACCCCTCAATCCCACCCGTCTTTCGACCTCGGTGCGACCTTCGGCGTCCTCGTCCTGCGCCTCTGGTTGGGCCTGCGCGCCATCCTTTCAGGCATCGAAAAATACGCCGGCACCTCCACCTCCATCTCCCCGGTCTCGATCGACGGAGCAGTCAACGCCTATGGCCTCACCGATGCGACGAGTGTGAAAGTGTATTCCTTTGCCAACTACCACGGCATCCCGAAGCCGCTCTACGACAAATTCCTCGCCGAGCCCCTCCTGCCGGATTGGGGCCTGAAAATCTACGATCAAATCCTCGGCCCCGCCTTCATTGCCCTCGGCGTGGCCCTTCTTCTCGGCATCGCCACCCGCTTCACC
>CAZRLX010000189.1:0-4121 GCA_964601115.1 uncultured Chthoniobacter sp. | reverse complement strand
CACCCGAACCGACACCCGAACCGACACCCGAACCGACACCCGAACCGACACCCGAACCGACACCCGAGCCCACACCCGAACCGACACCTGCGCCAACACCTGCGCCAACACCTGCGCCAACACCTGCGCCAACACCTGTGGCGATGCCAAAAATTCTACCAAGAATTCCCGAATACCTTATCAACCCACCAAAAAATTCCATTTCAGCTTCTTATTCAGGAATGAACCGCTCTCAGGTCACCACCAAGCAACGAGGGCAATCCGGTGCGGTTTCCAATTCAACAAAACCCAAGAAGGTCGCCAAGGATTCCAAAAGGGACTCGGGGAAGAAAAAAAATGGAAAACGGCAAAAGAAGAAAAACAGGAATTGATTCATAATAGTTTTTCATATGAAAATTAAATATTTAGATAAAATAAAGTTGCATCGCATTCGATTGCCTTCTTTCGCCCCCAACTCCGGTCGCCCGATGGCTTGCATATCGGGGTTCACTCTCATTGAGCTGTTGGTCGTGATGGCGATTCTGGGGATTCTGGTCGCCTTGGGCTTGCCGATTTCAAAAACAATTGCAGAAAAGGGAAATGCTGCAAAATGTCTCGGGAATTTGAGGAATATCGGCGTCGCGGCCTTGGCCTATGCCTCGGAGCACAACATGAAACTTCCCATGACGTCCCACAAGGGGGAGGAGAACCAGTGGGCGGTCACGTTGCAGCCATATGCGGGAAATGCGATCGAGTTCAAGTGCCCATCGGATGCATCCAAGACCCGTGACCGAAGCTATGCGATCAATGACATGCTGACGCCCAATCCGTGCAAAGCGGAATTTTTGGACTACTCCTACCTGTCCAAAATCGATCGCCCTGCCGAGACGATCTATTTTGCGGA
The DNA here is from genome assembly GCA_964601115.1 of uncultured Chthoniobacter sp. Lineage (GTDB taxonomy): Bacteria > Verrucomicrobiota > Verrucomicrobiia > Chthoniobacterales > Terrimicrobiaceae > UBA967. The sequence goes on along the minus strand of CAZRLX010000189.1, from coordinate 3,238 downwards.
AGCCACCCCGGAGTTCACGATGGATCACTTCCATTTTTCCGATTTTTTCGGGGATCAGGTGCCAACGGATGCCTTTGAGGAGTTGGTCGATGTGCACCGCCACGGGGAGCGGGCCAACTACCTTTTCGCCGATTGCCACGCCGAGACGCTCTCTTGGGATGCGGTGAAGGAGAGGTTGGCGGATTCCGCGGACCGGATCACCGACCCCACGCGATAAAAAAATCCAAGCCTGTCTCCTTGACTTTCCGGAGTGCGGAGAAGACGTTGAGTGCCATCGGGGTCAACGCCTCCACAGACTGTGTTTGAGCGGTTCTGCGGGAAAAGCAGGCGGCGATCTTCGAAGTGGATCTTTCCCTCAACCAAAAAATTTTCGCGGCTTCGGCTGCTATGAATTTGCCCTGCTGTGTTCGCGATTAAACGAGGCAGCTCCCGGACCTATGTTAATACATCCCGGAGGCTAGGCGGCCGCGCGTGATGTCAGGCCTTCATTGGAAGGCAGATCCCGCGGTTTGCGGTCATCCACCCTGTCATAAGGGAACGGGAAACGCTTCGGAACGGCACGAGCGGGGCAATTTTTTCCAACGCCGGCATGCGTTACCACGACGCATGCCGGCGTTTTTTAGTCCGGCCCCCGTCAGCGCAGCCTGAAAAATCCCTCGGCCGTGCGGGTCGTGGCGGCGGCGACCTCCTCGAGCGCGATGCCTCGGGTGGCGGCGATTTGTTCCGCAACGAGGCGGGTGTGGGCGGGTTCGCAGCGTTTGCCGCGGTGGGGAACGGGGGCGAGGTAGGGGCAATCGGTCTCGACCATGAAGGCGTCCAATGGAATCGTCGCGACGGTTTCGCGCACGAGCGCCGCATTTTTGAAGGTCACGATGCCGGTGAAGGACACAAGGTGGCCGAGGGCAACAAGATCGAGGGCCTGGGCGGGGGTGTTGCCAAAGCAGTGGAAGACCCCGCGCAACTTGCCGGTGTAGGGGCGGAGGAGATCGAGTGTGTCGTCCCATGCGTCGCGCTGGTGGATCACAACGTTCAGCCCGAGTTCGGCGGCCAGATCGAGCTGTGCGGTGAAGGCCTCGGCTTGCGCTGCCTTGTAGGCGCCATCGACAATTGCCGCCTCGGTGTCGCTGGCCATCTCGGCCTGCAGGGCGCTGATGGCGGGAGACGAGGCGAGGGTTTCCGAGGGGAGGTGGTGGTAGTCGAGGCCGGTCTCGCCGATGGCGGCGACTTTCGGGTGCGCGGCGAGGGCGCGGATGCCCTCGAGCCAGTCTGGGGACTCCTCCGCGACGTAGGTAGGATGCAGGCCGACAACCGCAAAGACATTCTTGAAGCGCTCGGCGAGCGCCACCGCGCGGCGGCTGCTTTCGAGGCCGGTGCCGATCGTGATCACGCGATCCACGCCTGCCTGCCGCGCCGCCTCCAGCACGGCGGGGAGGTCGTTTTCAAAGTCCGGGTAGTCGAGGTGGGCGTGGGTGTCGATGATCATGCGAGTCGTTTGTGGCGGCGGATTTCATAGTTCGCGCCGGTTTCGAGAACCTCGCCTTCGTCGAAATCGGTTTCGAAGGCAGGAAAAAACGTGTCGCCGGGAACATCGACCGCCACACGGGTGAGGAGGAGTTCCGAGCAGCGGGGCAGGAGGGCGGCGTAGAGTTCCGCGCCGCCGATCACATAAAGTTGGCGTCCGTCGGAAGGCTCCGAGACGTCATCCAGCGACTGCACCATGCGCACGCCGGGAAAGTCGGCCGAGCGCGAGAGAACGATGTTCTCGCGGCCGGGGAGGGGTTTGCCGATCGACTCGTAGGTCTTCCTGCCCATGAGCACGGCATGGCCGAGGGTGGTGCGTTTGAAAAATTTGAGGTCCTCGGGAATGTGCCACGGAATGCGGCCTTCGGCTCCGATGACGCGTTGCGGGGACATGGCGACAATGGCGATCATGGTCAGACGGAAATGGGCGCCTTGATGGCGGGGTGGGGGTCGTAGCCTTCGAGGGTGAAGTCCTCGAAGGTGAAGTCCTCAAGGCGCGTGCGCTCGGGATTCAGAATCATGTGGGGCAGCGGGCGGCATTCGCGGGTGAGCTGCAAGCGCGCCTGCTCGATGTGGTTCGAGTAAAGGTGGAGGTCGCCAAAGGTGTGGACAAACTCGCCGGGCTTCAGGCCCGTGACCTGCGCGACCATGAGCGTGAGCAGGGCGTAGGAGGCGATATTGAACGGAACACCGAGAAACAAATCCGCGCTCCGCTGGTAGAGTTGGCAGCTGAGTTCACCGTCGCGCACATAGAACTGGAACAACGCGTGGCACGGCGCGAGGGCCATGAGATGCAGGTCCGCGGGGTTCCACGCCGAGACCACCAGGCGGCGGCTGTCGGGGGTTTTCCTGATATCCTCCACGACGCGGGCGATCTGGTCGACCACGGTGCCGTCCGCCCCGCGCCATGAGCGCCATTGCGCCCCGTAGACTCGGCCGAGGTCGCCGTTGGCGTCGGCCCACTCGTCCCAGATCGTGACGTTGTTCTCCTGGAGGGAGCGGACGTTTGTGTCGCCTTTGAGGAACCAGAGGAGTTCGTGGATGATCGAGCGGAGGTGGAGTTTTTTGGTGGTGAGCAGCGGGAAGCTGTCGCGGAGGTCGAAGCGTTCCTGCGCGCCGAACACCGAGAGCGTGCCGGTGCCGGTGCGGTCGCTTTTGCCGTGGCCCTGCTCAAGGACGAGCCGGAGGAGTCTGTGGTATTGCTGCATGTGGGGTGGGTCCGTAGTGAAAATGGGTAACGCCTCGCGCGCGGTGCGTCATGCTTTTCATCGGCGGCGGAGTTTTCGTTTCACAATGTCGAGCACCGCGGTGGTTTCCTCCACGCGGAGGACGAGGCAGACAAGCAGGTAGGCGGCGGCGGCAAGGCTGATGGTCGCGAACAGGCGCGTGGCCTGCGGAACGAGGCCATCGCCGGGAAGAAGCGAGGGCGCTTGTGCGAGCGAGGTGATGCACATGGCGGCAAGCGCGGCGGCGGCGAGGGTGCAGCGGAGGACGGTGCCGACAAGGCGCCGGGTTTCCAGCGTGCGCGCGGCGGGGCGCATGAGGAGGTAAAGCGCACCGAAATTCAGCAGCGCGCAGATCGAGGTCGAGAGCGCCAGGCCCTTGTGGCCGAGGCCGAGGTGGAACATGAACACGTAGTTCAGAATGAGGTTCAGCCCCACCGCGCCGAAGCTCACCGTCATCGGAGTCCACTTTTTGTCGATCGCGTAGAACGCTG
>CAZRLX010000188.1:0-4309 GCA_964601115.1 uncultured Chthoniobacter sp. | reverse complement strand
ACAAGGACATCATCACCCTCAAGCACATGCTCGCCATGAAAGACCAGGCGATCGTGTGCAACATCGGGCACTTCGACAACGAAATCCAAGTCGAGCAACTCAAGAAGCACAAGGGCGTGCGCATCGAGAACATCAAACCGCAATACGACCGGTATTACCTCCCCGGCGGCAAGAAGAGCATCTACATGCTCGCCGAGGGACGATTGGTGAATCTCGGCTGCGCCACCGGCCACCCGAGTTTCGTCATGTCGAATTCCTTCACGAACCAGACCCTCGCCCAGATCGACCTCTGGCAGAACAAGAACAAATACGAAAAAACCGTCTACCGCCTGCCCAAGTATCTCGACGAGGAGGTCGCCCGTCTGCACTTGGAAAAGATCGGCGTCGTGCTCACCAAGCTCACCAAGGACCAAGCTGACTACCTCGGCGTGCCCGCCAACGGCCCTTACAAGCCCGAGCACTACAGGTATTGATTTGAACCTCTACAACAAGGGGGCGGACGCAAGTCCGCCCTCTTTTTTTGTTGTTCGATATCGGTTGCGGTGGGGGCGGGGATCGTTGTTTGATCCTGAAATCTATGCTTACACGCGTCTTTTCAGCGGCAGTGCAGGGGGTGGACGCCGTTCCTGTGGAGGTGGAGGTGAACACGGGGTCGGGGAATCCGGCGGTGATTGTGGTGGGGTTGCCCGATGCGGCGGTGAGGGAGAGCAAGGACCGTGTGGCGACGGCGATCTCGAACAGCGCGTTTCGTTGGCCGAGGGAGCGCACGACGATCAATCTGGCTCCGGCGGATATCAAAAAGGAGGGGCCGAGTTTTGATTTGCCGATTGCGTTGGGAATGATCGCGGCCGCCGAGAGGGCCGAGTTGCCCCGCTTGGAGAGGTGTTTTGCGGTGGGTGAGTTGGCGTTGACCGGCGAGATTCGGCCGATCAAAGGCGCGCTGCCGATCGCGGTCGAGGCGAGGGCGAGGGGAATGAAGGCGGTGGTGTTGCCGGCGCAGAACGCTCCCGAGGCGGCGATCGTCGAGGGGATCGATGTGTATGGGGTTTCGACGCTGCGCGAGGCCTACGAGTTTCTGTCCAAGAGGCGCGAGATCGCGCCGTTGCGCGGGAATGCCGCGTCGTTGCTGGCCGCCGGGGCGCCCGACGAGATTGATTTTTCCGAGGTCAAGGGCCAGCACCAAGTGAAGCGCGCCATCGAGGTCGCCGTGGCCGGGGGGCACAATCTCCTGTTGATCGGCCCGCCGGGCTCGGGGAAGAGTATGCTGGCGAAGCGCATTCCCACGGTGTTGCCGCCCATGTCGCTGGACGAGGCGATCGAGACGACGCGCATTCACAGCGTGTGCGGGTTGTTGAACGCCTCGCATGCCTTCGTGTCCAAGCGTCCGTTCCGCTCCCCGCACCATACGATCAGCGATGTCGGGCTGCTTGGCGGGTCCACGAACATCACGCCTGGCGAGGTGAGTGTCGCGCACAATGGGGTGCTGTTTCTGGACGAGTTGCCCGAGTTCAAGCGCTCGACGCTCGAGGTCATGCGTCAACCGCTTGAGGATGGCACGGTGACGATCAGTCGGGCGGCGGGCACGATGACGTTTCCCGCCGGGTTCATGCTCGTGGCGGCGATGAATCCATGCCCGTGCGGGTATTTCGGCGATCCGCAGCGCGAGTGCCGCTGTTCGCCCGCGCAGATCGAGCGCTATCGGAACAGAATTTCGGGGCCGTTGCTGGACAGGATCGATATTCATGTCGAGGCGCCCGCGGTGGTGTTCAAGGAACTCTCTGGAGGCCTGCCCGGCGAGCCCTCCAGTGCGATCCGCGAGCGGGTGCTCAACGCCCGCGCCGTGCAGCAAAGCCGTTTCGAGGGCTCTTCCACGCCTCCGGTGAATGCGCGGATGGCCCACAAGCGGATCAAGGAATGCTGCGCCCTCGATGCGGCATCCACCGAGATGCTTCGCCACGCGATGGAGGACCTGCATTTAAGCGCGCGCGCCTACGACCGCATCCTCAAAGTCTCCCGCACGATTGCTGATCTTGCGGGGAGCGAGGCGATCACGTCCGACCACATCGGCGAGGCGATTCAATATAGGACGCTCGACCGGCGGTTGTGGGTGTGAGGAAAAAATTCCCCTAAAGTCCGGCGGTGGGCTGTCGATTGTTTTGAGTAGACACCGGAATCACCCGGTGCCTCGAAGGCGGAACGGAATTCGCAAAAGGAGACACGGACATGTCATTTACCATCGAGAGCAGTTTGCCTGCGCCGACACCCGTTTACGGCCTGCGCAGGAAAGTTGCCCGCAACGGGGGGCGGTCAGGCCGCAAATCGGCCTGGCCCCCAAGGTGCGGGGAGGAGGAGTTTCTGGACGAAGCCGATGAGCACGGCCTGTGGGAGGTGCGTTGCGAGCGGGATCGCCTCGCGGGGTTGGACGAGGTGCTGGCGTATCTGGAAACGCAGGCGATCGCGCTGGACGCCTTGGAGGAAGCACTGAGCACGAGGGATGGTGGATTGGAGGCCTTGCACCGCCGTTTTCGCGAGATCGCAGGCGAGACGTTCAACGGCGTGCGGCTCTTGGGCGGGGATTCCGAGGTGCGGTTGCTCGGGTTGCAGTGCCCGGAGGCGTTCGATGCTCTGGAAGGCGGCGGGTTTTACCTGCTGGGAAGCGTTGCGGGTGAAATGCAATTGGAGGAGGCGACACCCGGCGAGATGTTGCGGAGCGATATCTCGCGTCTCCGCGCCGAAAACAAGGCGCTCCGTGAAAAGGTGCTGCAGCTCAGGGGCGAGGGTGTTGATGATTTGGAAATGGCGGTGGTGCAGGAAACGCTTGTGGATGCCCGGGGACAGGTGGCGGGGAATTTCAGCGGCGCATTGCTGGCCCAGGCGCATGCGATGAACGGTGCGGTGTTGCGCTTGCTTGATTGAGTGCCGGGAATTCGGATTGAACGCCTGAGGCGGGGTGTGGTTAAAAGGGTGTCGATGAAAACACTTCTTGTTCTCCTTGTGTGCGGGGTGGCGGTGTCCTGTTCCGGTCCCGGCGGGCCAGCGCAGCGTGCCGGTGCGGCGGTGGATGGCGCGATCTACAAAGTCGGGGAGGGCATTTCCAAGGTCGGCAACAAAATCGAAGGCGCGGCTGCCGGCGAGTGACCGCCGTGCGGCAACTTACGTTGGCGTTTGTGTTGGCGCTGGGGTTGATGCTCGGCGCCTGCGGCGAGGCGAGGAATCCGAACGAGTTGGTGGTGGGTATGGATTTGTCCTATCCGCCGTTTGAAACAATCACTCCCGAGGGGAATCCAACCGGCGTGAGTGTTGATCTGGCGCATGCCCTTGGCGAGGCGCTGGGGCGGCCTGTGCGCTTGGAGAACCTGCCCTTCACCGGTTTGATTCCCTCGCTCAAGACGGGAAAGATCGACTGCATCATTTCCTCGATGACCGACACGCCCGAGCGGCGGGAGTCGATCGCGTTCTCTGACCCGTATCTTACGACCGGTCTGGCGTTGCTTGTGTCCAAGGAGTCGCCGATGGGCGGTGCGGAGGAGTTGGATCAAGCGGGAAAGACCGTGGCGGTGCGCCAAGGCACAACAGGAGAGGTCTGGGCGAGGGCGAATTTCAACAATGCGAAAGTGCTCGCCCTCGAAAAAGAGTCCAGCGCCGTGCAGGAGGTCATCCAAGGCAATGCCGATGCGTTTCTCTACGACCAGATGAGCGTGTGGCAGAACGCACGGATGCACCCCGCCAAGACCCGAGCGCTGTTGGCGCCTGTTCAAGTCGAATCGTGGGCGATTGGCTTAAGGAAAGGCGATGAGGCGCTTCGCGGGGAGATCAATGCGTTTTTGAAACGTTTCCGCGAGCAGGGAGGATTCGAGCGTCTCGGGGACAAATACCTCGGCGAGCAAAAAGCGGCATTTGCGCGTGAAGGTGTGCCGTTTGTTTTTTGAGGAGTTCCTGCCGGTCGGTTGTGACAAGGAAGCGTGGCGGGCAATGCGAATGCACGCGGGTTTTCTGTGATCGGCACGCTTTCTGCTACGCATAAATCAACATCAGGAATTCCTGTGGTGAAAGCCGCAGGGTGCCAACCGGGGATCTGGAGACACTCCCACGGTGGCTTGCTTGGAAGCCCCAAGCGATGAGCGGGTCGATAGACCCGAACAAAAATCTCCACGGCCAATAAACAAACCGCCGCTCCTGATTGGAGTAGGCGGTTTTTTCTTTGTCCAGATTCCTGGTGCGAACCCGAAATGAGCCACACCATGAAACAAACAGCATCCATCCGCATCCACGCAGGCAATCCAGACCACCACCTCTGGAACAACAACGG
>CAZRLX010000187.1:0-4316 GCA_964601115.1 uncultured Chthoniobacter sp. | reverse complement strand
TTCGACTCCCGCCGCTTGGCAACGGAAATGAACCGCATGCCCGCGTGCCAAAACGCCCGGACTGAATCGCGGAACCGCAATCCTCTTGGCCTGCAACTCCTCCAACGCACGGCCCAGCCCTTTAAAGTTTGCATCCCCGGCAAGGATCAAAAAATCGACATCCTTGCTAAACTGCGCAGCGCCGTAAAATACGCAGGCCTGGCCGCCCATAAGCAATGCCTGAACCTGATGTTTGTGGATCGTAGAAAGGACTTGTCGGATCGGGGTCGGGATCAAGGCTACCTCCCATGGCTAAGTATTGAGCGAAGATTTTCTCGCTTTCGCGGAAGCGCTCGAGCGGGGTGAGCCTCGCCCACTCCTGCCACTCCTCCGGCCAGTCTTCGAATCTCATCGCGCCACAGACCCTACGCCCCCCGAGCCGCCTGTCCAGCAGGAAGCCGCGAGGAATCATTTTGTGCAACCCGTGCCGCACAAAGGCTCCGTTACTCCGGCGAGGCGCTCCAGAATTGCTCGAACGCCTCGGCCCAATCGCGCCCTTCGACACGGATGCGACCGGCCGCACCCATCTTGCGTCGCAAGGGGGCGTCATCGGCAAGGCGCGAGATCGCCGTGGCGAGGTCGTCGGCATCGAGGCCACGCGTGACCATTCCCTCAACCCCGTGCGCGACCAAATCCCGCGGCCCGCCGACATCGGAAACGATCACCGGAATGCCGCTGGCCTGGGCCTCGAGGATGACATTCCCAAAAGTGTCGGTCGTGCTCGGAAACACGAACATGTCGGCGGAGGCATACGCACGCGCCAACTCCTCCCCGCCGAGATAGCCGGTGAAAATCCCGTCCTCGAGCAACCGTTGCATCTCGGCCATGTAGGGCCCGTTGCCGACAATCAACGGCCGCACCTTCGCTCCGCGCTGCTGCATTCGCCGCAATGCCGCCACCAGCACATCGAGGTTTTTTTCCTTCGAGACACGCCCCACAAACAACATGCCGACCTCGCCCTCCCGCAGGCCGCGGGTCGCCCAGAACGATGGGTCGCGCTTGGCGGGGTCGAACAGGCGGGTATCGAGACCGCGGGGCAGGATGCGCAAGCGCTCGGCGGGAATCCCACGCTCGATCCAGCATTTCCGGTAATCCTCGGAGTTCACATACAACAGGTCGAGCTGGCTGTGGAACCAGTGCATGTAATTCCACGTGAGCGTTTCCATGAAGGAATCGTCGGTGAGGATTCTCACATATTGCGGAAAATCCGTGTGGTAGATGCCCACCGTCGGCAAGCCGAGCGACTTCGCCGCCGCAAGCGCGCACAGGCCGACCGGACCGGGAGTGCTGATGACCACCTCGGAAAACCCACCCCGCTCCAAGTGGTCGAAGATCTCGAGCACCGGCGGGAAACTCAGGCGCTGCAACTCGTATTCGGGCAACTCGAACTCGCCGATCGGTTGGAAATTCACCAGCGGCACCCCGTGGTCAGCCACCTCCGAGCGGCACGTCATGATCGTGATGTCATGGCCCGCCGCGACTCCGGCGGCGGTCATTTTGCGGATCGTGGTAGCCACGCCATTCACATCCTCGAGCGTGTCGGTGAACCAGGCGCGTTTGGTGTTTTTGAGAAAGCCCGGCACCTCTCCGGAAACCTGCAGCGCCGATTCGCGCAGCCACTCCCTGCGCGGCATGCGGAAGGCGTGGATATATGGACTCAACAGAGCTGCGACCGGAGCAAGCGGGATCGCCGACTGGATACTTTCAAGAAATTTCCCGCCCGAAATCCGCTGCACGCACTCGGTGAAAAACCGGTAGCCGAGCTTGTTGGCGATCGTGTTCGCGATCAAAAACGACCTCCGCTCGACCTCCGCCACGCCCTCCGTGCCGCGCGCCACCGCGGCTTGGAAATCGGGGTGGTTCAAGGCGTCCGAGAGCTGCTTCCAGAGCGACATGTTTCCCGACTTCGCCAACTCGAAGATTTTGCCTGTCATGATGCCCTGCGTCACAAAGCCGAGCTTGTCCATGAGCGAGAACTCGGTGGGATTCTTCCCCTCCATGAACCGCGAGGTGATTTTTTCCAGCAACGCCATCGCGGGGTCGCCCTGCTTCGCAGGCAACCGCTCGCGGGCGTATTGGATCACTGTGTTGTAGGTGCCGTGGGCCATGGCAAGCGGGGTGCCGGATCGCCCGGCGGGCACGCACCGCCCCTCGCGCACACATTCCAAAAACGCCTCCACCCCGCCACTCCCCGGCGTCTCGGTGAATGCCCTCGCCACACCCAACCCGCCTTGATCGTCGGACCCGCCGACCAGCACCTTCCTCCACGGCTCGTCATGCGTGGGATCGATCCCCGTGCGCGCATTGAAGATCTCGATCCGGCGCGGCGTGAGCCCTCCGAGGCAACCCGTCGCACACTCGCTGACAAGCGAAGGATACCGCCCGTTCAACCCCTCGAAATGCCGGAAGAGAAGCGCGAGCTTTTGCAAATGCAATGCCGTGAGCTTCCCATTCACACTATGAAAGGGGTGCGCCACCGCATGCGCGATACCCTCGGCGAAAAGATACTTCTGCAGGTCGTAAACACTCTCCCGCGCCTTCGAGATGTCGCGGTGCTGCGCCTCGGTGATCCCCCAGACCAGCACATGCACGCGGCATTCGTCCTCGGGAAACACCGTCACCACCTCCTCGCTCAAAAACACCCCGGGCAAATGCGCGATCTCAAGGCACCCGGCGATCGTGTTCTGATCGGTGAGCGTCACAAAATCCATGCCCCGCTCCCGCAGGCGTTGATACAACTCCAACGGCGCGGAACAACTCGCGGGAAAATCCAACCGCCGGAGCACCCAGTCCGCCGCGCGGTCGCTGTGGCGCGAATGCACATGCAGGTCGGCGCGGGATGTGGGTTTGCTCATGGGTCGTTGCGTTGAAGGGTGAGCCACTGCTGATAGGTCATCGCCCGCCGCCCGGCAAGCATCCCACGGGTCAATGAGAGAATTTGCCTGCGAATCGCTCCGTGGTCCCAGTCCGGCGGGTGAATCCCGATCCGGCACAGCGGCGCTCCACCGACCGCCGCGGCGAGCGTGTGGTTCCATGCAAGACTGCACACACGCCTCCACCCGGCGCGCACACTCCACACCAGACTCCGCGAGGAAAAATCCCGCCCGCTCTTGAAATCCCTCACCACCGCAATCCTCGTGGTGTAGTCGAACCCTTCGGCCTTCACTGCTTCCTCCGCGCGCGCCCCAAGCAGCCACGCCGGCGCGATAAACCCCTCCGCGCGCACCCCGCACGCGGCCAACTCCGCGCGACCACGCCTCAGCTTTTCCCGCGCCTCGTCGTAATCCAAATCAAAAAACTCCCCCTCGCCGGCGGTGTAGGATTCCGTCACCACCCGCTTGGCAAGCCCATCCGCAGCCCTCGCCTCGCGCCGGTGGAAGTATCCATGCTGCACCGCCTCGTCCCCCCGCGACACCCGCCCGGCAAGCCATTCGCCGAACCCCTCGCAGGCAGAGACAGTTCCCCTTCCATGATGGTCGGGAATCACCAACAGCGACACCGCATTGACTCCACACGCCTCCAAATCCCCCAAAATCTCCCGCGTCCGGCCCCACGTCACCGGACTCACATCATGGATCGAAACCACCACCGCTCGCGTCTTGGCCGCCTTTTGCATTTGCGAACCCGGCGTATTAGTGGAAAGTGACCGGAATGTCAGACGAAAACCAGAAACCATCAAACGACAACCGCCAACGCCAGAACGGCGGACAGGATCCTCAATTGAACTGGCGGGGACTCGTTCTCTTCGCCGTCGCCTTCGCCCTCATCGGTGGCGCGTTTCTCTTCCGTGGAAACAATTTCGCCCAGATCGAGCAAATCCAATACCCGAAATTCCTGCAGATGGTCAAAGAGGGCAAAATCCTCTCGACCCCCGAGTCGCCCCTCCAACTCGTCGTTGAGGAAGGCCGCAACACCCAGTATTTCGAAGGCAAGGCCAAGCTCCCCTCCCCGACCACCGGCGAGGAAACCCCCGTGGCCTTCCGCACACCGATCTTCACCCAGTTCAACGGCTCGGAAATCGAGAAGGCCCTCAGCGAAGCGGGCATCACCCCGGCCATCAGCCCGAAATCCGACCTCCTCGCCTCGGCCTTGGTCAGCTTCCTGCCGATCGTTCTTTTTTTGGTCATCCTCTACTTCTTCTTCCGCTCGCAGATCAAAATGGCGGGCAAAGGCGCGCTGAACTTCGGCAAATCGAAGGCCCGCATGCTCTCGAAGGACAAAAACCGCATCACCTTCAAGGATGTCGCCGGCGTCGAGGAGGCGAAGGACGAAGTCCA
>CAZRLX010000186.1:0-4419 GCA_964601115.1 uncultured Chthoniobacter sp. | reverse complement strand
CCAGCAGAATCTTTGATGTATGCCTTATTATCACTCTTAATGTAGAGTGCCGCGTCTCCGCTGTTCGGAGTGAGTCCCGTGCTGTGCGTGAAGATCGCCGCGTTTGCGAAATGTCGGTCTGGAGAAGCCATAGTTCTTTACACTATTCTCGCGGAAAATCTATTCCGCAAGCACAATTTATCGGTAACGATAATTTACGCAAGCTCCCCGTCAAGCTCAAGCTCGTTGGCCACTTCCTCGCGGATCGTGAGGAAGGCAAGCCAGTAGCCTTCGCTGGTCTTCTCCACGCGCTCGATGCTCGTAATATCTTTCCTTTTGATCCAGCAGTCGTTGTAGGTCTGCATAAAGCGAATCTTATATGGGTTCTCCGCGCAGATATACCCGCGCACTTTGACTAGGGACTCGAATGGTTGGTTGTAGCTCATGGTTTGTAATCGTATTGGATGTAGCCGCGTTCTCTGGCCCAAGCTACATTATGGTGGACGCTATCGTGACACAAACGGCAAAGGGCCATGAATGTGTTCATGTTACAGAGATTCTTTCCGCGCCCGCATTTATGGTGAAGGTCGTGTGCCACTTTCCCGCATATCTCGCAGTTAGGATGTTCAAACATATACATCTGCTTCGCGGCTCGGTAAATCTCGTTCACCTTCGCCCGACTCTTGCTTACCGCTCGTAGCCTTCCCCCTCGCTTCTTGAATCCGCTTTTTGATTTGAGTCCTGTTTTCCGCTTAAGCATAGCTCCACAATTTTCTTGACCTGATCCAGCTTCAAGATAGATCGGCTGCTGGTCTCGATCTGGTTGATTAACGCTCCTGTTGTCCCCACCACGCTGCCCATCTCCCTCACGGTCATGCCGAGATTTTTTCTCGCCAACTTCAACTCTTTGCCGAATACGGCCCTCCCGGCCTGCCGCAACATCCTACTTCTCTCGTAGGCTTCCATGCAGGCTTCGTAGGCTCCTAGTAGTGGGTGATCCATCGCGGGGGAGTATAGAAACTTTTATTGACAAGTCAAGCGCAGATTCGTTATCGTTACCGATAATGAATGACGAAGAAGTAGGCCGATTCATCGCGACCGCCGCGCAGACGAGCATCATCATCTCCAACCTCGCCTTCTCCAAGCTGCTCGGTGAGGGCATCGTGATGGACTACAACATCCCCGCCCAAGTGGACAAGGAGATCGTCCTCGCCTGCCGCCCGTCCGGCCACGCCCTCCTCGCCACTTTCCTTGGAGAAGCTCAAAAGGTCTACATGCTGGAGGTCTACATCAACGATGAGGCGAGCAACTACGAGCGCAAACTCTCTGTGCTGGAACTACAGAACAAGGAGGATGCCGAGTCTTTCTGGGTGGAAATGATGGACGAAATTGATGACTGGGCGCAGGGAAAAGTAGAAAAGATTGTGATCGGCGAGAAATTGGCTTGACATGAAAACTCGCGTCCGCTAGTGTGGCCATGTGCGTGAGAACGCGCCTTCGGGGTAGGAGCCGAAGTAAAACAGAAGAGGGTAAGAAAAATAAAACTATATATGGTCCCTTCGGTGGGTTTTTCTTCCTACGCGTTTTAGTTTAGCGCCTCTCTTCTCCCATCGGAGGGACCGCCCTTCATAAAATGATCAAAAGAGAGAATAATTCGGTAGCATTGCCGATTCGTTTAATATGCGACCCCAGCCTTACATTGGCTGAAATTGGATTACTAGCCCACATTTATCGCTGGGGAGATAGAGGCTACAACGATGGCACGATTAGCGATCAGATAGTTAATATGTGCTACGAGCTTCCAGAGTGGTGCTTTGCAGTAAAAGGTCTAATGAGAAATGGCTATATGGATGATCGCCACATTACCAAAGAAGATATGGAATTCATAAACAAAAGCGCAGCTTGGTTTATTGGAGACGGCCATGAGTAGGAACATATTTCGACAGAAGTTGACGAAAGACTTCACGACCATACCGAACCACCTTCTCAAGAACCCAGAGTTGTCATGGAAAGCTAAAGGACTAGCGGCATACATCTGCCATCTAAATTCGGCGAAAATAGAACCTTCGGCAAAGACGCTTGATCTCTGGAAGACCTGCGTGGATACCGATAGCCTCGATGCCTACGATGAATTGGTTGCTGCTGGCTACATTGAAGATGTGATCTCCAAGCACGGGGAGGCTCCACAATGAGCGAGCAGAACGAAAAGGTATTCCGGGGCGTGTGGGTGCCAGCGGAGATATGGGAAACTCACACTCTGTCGTGGATGGAGAAGTGTCTGTGGGCTGAAATCAGTTCTCTTGGCACGGAGGAAAAGCCCTGCTTTGCAAGCAATGCTTATCTGGCAGCGAAGTTCAATAGCACTGAGTCTAGCATGATCTCAAAACTGAAGTCATTGAAGATGGTGAAGCAGGTTTCCTACGATGGTCGCAGCCGTAAAATGGTAGCCATTTTGCCAAAGGAGACTTCACCCACAAGTGAAGTCAGAGTTCACCCACAGGTGAAGTCTGATTCAACCCATGGGTGCAACATAGATACTAGTGTAGATGCTAAACTAGGTTCATCCCCTATAGTCCCCTTAGAAGGGGACGCTGAGCTTAACCCAATCGTTGACCCAGACGCTACTCAGGGTGCTATCGCACATCCTACCAAATCTGACGATTTGTGTTCACGACCCCCCCGTTCCATGAAGACAGTTAAATTGCGCTCAACGCGGAAATCCCCCCCACCAAAGCCAGACGATGTTACCGAGGAGACATGGCAGGCGTGGTGCGAGATGCGGAAGACCAAACAAGCTTCGATCTCCACCCCGGTCATCAACCTTCTCCGCAACGAAGCTAACAAGGCCGGATGGTCGCTCAACTCTGCCATGCAGGAATGTGTGTTGCGGAACTGGCAAGGCTTCAAGGCCGCTTGGCTTGAGAAGGCATACCAACAAGAAAAACAATCACAAGGAATCTAACCAATGAAAAACAACCTAACAAACGAATGGCGCGATGACTTGATCCCGAGGTTCCCCGACGAGGTTCCGATCCGATCCATGTCCGAGGAAGCCGCCCTTGCTCTTATGGTGCAAGACCCAGACATTCTCGCCAAGCAAAGCTGGGATGCCTCGTATTTCGCCATAGAAGCCCATAGAATGGTTTTTGATGCAATCGCGGGTGTCCATAGCCGAGTGGGGGAGGCGGATGAATTTATGGTCATTGCGGAACTGGAACGCAATGGCACCATGGACAGGGCTGGCGGCGAACTGGCTGTGAAAGACATGCTCAACTCAATCCGTCTTCTTCGCGGCAAAGTCTGCCAAGATGTAGCCAACGACTACCGCTATGAATTGCGAAAGGCAAAATGCTATCGAGACTTCATCCAACTTTGGGTGGAGCAAGAGCAAGACATTCGCCGAGGTCGCGGGGACATCCAGAAATTATCGGAAACGATAACGGCGATTATGTGCGACGATGCCCGCCAAAAGAAGACCAAAAAGGAAATGCTCAACCAGATCATTGACGAGATGGAGGGAAAGGCCAAGAAAGAATGTTTCTCGACGGGCCTTGTCATGTTGGATCGTTATTTGTCTGGAGGCATACATCCCGGCGAGATGATCACCGTGGCAGCGGAGACTGGTGGAGGCAAGTCGATCCTTCTCGCGCAAGCCGCCGCGACCAACCTGCAAGAAGGCAAGTCGGTTGTATTCTTCTCCCTCGAAATGTCTGGCGAAGACATTTACCGCAGACTTGCATCCAACATTGCAGGAGTTCCATTTCGAGAAATGGAAGACTATAAGCACAATTATGGCAGAGAATTGCCATTGATCACTCAAGCTCTGGGGTCACTCGCAAACATGCCAATCGAGGTTGTAGATAACGTTCACAACATGGCAGATTTGGAGCGCGAGATAGCCAGAGCCGCCGGGGAGAACAGGGCCGATGTGGTTGCGGTGGACTACTTGCAGATCATCAACATGCCAAGCACGGACAACCGCGAGAATGCGATCAGCGAGGCCGCCAGAAGGCTCAAGACCTGCGCGATGAAGCACAAATGCGCCATGTTCACGGCCTCACAGGTGAACGACGAAGGCAAGCTGCGCGAGTCTAGGGCTATTGGGATGCACTCCGACCAAGTGGTGCAAATCGAGCATGGCAAAGAGAAGAGCCGTGTAATGGTCAAGAAGAACCGCCGTGGGGCTAGGAATGTTTATGTTGACGTGCAGATGCAGGGAGACATTAGCAAATTCCGTGAAATATGACTACTGACCAAGCATACAAGTTGGCTGACTACTATATCGGAATAGCTATAGAAGTCTGGTCTGGAGAGATTGTTGAGAAATATCCCGAGGCGAAACTATGCTATGATGAAGCGGTGAGGCTGCGAGACGAATACTTTTCTGATAACAAAAAAGTCTTGACAGAAGACCTGTGCCCATTCTAGGATTACCCGCGA
>CAZRLX010000185.1:0-4419 GCA_964601115.1 uncultured Chthoniobacter sp. | reverse complement strand
CGGATTGTGGGATGGCTGCCGGTGGTGGATTCGAGGTCGGCGAGGGCGAGGGCGAGTTGAGATTGGAGGGCGATGCGCTCGAGGCGGAGTTGGCCGAGTTTTTCCCGCACAATGAAGAGGTCGCGCATGTCCACCCGGCCGGATTCGAAGGCGGCGGTCATTTCCACCACCGATTTGGAGACGGGGTCGAGGGTTTGGGTGTCGAAGGCCGCGAGGCGGGATCGGAGCAAGGCCACCCGGCGCAGGTCGGAGGCGAGGGCGTTTTCGATCTCGAGTTTCGCGGCGCGGAGTCGGGCGCGGGATTCATCTCGGAAGGCTGTGCGTTCTTCGATGAGGCCTTTCTTTTGATCCCAGACCGGAAGCGGAATCGAAACGGCGAGTCCGAGGAAGTTGTCGGTGCCGAGGCCTTCGGGTTCGTCGGTGTTTTGATCGTAGGTGTATTGGATGCCGAGGCGGATGCCTTCCCAGGCCTCAGCGCGGGCGAGGGCTATTTCGATGCCTGCTTTTTCCTCTTCGAGAGCGAGGAGGTCGACATCCGGTCGGTGGATGGACTTCGGAGAAGACGGTGGGCCGAGTTTTTCAATCGCGCTCTCGAGCGTGCCGGAGAGTTCGAGGGGTTCGTTAGCGCCGAGGCCGATGAGGGTTTTCAATTTAAGCATCGCGAGGTTTTGGGTGAGGCGGGCCGAGTCGAGTTCGTTGGCGATTCGACGCTGATCCACGAGCGAGAGGCTTTTCTCGGCGAGGCTCCCTTGACCGGCGGCGAGGCGTTCCTCGGCGAGGGATGAGGTTTTGTCGGAGTCGGCGAGGAGGTCTTCGAGAGCCTTGGCGCGCGCTTGGGCCTCGAGGATTTGGATGGAGGTGGCGCGCACTTCGGCGATGAGGAGTCGCTCGCGGTTGCGGATTTCACGCATGGCGCGGAGCACATCGACACGGGCGGATTCCTTCGCGAGCGAGAGGCGGGCTGTGAGTGGGAAGGTCTGGGCGAGTCCCACGCTGAAAGCGCCCGCGCCTTCGTTGCGGAAGACGACATCGCTCATGCCGGAGAGTTCGAGTTCGGGATTCGGCCATTTTCCGGCTTGGGCGAGACGGCCTTTGGCTTTCCAGACGGCGTAGTGCGCGGCTTGGAGGTCGCGGTTGTTGGAGAGGGCCGTTTGGACGGCGGACTCGAGGCTTATGCCGAATGCCGGCATGGTGGCCACAAGCGCAAGAAGAGTGAGAATTTTGAAATGCATGAATGGAATCACCGGAGACTACGCGCCGGCGCGCGGATTGGTTGAGTTTGCCTGACGAGGTCGTGGCTTGGCGGGCGACCCGAACGGATGGTCAGGATATCCTCGGTGGGAGATCGATGGGCGACCTGGGGGAAGTCGGCAGTATGGTGATCAAATCCTGAGATGGAATGACGACGGACTGCGGGAGGAAGGGAAGGGCTGATTGTAAAATTGCTGGGCTGTGGTCATGGGGTTGGCAGCCATGATGGTGGTGGCCGGTATCGGATGGTGTATCCTGGTCAGAAGAAGCTAGGCCGTTATCGCAGGCGGAGACGCATTGTTCAAACGCGGAACGTTCCAAGTGCTCGAATGCATGAAGCAGACCTGAGAGAAAAAGAAGCACGAGGCCGATGGGCAGAAGCCATTTTGTGATAAAAGCAGCCACTACTTTGCATTAACAGGGCGGCAGGGGGTGACTGTCAATAGCCGACGCGGTAGGTGAACCGCGGATGCCAAGGCGGTGCGGTCGAGGCGTGTCAATCCAGTCTTGGAATGCTGGGAATGCGGTCGAAGTGGGCGTCGCGGGAATAAAGGACGAGCGAATGCTCGATGGCGAGGGCAGCGATCCATAGATCGTTCGTCGGGATCGGTGTGCCGGCTTTTTTCAAGCGGGCGTAGAGCGCGGCGTAGTGGTGGGTCGTTGTTTCACTGCTGTGGGCGACACGCACGCCGGGTTGCTGGAGTAGTTCTGCGAGGACGCGAACTTGGGCATCCCCGCGTTTGACCGAGTGGGCGCCGACGCGGATTTCCGCAAGCACGATAAACGGCACAACGATGAGCGCCGCCTGCTCGAAAGCGTCGACCACCGCCTGTTCCCCCGCGCAGAAGTCGATAAAGCGGTTCGAGTCGATCAGGATTCTCACTTCCAGTCCTCGGGATTGATCTTGTCCTGCTCCTTGAGCGTGGCGCGCCAAGCTGCTGTCGAGGCTTTCGGGGTGCGGGCGACCATCTGGCGGAGGGTGCGGTAGCGCACCGGCACACGGCCGCTTCCGAGGCCGCGCTCCAATGCTTGGAGCGTGGCCTGGTTCAGGCTCACTCCCTCGAGTGCGGCGCTCTCGCGCAACAGTCCGTCGACCTCCTCCGGAACATCGCGGACCGTGTATTGGACTGTGGATTTCTTTTTCATGCCTGCACTGAATCACAAAAGTGCAGGCATTTCAAAGGAAGTTTTGTCATGGGCTGGTCATGAATCGAAATTGCCCTGTTTGAAAATGAACAAAAAAACGGAGCATGCCTATTTGAGGGGAGGTGTTCGTTTTCGCTATGATTGAAATCCATGAAAAAAATCGGCGCGTTGGTTTTTCCTAAAAATTTCATTTGGGGCTTGGCCACGGCGGCTCCGCAGATCGAGGGGGCTTTCAAGGCGGACGGCAAGGGGGAGTCGATCTGGGATCGCTTCGCTAAAACTCCCGGCAATGTTCGCAATGGCGACACACTCGACACGGCTTGCGATCACTACCGCCGGTATCGTTCGGATTTTCGAATGATCCACTCACTGGGAATCCGCAATTACCGGATGTCGATCGCATGGCCGCGTATTTTTCCGGAGGGGGATGGAACGCCAAACGCGAAGGGATTGGATTTCTACAAAAGGCAGCTCGACGCGCTTCGCGAACTCGGCATCACGCCCTGGGTGACGATGTTCCATTGGGATCTCCCGCAGGCCCTCGAGACGCGCTTCGGCGGGTGGAGGGACCGGCGCGTTGCGGAGGCGTTCGCGCTCTATGCGGAGACGATTGTGAAGGCTTTTGGCGATCGAGTGGGGCATTGGATTACTCTCAACGAGATTTTGTGTTTCACACGTCTCGGCTATGGCACGGGCCAGAAGGCTCCGGGCTTGAAATTGCCCGAGAAGGAGGTTGTCAACACCTACCACAACGCCTTGCTCTGCCACGGACACGGGGTGCGGGCCGTGAGGGAGCACGGTGCCCGGTGGGCGAAGGTTGGACTCACGGACAATTGCGGAATCAGCGTTCCGCTCACGGAAACGCCGGAGGACATCGAGGCCGCGCGGGTGGAATTCCAGCGTGACAACTGGCTCACCATCGATGCGGTTTACCGTGGCGGCTACAATGAGCGGATGCTCCGCGAGGCGGGAGATGACGCTCCGAAGCCGCTCAAGGGCGACTTCGATCTGATTTCGCTCCCGACGGATTTTCTGGGGTTGAACATCTACACCGGGAAATTCGTGCGGGCCGGCCGCCGCGGAAAACCCGAGGTGGTTCCCTTCCCAGAGAACTATCCGACCGCCGACACGACCTGGCTGAAAATCATGCCGCAGTCGATGTATTGGGGGCCGCGCCTTGTCACCGAACTTTATGGGGTGAAGGAAATCCACATCACCGAGAACGGTTGCGGCTACAACGACAAGCCTGCGCCTGATGGGTCGATCAACGATTTGCACCGCCGGGACCTGGTGCGCAACTACCTTGGCGAACTCCTGCGCGGCATCCGCGACGGCAATCCCGTGAAGGGATATTTCCTCTGGTCGCTCATCGACAACTTCGAGTGGGAGGATGGCTACGACATGCGGTTCGGCGTGGTGCACTGCGATTTCAAAACCCAGAAGCGCACCCCGAAGCTCAGCGCGAAGTGGTATTCGCGCGTCGTCTCGGAAAACCGGCTTGTTTGAGCAAATGGCCTGCTGATTTTTCCGAAGGGTCGCATATTTCAACGGCGCGGGAGTTGCGCGCCAACGTGGTCAATGTGGACAAGGCCGGTGGTTATCCTGCCATCATGGGCCGCACGACAAAGTAAGCGATCGCCAGCGCCATCACGATCAAGACAGCACCCAAAAACAAAACAGGCCGCCCGTCGTAGGGCACTGTTTGACTGGTTGAAATCCTGCGTTGTGTGGTTGCGAACCTCCATGTTCCGATCACCAGCGCCAACACTCCGGCGATCACCATGGCCAATCCCGCGTCACGCCCTCCGTGAGAAATCTCCACCGGGGACTTTCCTCCGAACGATTCCGAAATGGTGTGCAAAAACAGGCTGAACCTTTCCAAAACAAACCCGAATGCGATGATTGAAATGCCGGTTCTCAACCAAGCCAGATAGGTCCGCTCGTTTGCCGCATGGTCGCTGTATTGGGGAATCACGCGAAAGACCTCTCAAATCTGCTGCCCGCGTGCGAGCATCAACTCCA
>CAZRLX010000184.1:0-4434 GCA_964601115.1 uncultured Chthoniobacter sp. | reverse complement strand
ATTGAGCATGAAGTGCTTCACGGTGTCACTCGCGCGCCACAGGTTCAGACGCTGCGTGAAGACCTTGTCGTAGTAGCTGTCGCCCTCCTTCATGTCTTCGTTGCCGCCAACGACTTTTTTGCGCCCCATGGAGGCGATGACGTCGAGCATGGCTTCCTTCAATGTTGCAACTTCCTCGGCGGAAAGTAATCCGCGGTGCGCCACGAACCCGTCGCGCCGGTAGTCTTCGATTTGTTTCTCTGTCAATGAGGTATTCATTTTTTAGTGGGTTGGTTTTTTGGTTAATGGTCCAAATGGACGGGTCGTAATATAGGCTGTAGAAAAACATGTTTCTTTGCTTATATTTATCAAACGATGGGGGTATATTGATGTGCGGATCCGGCGATGGAATAGTTTTGACAGAATTAACCGAATTAAAGAATGACTTGCAGAGCATCAGCCAGCACTGAAAATTCCCCTCGCTTTTGGCCGCATATCATTGCAGTGCAATTCTGTTCATTTTGTTAATTCTGTCTAAAAATCTGTTTTCGGGTTTGGGCGCGGAACCGTGCATGGTTCGCGAAGATGCAAGCCACTTTGACGGCAAATCCCCTGCGAATCGACTATCGGACTGTGATCAACGCAACGGATAAGTTCGGCTCGCAAGGGAGGCGTTCTAACACAAACCGGAACATTGAAAATTTGCCTATCCCCGTTGGTTGAAGAGGGGTTTTCTGCGGGGTTCGGTGGTCCGATAGTGCAAATGAAAGACGAGATAATCCATTGATTCCACTTTGCTAAAGTCCGATTTTTGCCGCGTGTCCAAGGATTGTCCTTGGCCACGCCGATTCCGCCCAACCGAACCACCCTCATGAATAAACCAAAGCACTCAACCCGCCCTTATACACTCGGTCAGTCAATCCTCGTTGTGACTTGCCTGCTGGGAACCCAAGCGCTCGCCATTGATTATTTCCATTTTGGAAAGGGGGAGGGCAGCAGAATCGACCGCGGTGACCAATATTCGAACGTCGATGGCAGCACTTCTCCAGCGACCACAGAGCCGGAGGCGGGCGACAATTTGTTTTTCTACAATTCCATCGTCACCGCTCCCGCCAATCTCACCCTCTACACCGGGCCAGGGCGGGAAGGCAGAACAAAGGCCTACAATTCGATGACATTCCGCGCCAATTCCGGCGCCGCCCAAATCGACCGCTCCCCCCTGCCCGACAATGATCCCACCGTTTTGGGCATTGGTGCCGGGGGCATTTTGGTGGAGTCCGGCGCGGGGCCGGTGACCTTTGGACGACCTGCCAAAAGCAAAAATGTGCAACGGGTGATCGTCGGTGCCACCGCGGATCTCACAATCACCAACAACTCCAGCAACGACCTGACATTTCAGCGTGTTTTTGATGGGCGTTCCGAAAACACCACGCACACGGTGACGGTGGCCGGTTCGGGCTCCGGCAATACGGTCTTCATGGAGGGGATCAGGGCCAGTCGGAATGGCAGGAATCTGGCCATGACCATCAACACCAGTGGCACCGGGGCGGTCAAATTCGAGGGAGCCAACAGCTACACCGGCCCCACCACCATCGCGGCAGGCAAATTGTTCGTCAATGGCGATGGCAGCGAAGCCTCCGGACCGGTGACCGTCTCCGCGGATGCCACCCTCGGGGGAAGCGGCAGGATCGGTGGGGACGTGACCATCGCGAAAAACGGGCGCTTGGAATTCAATCTCGGCACCAGTCCAAAAGGCCACAATTCGTTGACCGTTGCCGCGAGGCGCACCCTCACATTTTCCGGAGATTCGGTGCTGACGGTCACTTCGTCCGGCGGCTCTTCGGTTGGCAAATACACATTGCTCACCGCTCTCGGCGGAATGTTAGGCGCGCCGCCGAAGACCCTCAATCTCCCCAAGGGTTGGAAGGGCACCGTTTCCATCGAGGGAAAAAATCTTGTGCTCGATCTCACCGCAATCGCCAACCCCTAACCACCAGCACCCATGGAAAAAACAACGCTCCGCTTCATATCAACCGGTCCGTCAATCCTCGCTGCGGCTTTTCTTACAGGCAGCCCGTTATTCGCTGCGGATTATTACAGCCTCGGGAGTGAGGAGTTCCTGTTAAGCGACCCAAGACAATATTCCACCACCGATGGCGATGCGACAGCGGCCACAACACCCCCGGATTCGAAGGATAATTTGTTCTTCTACAATTCCACCGTGACGGGCCCTGCAGACCGGGTGCTTCAGGCGGGGGATACTGCGAAGCCATACAACTCCATGACCTTCCGCGGGAATGCGGGAAAAACTCAAATCAACCGGATCACGAAAACAAAGTCATCCGAAAGCACAATCATCTATATTTTGAATGGCGGGATCACGATGGAGCCTGGAGCGGGACCGGTGACCTTCGGTGGTTCCGGTCAACGAGTCGCCATCGGCGCAAGGGCGGATTTCACGATCAACAACAACTCCAGCAGCGATCTCACATTCAATCGCGAGATCCGCGGATACACGCCCAATACCATCCACACGATCACCGTGGCTGGGTCGGGTTCCGGAAATACCATCTTCAAAGATATTTGGGATAATAACTACGGCAGGGGACTCGCCATGACCATCGAAACCACCGGCTCCGGAGTCGTGCGGTTCGATGGAAAAAACACCTATAAAGGCCCCACGGCGGTGAAGTCGGGCAAGTTGTTTGTCAATAGTGATTCCCGCGAAGTTGAAGGAGAGGTTGCGGTGTCCGCGAAGGCAACCCTCGGAGGAAGAGGCGGACTTGGCGGCAATGTCACCATCGCGGACGCCGGCTGTTTGGAATTCGAGATCAGCAGACCGGCGGACAAGCACAAGCCCATGACCCTCGCCCCGTCGCGCACGCTCACCTTCTCCGGAGCCTCGGTGCTCACGATCACTTCGCCCGGCGGTGCTTCCGTGGGCAAATACAAGCTCCTCTCCGCGCCCGGTGGCATTTCCGGCGCCGCTCCCAAGACCCTAAATCTGCCTGAAGGCTGGAAGGCCACGGCCGCGATTGAGGACAACACGCTGGTGCTTGATCTTACCTCCACCGGCACCCCCTGACCCCCAGCCATGCCCCCGACAGACCACCGGATATCGGAATTCCCAATGCCTCCCACAGACCCTGTGAATCGCCGATGAGTGCAAATCTTTGAAGGGATAGTCCATTGATTTAAATCTTCCCCAGACAATATTTTCCACCCAGCCCCAAAACCCCTTCCCATGAATACCCAGCCCCAGGCCTCACGGTTTGTTTCACGCCTCGCACTCCTCACTGCTTTTTTGGTGGGAGGTCAAGCGTTCGGGCTGAACTATTATAATTACGGGAATGACGGGAGCTTTCTCAATGTCGCTGCCGAGTATTCAAACACCGACGGGAGCACCGTGAATGCTACTGTGAACCCGAGTTCCTCCACCAACGATTTGTTCTTCTTGAATTCCACGGTGGGAAGCTCTGGGGCGCTTACACTTAATGTAGGAAATAGCACTATCAGTTTTAATTCAATGACCTTCCGAAGTAATGTGGGGAGCATCCAAATAAACCGGCTGACAGGAGTTTCCACCACAACGACCGCTTTGATTTACAACTATGGTGGTGGGATTACCATGGAAGCTGGAGCCGGTCCGGTCACTTGGGGTGGCGATGGCCAGAGGGTTGCCTTGGGAGCGCAAGCGGACTTTACGATTACCAACGATTCCAGCAGTGATCTGACTTTCAACCGCGAAGTCCTCAGTTACACAAATAATACAACACGGACTATCACTGTGGCTGGCTCTGGATCCGGAAACACAGTGTTTTATGATATAAGAACAAGTTCTTCTGGTAGGGAAACTGCCATGACGATCAACACCAGCGGCAGCGGGATCGTAACATTCGCTGGCAACAATACTTACTTGGGGGCCACGACCATCAATGCTGGCACCCTACAAATCGGTATCGGCGGCACTGCTGGTAAGCTTGCCACAGGCAGCGCCATTACAAACAACGGCACGCTCGTCTTCAACCGCAGTAATGCCGTCACTCAAGGCACGGATTTTGCCTCGGTGATCGCCGGCACGGGTAACCTCGAGCAGGCCGGTTCTAGCACTCTTACACTCAACGGAAGCAATACTTATACGGGCACGACCACAGTCAGTGCCGGGACCATTGCGCTGGGAAGCAACCAAAGCCTCGGAGCCATCGCAGGTTCGGGCGCCATCAGCCTCTCCAGTTACAACCTCACAGCCGACTCCGCCAGCAGCACCACCTTCTCCGGAGTGATGTCAGGCACCGGCGCGTTCACAAAAAGCGGGGCAGGCACGCTCACCCTCTCCGGAGCGAACACCTACACCGGTGCCACCACGATCAATGGCGGCACAATCAGCATCAGTTCGATGGCGAATGGCGGGGCCGCCAGCAATATCGGCCAGTCCACCAACGCTGCCGCCAACCT
>CAZRLX010000183.1:0-4469 GCA_964601115.1 uncultured Chthoniobacter sp. | reverse complement strand
TTTCCACGGGCTTGCCGAGGAATTGGGGAAACGCCTCGGCCATTTCTCCGTCGAGAATGAACGAGGCGTAGGCGTTCAGTTTCTCCTGGAGTTGGAGGAGCTGGTCCTCGCCGCCGGTCCATGGACGGGTTTCATACATGGCAAGCACAAGGAGGTCGCGGCGCTTGTCGTGGGCGAAGGCGTCGAGGACGGCGGGATGGGCGATACCCATCGGGCGGGCGGATGGTGCGGTCTGGTTCATGATTTTCTTGAGCGGCGGGGTTTGGGTTTCACACGGTAGGCGGTGGCTTCCTCGCGGACATGGAAGCCAATCTCCGGTTTGTCCGGAGCGGGCGGGGGAACGAGGAGTGGCTGAATCTCGCGCCAAATCGTGCGGAGGGCGGTATCGTGCTCAAGGAGGCGGGCGTCGATCTCGGCGAGGCGTTTGAGCACATCGGCTTGCGCCATGAGGAGTTCGCGTTGCTTCACGAACGCGCGGACGACAAAGACGCTCATGCGCGCCGCCTCGGGGCTTTTGAGGAGGTTTGCGGCCATGAGAGCGCCGTGCTCGGTGAAGGCGATGGGAAGATATTTGGGATGCTGGCCCGGTCCCGATTTCTTTAAGGTCACAATTTGTGACCTTAGAAATTGAAACTCCTCTTTGGTTAGCTGGAACGCAAAGTCCTCCGGGAAGCGGTCGCCGTTTCTACGGACGGCTTGATTGAGTGCCTTGGTCTGCACGCCGTAGATGGCGGCGAGGTCGGCATCGAGGATGACCTTGCGATCTCGGACGGTGTGGATGGGCAGGTCGGGCGGCTGCGGCATGGCCTCACACGGCTTTTGGGAACCACTGGTAAAGCATGAAATACACAAGCACGCCGGTTACGGAGACGTAGAACCAGAGCGGGAATGTCCACTTCGCCCAAGCGCGGTGGCGTTCAAAGCGGCCTTTGAGAGCGTGAGTCATCGTCACAAGAATCAATGGCACGATGACAATGGCCAGGATGATGTGGGACACAAGCATGCCGTAGTAAAACGTGCGCCAGAGCCCTTCGCCGCCGAACGGCGTGTGCACGCCTTGGACGAGAATTTTGTGGAGAACGTAAAAAAACAAAAACACGCAGGAGACGCCGAACGCTCCGAGCATGCAGAAGCGGTGGGCGATCTTGCGTTCGGCTTTGATGCAAATGAATCCTGCCAGAAGAAGCAGGGTGGCGATGGCGTTCAATCCCGCATTGAGTGCCGGAAGATCCGAGACGCTCATGGAGTGTTGCGCGCGCGGTCGAGTCGCTTGCAAGTGGTGACGATGTAATACGTCATCCCGCCGACGATGGACAACACGACGGCCAACATGCCGAGGACACCCCAGGAAAGGGCGATGCCGGCGGTGATGGTCTGCGGTTCGGCGGGTCCGGCGGTGCCAGGTTGGCGGCACCCGACACAAGCGAAGGCTTGTGGAATCTGGAACAGGAGAATGGCGAGGAAGATGTGGTGTTTCATTTCTTGTCGGTTGGATTTTCCTGCAGGAGATCTCCGATGTCCACCATGAGCTTTTGGACAACCTCGGGATCGACTCCATCCTGGTAGCCGCGGAGCCATCCATCGGCATCGACAAGCACGAAGCGCGAGGAGTGGGCGACCGTGCCGTCAGGCTCCTTTGAGACAGGCTGGAGGAGACCTTTCACTACGATAGCGTCGATGTCCTCCTGTGTGGGGGCGAGGAACTTCCAATGTGCGGGGTTCGCGCCTTGGGTGGCCCCGTATTGGGCGAGCACCTCCGGGGTATCGTAGCCGGGATCGACGCTGAAGGAGACCAACACGACCTTGTCGCGGACTTTGCCGAGCTTGGTGTTCAAATCCGCCATGCGCTGCGTGATGAGCGGACACGGCCCTTTGCAGCGCGTGAAAACGAAGTTCGCGACCCAGATTTTCCCCTTGAGATCATCAAGGGTGAGCGGGTTTCCGGTCTGGTCCTTGATGCTGAACGGCGGGACCTTTGAAATTTTTTCGAGGTGTGGCGGGAGTGGTCTCGGCGTGGTGGATTTGAGGCTGATGTAGGCGGCCGCAAGCACAGCCGCAGCCACCGTGAATGCCACGACCCAGCCGAGTGGGGAAATCCCCCGGCGCGGGGCGCCGTCAGACATAGTAGAGGAGCGTGAGAACCACGATCCAGACGACGTCGACGAAGTGCCAGTAGAGCGCCACATTCGCCAGAGCCGGGTGGTGCGACGGGGTGAAGCAGCGGGTGAACAGTTGGCGCAGGAAGCACCAGACGATCAAGAGCACGCCGACGACCACGTGCAGGCCGTGGAATCCAGTGATGACAAAGAAGCTCGAACCATAGACACCACCAGTGTTGAACCAGAGGCCTTCATGGTGCATGTGCCACCATTCGTAGCATTGGATGCCGACGAAGAGAGAGCCGAGGGCGATCGTGATGAAAAGCCAACCCAAGCCGGATTTTCCCTTCATGACAGACCCTTCCGCCAAGTGGAATGTGACACTGCTCGCGAGGAGGAAGATGGTATTGATGGAGGTGAGGAACACCGGCAGCGCGGCGTAGGAGGCATCCGGCGGCCAGGCGTGGCCCGCCTGCCAAGGGAAGCCGTTTTCCGACCAGCGAAGGACGAAATATCCGCCAAGGAGGCCGGCGAAGAGCATGGCCTCAGAGATAAGGAACATGATCATGCCGAATTTGGCGACGGCGGGCGAGGCCCCTTCGTGGCCGTGGGAATCGTGGGCGATGGCTGCTGTGGACATGGAGCGTGTGGGTGTTGGTTGGAAAATGGGAATCAGGGCGCCTGGTAGGGGCCGCGGAGGTTCATGAGTATCAGAACAAGCGCCGCGAGTGAAATAGCAAAAACCCACAGAGCTGCCATGAGGAGGAGATTTTTCGAGCGCGGCTTTTTATTCATCTTCTTGTCAGAACCAGCAGGCCGAGGAGCAGCGGCAGGTAGAGGATCGAGGAGAAAAACAACGCCCTTGCGGAGGCATTGTCGCGACGTCGCATAAAGACAAACGCGAAGCCGGCGAAGGCGAGTCCCATGACCAAGGCGCAGAAAAACCAAATAGCCGAATTAAAGCCCAAGACACCAGGCAGTAGGGTCACGATCAACAGGCAAAGCGCATAGAAAAACGCCTGCCGTGAAGTGGCGTATCCCTCGGGGTCCCCTGCGGTAAGCATGACACAGCCGCCTTTGGCGTAATCCTCGCGATACATCCAGGCGATCGCGAGAAAGTGGGGCATTTGCCAAAACCACAGGATCGCGAACAACAGGCAGCCCTCGAGTTCGTAATGACCGCGGGCGGCCATCCAACCGATCAGCGGTGGCAAGGCTCCGGGCACCGCGCCCACCAGCGTGTTCAGCGAACTGATCCGCTTCATCGGGGTGTAGACGAGGATGTAAATGGCGATTGTGGCGAAGGCGAGAAACGCGGCACCGGCATTCGCGAAGAGGGCCAGAATGGCAATGCCCGTCACCGAGAAAAACAGGCCGAACATGAGCGCATCGGTCGGCTGAATCCTGCCGGCGGGCACCGGCCTGGAGCTGGTGCGTTTCATTTTTGCATCGCCGTCTCGTTCCCACCATTGGTTCAGCGCCGCCGCCCCGGCCGCGCAGAGCGCGGTGCCCAGCAAGGTGGCTCCGAGCAGAATCCAATTGAGCGGTCCCCGCCAGCCCAAGAGGAATCCGACGAGAGTGGTGATCAGAACCAGAAACGAGAGGCGTGCCTTGACCAAAACAAGCACGTCGTCCACCAGTCCCTGCGCACGGGATTCAGACACGGCGGCACTCGATTTCATGCCACTGTGGAATAGACCTTCGAAGCCGGCACGTCCGGCGCGATGAAGCGAAATGCCTGCGTGCCGCGCCACAAGCGGAAGCAAAGAAGCACCCCGGCGAGAAGCGAGAGGGCACCGAGCGCCATATGGGCGGTGGCGACATCAGCCGCCTTGTTCGACCAGATCGTCCAAGCCCCGAGCGCGACTTGCACCAGAATCATGCCGAGCCACACCGAGCACCAGAGTGCGGCGGTGCGGTGCGAGACTCCGCCCCAGGAGCGGACGGCGACAGCAGCGACGAGGCAAAGAATCACCACGGCCATGGCGCGGTGGGCCATTTGAATCCAGATATGCGTGGCGTTGGTGGGCACTTGGTTGTCCCGAACACGCGCCTCATTGATCTCGGCGACGCGTTCGGGCGAGGTGTCGGGAAGGATTTGCCCGTAAGCCAGCGGGAAATCGGGGATCGACAGTCCGGCATGCTCGTGGCGCATCGTGGCGCCAAGCCCGAGTTGGAGAAAGATCAACGCCGTGGCGGCAACCGCCATGTTCCTCAACACGGAATCCGGCAGAAAAACATCCCACCCGCCGCGGATGAACCGCGGGCTTGTGGCGATGGTGATGATCCCCAGCAGGCAAAAAAACGACTGGGCAAGCATGCCGTGGAAGATGCCGAGTTCGTCCTTGTAGAGCGACACGCGCATGCCGC
>CAZRLX010000182.1:0-4496 GCA_964601115.1 uncultured Chthoniobacter sp. | reverse complement strand
CGGGGGGCTCGATATGGATGGATTCCATGTGTGCGGTGAATCGGGAGCGCTCGGGATGGTGGTTGGCGCGGGGGGCGACGTTTTTTTTCAGGTCCTGGGCGGCGGGCTGCCCGGCCATGCGGAGCCTGGCTTCGAGTTGCAGGCGGTCGTTCAGCGTGCGGAGGCGCTCGAAAAAACTGGCGAGATACGGAATCAGGCTGCGGGGGTTTTCGATGATCGCGCGCTGGAAATCCTCGGGCGACATGACCTCGCACTCGACAACCGTGGTGGCGCGTGCCGTCGCCGAGCGCGGACGCTCGTCGACCATGGCCATCTCGCCGAAAATGTCGCCCTCCCCGAGTTGTGCGAGCACGACGGATTTTTGATTCCCTTCGATCGAGATTTCCACACGGCCGCGCAGGATGCGGTAGACCTCGGAGCTTTTTTCACCTTCGCGGAAGAGGATGCCACCGGGTTTGTAGGACTGGCGTTTCATAGGGCTTGGTCGGTTGGCGTCCGTGGCATGAGGGCGTTTCCTATTTCAAAGATGCCGCCGCCTGTCACGGAAATATGCGGAGGGTGTCGGCGGGTGCCAGAATGCGCTTTGAGATGAGGATGGGCGCGTGTTTATTGGCCGGCCGTTCACGCATGTCCACATCCACGCGACTTTCCTTCCGTATCGAGGCCGAGGCCGTGGATTCACGCGCCCGCGCGGCGACATTCCAGACGCTCCACGGCACAGTGCGCACGCCGATCTTCATGCCTGTCGGCACGCAGGCCACCGTGAAGGCGCAGGACCCGGCGTCCCTCGAGGCCAGCGGTTCGCGCATCCTTCTGGCCAATACCTACCACCTTTTGCTGAGGCCGGGGGCCGAGGTCTTCCGCAAGACGGGTGGAATCCACCGCTTCATGTCGTGGCCGCACTCGGTGCTGACCGATTCCGGGGGGTTCCAGATTTTTTCACTTCCCCACTCGCGGAGCATGCGGGAGGAGGGGGCGGTTTTTCAGAGCTATCTCGACGGACGCTCGATCCTGCTCAGCCCCGAAACAAGCATCGAAACCCAGATGGCGATCGGCAGCGACATCATGATGGCTCTCGACCAGTGTGTTCCATCCACCGTCGATGAATCCACCGCGCTGGCGGCCATGGAGCTCACGCACCGGTGGGCGGCACGAAGCCTTGCGGCGCGCGGGGATTCGCCGCAGGCGATGTTCGGCATCGTGCAGGGGGCGTTGCACCCGGGGCTCAGGCGGGCCAGCGCCGAAGCGCTTTGCGCGATGGAGTTCGACGGCTTCGCGATCGGAGGCCTGGCGGTGGGCGAGGAAAAAAGCGAGCGCGAGGACACATGCGAACTCACGGCCGCGCTGCTTCCACGAAACCTGCCGCGCTATCTCATGGGCGTCGGCACGCCGCTCGACATCCTCGAGGCCGTGCACCGCGGGGTGGACATGTTCGACTGCATCATCCCCACGCAGGTCGCGCAACGCGGCGGGGCGTTCACCTCGCGAGGCTATCTGCAACTGAGGCGCGGCGTTTACAAGACCTCCGAAAGCCCGCTCGATCCCGCCTGCGCCTGCCCGACTTGCGCGCGTTACAGCCGCGCCTACCTCCACCACCTCACGAAATGCAAGGAGACGCTCGGTTGGCAACTCCTGGGACAGCACAACATTTTCTTCTACCACCGCCTCATGGAGAACATCCGCGCGAGCATTCTCGAGGGTAGCTTTGCAGCGTTTCGCCATGCCCACCGCGAGACACTTCTGGCGGACGACCTCGACAATCCGGTGACGCCGATGCGGCGGAACGCCCCGCGCAAGCTGACGCGCGGCGCCTACCGCATCCACACGGCGATCGAGGGGTTTTCCAGCATTCTTCACGAGGCCTCCGGCGAGATCATGCACTCCCGCACGGCCCCGATGGACGAGGCGCGGCGGCTTTATGTCGAGCAATCGCGCTTGGGCGTGCGCCTGGCTCCGGCGCATGGCTCGAACGAGTTGGTGGTGTGGGATGTCGGCCTGGGAGCGGGAGCGAATGCCATGGCCGCGATCGAGTGCTACGAGGCGGCGGCAGCGGGGGGCGTGCGCCCGATGCGCATTGTCAGTTTCGAGAACGACCTCGATTCGCTGAGGCTGGCATTCAAAAACAGCGACCTCTTCCCCTACCTGCGCCACGGCGGACCGGCGGGCATTTTGAAATCCGGTGTCTGGCATTCCAAAACCCACGCGGGCCTCTCTTGGGAGCTTCTCGAAGGGGATTTCCTGGAACAAATCCACCGCGCTCCGTCGCCCGATCTTGTCTTTTACGACATGTTCTCCGGGAAAACGTGCGCGCCGGCATGGACCACGGAAGCCTTCAGGAAAATCCACACGGCCTGCGGGGCTGGCGATGTCGAGTTGTTCACCTACACCTGCTCGACCGCCTCGCGCGTGGCGATGCTCGCGGCGGGATTCCATGTGGCGCGCGGCAGGAATGCCGGCGAGAAGATCGAAACCACGATCGCCTGCACATCGCTGCCCTTGGCGAGGGAGCGCGGACGCGACGTGCTCGGCGCGGATTGGCTCGCCAAATGGGAGCGCTCGGCCGCGAAATTTCCCGCCGATCTGCCCATGGAGGAACGGCCAGCTTTTGAGAAACTCATTCGTTCGCACCCTCAATTCGCGGCACTGGTTCCACCGCCAACACCATGAGCCACTCTTGCGCGATTTCCCCGGCACGGAAAATTTTCATGTTCACGGGCACGGGAATCCACTTAGATTCGTATTCCATTTTTCCACACAGCATCCTGCCATGACAGCAACCACTGCAGACTCCCACGCCACTGAGCAGCACGCCCACCACGATCACGAGGTCGGCTTCTTCCGCAAATACCTCTGGACCTACGATCACAAAATGATCGGACTCCAATACCTCTGGACTGCCCTCGCCTTTCTGTTCATCGGCGGCGCGCTCGCGCTCGGAGTCCGCTGGCAACTCGGCTACCCGGGCGCGGTGGTGCCTGTCATCGGCCAATTGCTTCCCGAAACCGTGGCGATCGATGGGTCGATCATTCCCGGTGGCTACAACATGCTGGTCACGATGCACGCCACGGTCATGGTGTTCTTTGTTGTCATGCCGTTGCTGATCGGCGCGTTTGGCAACTACCTGATTCCCCTGCAAATCGGCGCGGGCGATATGGCGTTCCCGCTCTTGAACGAGCTGAGCTACTGGCTCTATCTCCTCTCGGGCGTCATCCTCATGGCCGCATTTTTCGTTCCCGGCGGTGCTCCGGGCACAGGTTGGACCGCCTACGCCCCGCTGAGTTCGGTGGCTGCATACAACGGAACCCAGATCGGCCAAAGTCTCTGGGGCATAGCGATTTTCATCAACGGCCTCTCCTCGATCGCGGGCGCGACAAATTACATCACGACCGTCGTGAACATGCGCGCGCCGGGCATGTCGATGTTCCGCATGCCGCTTACGGTCTGGTCGCTGTTCATCACAGCGATCCTTCTGATCCTCGCCGTGCCGGTGCTCTCGGCCGCCGCCGCGATGCTCTTCACCGACCTGAACTTCGGCACCAGCTTCTTCTCGCCCGCAGGTGGCGGCCAACCGCTCCTCTGGCAACACCTCTTCTGGTTCTTCGGCCACCCCGAGGTCTACATCATGATCCTTCCGGCGATGGGCCTGACATCGGAAATCCTCGCGGTCTTCTCCCGCAAGCCCATCTTCGGTTACAAGGCGATGGTCTACGCGATGATCGCAATCGGATTTCTCGGATTCATCGTCTGGGGCCACCACATGTTCGTCAGCGGCATGAACCTCACGCTCAGCGCGGCCTTCTCGGTCTCAACCATGGTCATCGCCGTGCCTTCCGCGATCAAGACGTTCAACTGGATGGGCACCGTGTGGCGCGGATCGATCGAGTTCACCACCGCGATGTGTTTTGCGCTGGCGTTCGTGTCGATGTTCGTCATCGGCGGGTTGAGCGGCATTTTCATGGCCTCGACACCGGTCGACCTGTTCGTGCACCACACCTACTTCATCGTCGCCCACTTCCACTACGTGCTCTTCGGCGGCAGCATCTTCGCCATCTTCGGAGCGCTCTACTTCTGGTTCCCGAAAATGTTCGGCCGCATGCTCGATGAGACGCTCGGCAAGTGGCACTTCTTCCTCACCTTGATCTTCTTCAACCTCGCCTTCTTCCCGATGCACAACCTTGGGCTCGGCGGCATGATGCGACGGATCGCGGATCCGATGGTCTACGAGCACCTTCGCCAACTCCAACCGCTGAACCAACTCTGCACGATCGGCGCGATCGGCCTCGGCTTCACCACGTTCATCTTCATCTGGAATGTGATCCGTTCGCTGCGCAGCGGGGAAAAAGCCCCGAACAACCCTTGGCACGCCAACACACTCGAGTGGACGGTTCCCTCGCCTCCCGGGCACGGCAACTTCCCGAAGACACCTGTCGTTTACCACGGTCCCTACGAATACAGCGTGCCGGGCATCGACAAGGACTACCTCCCGCAAACCGAGC
>CAZRLX010000181.1:2476-4509 GCA_964601115.1 uncultured Chthoniobacter sp. | reverse complement strand
GGCATCACGATCAACACCGCCCACGTCGAATACGAGACCGACAAGCGCCACTACGCCCACGTCGACTGCCCCGGCCACGCCGACTACGTCAAAAACATGATCACCGGTGCCGCCCAGATGGACGGTGCGATTCTTGTTTGCAGCGCCGCCGACGGCCCCATGCCGCAGACCCGCGAGCACATCCTTCTCGCCCGCCAGGTCGGCGTGCCGGCGATCGTTGTGTTCATGAACAAGGTCGACATGGTCGACGACAAGGACCTTCTTGAACTCGTCGAAATGGAAATCCGCGAACTTCTCAGCAAATACGAGTTCCCCGGCGACACCATTCCGATCGTCAAAGGCAGCGCCCTCAAGGCCCTCGAAGGCGACGCCACTTACGAGCAGGAAATCATTAACCTCATGAACGCCGTGGACGAGTTCATTCCCGAGCCCGAGCGTCCGAAGGATTTGCCCTTCCTCATGCCGGTTGAAGACGTGTTCAACATCGAAGGTCGCGGCACTGTCGCCACCGGTCGTGTCGAGCGCGGCATCCTCAAGAAAATGGAGGAAGTCGAGATCGTTGGCCTTCGCGACACGCAGAAGACAACCATCACGGACATCGAAATGTTCCGCAAGCTCCTCGACACCGCCGAAGCCGGCGACAACGTCGGCGTGCTCCTGCGCGGCATCAAGAAAGACGACATCGAGCGCGGCCAGGTCATCGCCAAGCCAGGTTCGATCAAGCCCCACACCCAGTTCAAGGCGGAGGTCTATGTCCTCTCCAAGGACGAGGGTGGACGCCACACCCCGTTCTTCACAAACTACCGTCCGCAATTCTACTTCCGCACCACGGACGTGACCGGCACCGTCAAGCTCCCCGAGGGAGTCGAGATGGTCATGCCCGGTGACAACGTC
Organism: uncultured Chthoniobacter sp.; assembly: GCA_964601115.1. Lineage (GTDB taxonomy): Bacteria > Verrucomicrobiota > Verrucomicrobiia > Chthoniobacterales > Terrimicrobiaceae > UBA967. The sequence continues at coordinate 3,615 of CAZRLX010000181.1, read as the reverse complement.
TCCGTGGAAGTCGAACTCATCACTCCAATCGCGATGGAAAAAACCATCCGCTTCGCGATCCGCGAGGGTGGCCGCACCGTGGGTGCCGGACGCGTTGCCGAGATCATCAAGTAAGGAACGCGCCACAGGCCGGATAAATTCCGAAGGTCAGTAGCTCAATTGGTAGAGCAGCGGTCTCCAAAACCGCTGGTTGGGGGTTCGAGTCCCTCCTGACCTGTGCCTTCACACTCCCATAAAAATGTTTTCAAAAAGCCGCAAATTCATCTCTGAAGTCCGTGTCGAGCTCGGCAAGGCCAACTGGCCCTGGGATCCGAATGAAAAAGGATTCCGCCGCTACAAGGAACTTACGGATTCCACCGTTGTGGTCATGATCGCCATGATCCTCCTTGGTGGATACATTGCGTTTTTTGATTTCATTTTGATCAACGTGGTCGGGTTTTTGACCCGCCCCTAATTCCCAATTCCACCCGAACACATTAACAATGCCGCCAGCCCCGAAAGATCAGTGGTATGTCGTTCATGTCCTCTCTGGACAGGAACAAAAAGTGCAGGAAAACATCACCCGCCGCATCGCCACCGAGGAGATGTCCGACCTTATCCATGAAGTTCTGATCCCCACCGAGCGGGTTCAGGAAATCAAGCGCGGCAAAAAGACGGAAACCACCCGGAAGTTTTTCCCGGGTTACATCATCGTCAACATGCACCTCTTGGACGAAAAGAACGATCTCGTCGAGCGTGCTTGGTATTTTATCAAGGAGACGAACGGAGTGCTTGGATTCGCGGGCACGAAAGACCGCCCCACTCCGATGCGACCGAAGGAAGTGGAAGCCCTCCTCGCCCAAGTCCGAGACCGCGAGGATACGGTGAAGCCCAAAATCAATTTTGAAGTTGGAGACAAGGTCAAGGTCGCCGACGGTCCGTTCCAAAACCAGAACGGTCTTGTCGAGGAGATCGATCCCGAGCGCGGGAAGCTCCGCGTGTCGGTCAGCATCTTCGGTCGCGACACGCTCGTGGACCTTGAATACTGGCAGGTCGAAAAAGCCTGATTTCATTCCCCGCAGAGGGGATAACGCAAAAGCCGCGCCACTCAAGGATGGCGCGGTTTTTGCTTGTATCAGCAGTATCCGTGCCTACCCTTG
>CAZRLX010000181.1:0-2376 GCA_964601115.1 uncultured Chthoniobacter sp. | reverse complement strand
TGGACCCGTGAGGCGCTCGAGCGCCGCCAGCATTTTCTCGACTCCCAAGTCCGGCCGCCGACGCTTTCCGAGCATTTGTTGGAGCAGCTTCTCACCGCCTCCTGGCCGAAGGAGGACGCCGCGATCGCGGTCGAGATCATCGGGAACCTTGATGAGGGGGGCTATCTTCGCTCCAGCGTCGAGGAGATCGCCTCCACTCTCGACACGCCCGTGGATGATGTCGAGCGTGTCCTGCCGAAGGTCCAGGAGTTCGACCCCGCCGGAGTCGCCGCGCGCAACCTTTCCGAGTGCCTTCTTCTGCAGCTCGAGCGCCGGGGAAAAAAATACTCCACCGAATCGCGCATCGTGCGCCATTACCTCGACGAGTTGGGCCGCAAGAAGCTTCATGAGATCGCCAAGGCGCTCGATCTGGAGTTGCCCGAGGTCCAACACGCCGCCGAAACGATCGCTTCCCTGAACCCCGCTCCCGGTCGCCTCTTTGCCCCGGATACGAACCAGGTCGTCGTGCCCGAGGTCTCTATCGAGTTCGACGGCGAGGATTTCACAGTGGGGTTGAACAACGACGAGATTCCCCAGTTGCGGATCGCCGACTCCTGCAAGGACATGCTTGGCGGAAATACCAAGGAGGTTCGCGAATATCTCCGCGACAAGATTCGCGGCGGGAATTTTTTCATCAAAAGCATCCAGCAGCGCCAGCAAACGATTCTCAATATCGCCCGCGAAATCGCCGTGCGTCAGCGCGAGTTTCTCATCAGTGGACCGGCCCACCTGAAGCCAATGACCATGAGCCAGGTCGCCGAGTCGGTTGGAGTCCACGAAACCACCGTCAGCAGGGCCGCCGCCGGGAAATTCATCTCAACCCCGCAGGGCATCTTCGAGATGAAATATTTCTTCACTCACGGATACACGAACAGCGATGGCGAGACCGTCAGCAACGAAAGCGTCAGGCAGGCCATCGCCCAGATCGTGAAGGAGGAATCCGGCCGGGCGCCCTACAGCGACCAGGACATCGTCAAGCTCCTCTCCGACCGCGGCCTCGCCGTCGCCCGGCGCACCGTTGCCAAATACCGCGAGCAGCTCGGCATCCTTCCCAGCCACCTGAGGAAATCGTTTTAAGCCGCGAGTGCGGAGCTGCTCGGGAAAAGAGGGGCAGGTCTTGTCAGTCGAGCCGCCGGTTTGAAAGAATCCTCGCATGTCCGACGAACAGATCCATGTGTCGTATGCCGAGGGATTCGGTGAGCTGGTCGATGCGCTTGAAACGCTCGAGCGCCCGGGGAGTTTCGAGGTTTCGGGGAAATTTGAAACACCGATGCCGTGTTTGACAGTCGAGGGAGTCGGGCAGTTGTCGTTCCCGGTGCCGCCCGCCCAGGCGCGAGAATTGATCGCCGCCGCCGCCGAGCGCGCGCCTTATGGCAAAGGGGACCAGACACTGGTTGACGAGGATGTGCGCAAGGTCTGGCAGATCGCCCCCGCGAAAGTTTCGATTGAGGGCAAGGGGTGGGGTGCGCGGTTCGAGATGTTGGTGGCACGGGTGGCGGAGGGACTGGGGTTGGTTCCCGAGGAGGTGCGGGCTGAATTCTACAAACTGCTTGTTTACGACGAGGGAGGTTTTTTTCTCGCCCACCGTGATTCGGAAAAGGTGGGCGGGATGTTTGGCACGCTGGTGGTCACCCTGCCATCGGCCCACGAAGGAGGAGAATTGCTCGTCCGCCACGCCGGGCGCGAGGTGGTGGTCGACTTGCGGGGGACCGATCCCGGAGAAGTTGGTTTTGCGGCGTTTTACGCCGACTGCGAGCATGAGGTTCGGCCTGTGGTATCGGGAAACCGCGTGTGCCTCGTTTACAACCTGATCATGGCTTCGCGGAAGCGGGAAGGTGCTCCGAAACCTCCTGACGAGAGGCAATATGTCCGGAAGGCGGCCGAGACGCTACGCGGATGGGCCGTGCGAGGTGATGACGGGCCGAAGAAGATCGCCTATTTGCTCGAGCACAAATACACGCCCTCGGGACTTTCATTTTCGGGATTGAAGGGACGCGATGCCGCGATTGCCCACGTCTTGCTGGAAGCATCGAAGGCCAGTGCGTGTGCGTTTCATCTCGGGATTGTGCATATCGAGGAGTCCGGGTGGGCCGAATACAGCGGCTGCGGGGACAGTCGCTGGGGCGATGACGAAGACGAATACGAGCCCGGCGAGGTGTGCGAATCCAGCGCTTATATCGACGAATGGTGCGATGCCCTGGACCGCAGGGTCGATTTCGGGAAGATTCCCCTCGAAGACAAGGAGGTGCTGCCGCCGGATGCGCTCGAGGGCGAGGATCCCGACGACATCCAGTTTTCCGAGGCCACGGGAAATGCCGGGGTGGATTTCGAGAGGTC
>CAZRLX010000180.1:0-4630 GCA_964601115.1 uncultured Chthoniobacter sp. | reverse complement strand
ACGCTCGGCCAAGACGCCCGCCTGGCCGCAGGGTACGAGAAAGCCGTTCTCGCCGTCGTGGATGTAGTCTCTGGCTCCAGAGTTGGGTGAGGAAATAACAGGCAGCCCAACCACCATCGCCTCTTTGACCGCCATCGGACCGGTGTCGCCACGCGTCGGCAGGACAAAGCACCATCCCCTGCTGAGGTGCGAGATACTTTCTTCAAGCCCGAGTCGCCCAAACCACTTGATATTCGGTGGAGCGGTTTCTTTGAGTTTCCGGGCAAATGGTGTGTTGTCCGCTCCCAAAACCCAAAGCTCGGCATCCCTCAGCCGCGGGTGTTGAAAGGCTTGAACAAGATCTAGAATGCCCTTGCGCGGTTCAACGGATCCAGTGAATACAGCTAGGGGTCTCGATGGCTCTGGCTGCCAGACAGCCTCGTAATAGCATTGCTGTACACCGTATTCCACGTGGTGGATCGGCTTTTTTCGATTGACCAGCCGTCGCCGAACCATGTCGCACGACCACTGGCTTTCACAGACCAATGCGTCGGCCCGATTAAGCACAAATAACTCGATCAGTGCCTGCAGGTAGGTGCGTGTGGGCAGGTGATTTCGCAAGACATAATAGGAAAGAAGCCCCTGAACGCTGACCATGTTTCGTCGTCCTGAAAGAACAGCCGCCAAGCCATAAACATCTTCGTTGCCCCAGCCGTGAACCAAATCAGGATTAATACGATCGATAACGGCCTGAATCTGCCTTCGATCTGCACGAAATAAAGATGAAGCTCGCCCGCTCGGCGCCGTAGGCAAGATGTGAAAGGTCTGATGCAGATATTCCACCGTGCGCGGCTCGGTAACCTCAGTGGACAACGTGATCCAGTGGATTTCCCATGGGGGAGGATTCTGGATTAAGGATTCAGGAGTAAGGGGAGGGAAGGAGGCTCTAGGAGGAGAGATGACGGGAGCGTCTTCTGAATTCTCTATCCTGAATCCTGAATCCTCTACTTTCTTTAGTCGCCGCGGCGACTCATTCGCCATTCGCCATTCGCCATTCGCTATTGCCACGCCAAACCCCTGCGCCAGCTGCGGCAACCACGTGGCGTAGTGCTGCTTCGGCTCCCCCAAATGCGCAAACTCCGGCAGAATATGGATCGGAAACTGTGCCAGTATCGCTACGCGCATGAACACGAACAAAAGCCGAAATTCTGCAAAGCTGAAAGTCTGAAATTCTGCAAAGCTGGCTACCTTCCTCAACATTTCACTCAGGTATCAAACTCAAGTTTCATCCTTCTTCCCTATCCTTATCCCCCCGCTCCCCACACCTTCGCACCTTCCCACTTTCATACTTTCCCACGTGCATACCGCAGCCTCCCCCTCCCCCTCCCGAATCCTGAATCCTTCATCCTGAATCCTTATTCATCTGCCGTTATTCATTACTCATCGTCCGCAAGGCCGACTCCTTCATCCTTTTAAATTCGTCATTAATCATTATTCATTAAGCATTGTCCGCCGCAGCAGACTCACCCATGAGTTTCCTCTCCAAAATCCCCGATTTCCTCCGCAAATACGACTTTCCGGCGCATCTCTTTGTGCTCCGTGACGTCGGCGGCGGGATGCTCATCTCGGCTTGGCATTCATCCATCGCCCGCCTCTACTTTGCGCTAATGGGCTGCAAAGTGGGCCCGGGCTTTCAAGCTTACGGCCCTCTCATCGTGCGGGTGGCGCGACGCGGGGCCATTCACATCGGCTCCCACTTCAACGCGACATCCCGACACCTCACCAATCTCGTTGGCTTTCCCCATCCATGCATTCTTTGCTGTTATGGCAATGGCCGTATCGAGATCGGCGATTATTCCGGCATGACCGGGGCCGTGATCTCATCACGTCAACTGGTGCGCATCGGCAACCACGTGAACATCGGCGGAGGCGTGCGAATTTACGACCATGACTTCCATTCGCTCGATCCCATCCAGCGCCGCACGCGAGAGTCTGATCAGGCCAATGTGCGCTCGGCGCCAGTCGAGATCGGCAACGACGTCTTCATCGGCGCCGGGAGCATCATCCTTAAAGGCGTGAAACTCGGCGACGGCTGCATCGTGGGCGCTGGCTCAGTCGTCGGTCGGGGCGAGTATCCGACAAACTCAATCGTGGCTGGTAATCCAGCAGAGGTGAAAAAGCACCGATCGGCAGGTTCCGCATAGTCCTCACCACGACATCAATCAAGACCCTCCGTTTAATGATCCGGAGCTTATTCATCCCGTGAAAACATCACCCGCCATCGTTGTTTTCGCCCACGTGCCTCCGCCGCACCACGGGCAAAGCTACATGGTGAAACTGATGCTTGAGGGGTTGCAGGAGGAGGCACCCGGACGAACGTTGTATCACGTCAACGCCCAGGTCTCGGACGATTTGGCCGACGTCGGGACGAGCGGCTGGCGCAAGCTGGGACGTTTGATAGGATACTGCGTCCAAGCGTTGCGCTATCGGATTTTTCAAGGGGCGAAGACGCTCTACTACATCCCCGCGCCAGCGAAGAAATCGGCTATCATTCGAGATATTGTGGCTCTCACGCTACTGGGGCCATTTTTTCCGCAGTTGATTCTTCACTGGCATGCGGTAGGGCTGGGGACTTGGGTAATGGGAAGTAACGAGTTTGCTGATGCGCCGCGAGGTCTGACCGCCAAGTTGCTGCGCCCTTACATGCGTTTGCTGTTGCGCGGCGCCGATCCCGCGATCTGCATCGCTCCGGGAAATGTGCCGGACGCCGAAACCTTTGCCCCACGCAGCGTGGTCATCGTTCCCAATGGCATCCCCGATCCTTGCAATGACTTTGCCTTGATCTGTCTTGAACGAGAGAAGCGAACATTACGGGTTCGTGCTTGGCTCAATGAACAGTCTGCACAACCGCAAGGAGATACGATTCGCGTTGGATATCTAGGACATTGCCTTCGTACCAAGGGCTTTTTCGATGCGCTAGAGGCCGTGCGGTTGGCCTCCGCGGCCAGACCCGACCTCGTGTGGCAACTGACCATTGCTGGGTCCTTTGCTTCCGCTGATGAAGAAAAAGAGGGCGTTTCACGCATCGAGACTTTGCGCGCCCACGGTATTCACGTTCACCTTCACGGCTTTCTGCAGGGCGATGAGAAGAAAAGTTTTCTCCACAACATCGACGTCCTGCTTTTTCCCAGTTGGTCGGAGAGCTTTGGTTTGGTCGCTGTGGAGGCCTTGGCTTTCGCTCTCCCCGTCATCGCCAGCGATATCCCGGGCATTCGAAGTGTGCTCGATGGCACCGGCTGCTGCCTCGTTCCAGCCAAGGATGCTGCCGGCTTCGCCGCTGCACTCTGCCGCAGTTCCTCATACCCAGACCCATGGACCTTGCGCAAAAAATATGAACAGAACTTTACTCTGGAGATTTTTCAAAAGCGCATCGTGGAGGCTCTTCGATGAAATTCTCCGTTGCCACACCTTCATTCAACCAACTCGAGTGGCTTCGCCTGTGCATCGCCAGCGTCGCTGATCAAGCCGAAGCGCAACTCGAAATCGAGCACATCGTACAGGACGCCGGCACACCAGGCATCGATGCTTTGGCTGCAGAACTAAACACCCCCTCATCCAACATTTCCACCCCCCGCCCCGATCCAAAATTCCTCATCAAAAATCCAAAATTACCTCCTCTCTCCATCTTTTCTCCGAACCCGACGGCGGCATGTATGACGCCATCAATCGCGCTTGGGACCGGGCCACCGGCGACATCATCTCTTACCTCAACACGGACGAACAATATTTGCCGGGCACATTGACAAAATTGGCGCAATTTTTTACGGACCATCCCGACGTCGATCTGGTCTTCGGTGATGCACTCATTGTGGATGAGACGGGCAAACCCATCGCTTACCGTCGAGTCGTGAAGCCCAATGCGGCCCACACCCGTGTCGTTCACCTCGGCGTGATGAGTTGCACCATGTTTTTCCGCCGTTCCTGGCTGGACCGTGGCTTTTTCTTCGATCCGCAATACCGAGCCATCGGGGACGCCGAACTTGTCTGCCGCATGCTGGCTGCAGGAGCGTGCGTAGGCATGATACCAGAGCCGCTGGCCGCCTTCACCATCACCGGACAAAACCTCGGCGCGAACCCCAAGGCTCTGGCCGAAGCCGCCCATTGGAGCAATTCTGCCCCGCTTTGGCAAAAAGCGGCAGCCCCACTCTTGCGACTCGAAAACTGGACACGCAAAGCCCTAGCCGGAGCCTACGCAAAACACCCCATCGACACCGCCCTCTACACCCTCGCCTCCCCCACCAGCCGCGTCCCAGTCCCAGCCCCCAGCCTAGGCCACAAATGGCCCGGCTAATCCCCCCACTCCACCCCCTCACCCACCCATTCACCGCCCCTTCCCTTCGGCTGCTATTCCAACATTCCTAGGAATGTTGGAATGTTTGCCAAACAGCTGCCACCTGCGTTTAACCAGCGGTAAACCACATCGTAAGTCTAGGCCCCACGCGTCCCCACGCACACATTGCTCCCCCGGGACCACGTCAAAAATTTAGTCCCCGCGCCCCCGTCCGCCGCACAAGTATCCGCGCTCCCTCACCACGCCGGTCCCCCGACCGGCGTTTTTTATCGCCCTCACCACCCCACAGCACCCTTTTTT
>CAZRLX010000179.1:0-4657 GCA_964601115.1 uncultured Chthoniobacter sp. | reverse complement strand
GGTATCTCCCGCCGGCCCGTCAAGCTCCACTGGATTGTCGGAGGTCATCAACCGATGCGCGGGGTGTTCAATTCCCACTGGACAAATTTCTCCTCGGCATCGCGCAGGCCGAAGAGATAGCCCGCCGCCTCGCCGCAGGCGGCGGCGTAGTAAACGAGGAAGACGACCGGCACCGAGGCGAGGAAGGTCGGGAGCAGCGACGGACGACGGGAAATAGATTTCGCCAGGCGCAGGACTCGCAGGGCGGGGATGAACGCGAGGACGCCGCAGGCCCAGAGAAAGCGCGCCGGGAACAACCAGCCGTTTGCCTTGGCACGGGCGACGGCAAGGATTTTGAGATAATAAAAATTCGCGGCGCAGAGCTCCCACGCATTGGGGTAGCAACGGTGCGCGGCGAGAACGTTGGACCCGACTTTCATGGGAAGTCCACGGGCGTTGGCCATCTCCTGCACATTGAAATCCACGCCCACGGATTTCTCAAAATCCTCGCCGAGTTCGTCGAGAAACCAGCGGGCATAGGAGACATTGTTTCCCGCGAGAAGCCGCGCGGGGCCGCCCTCGGCGGGGTGAACGAAAAATCCGTAGTCGGCCATCAGTGCCGAACGGGACCACCAGGAATCGCGGCTGCCATTGGTGAAGGCATAGCCCACCGCGGCCCAGCGCCCGTCGGAATACGCCTCGAGGAGTCGCTCCGCCCAGGCGGCGTGCGGTTCGCAGTGGTCCTCGAGAAAGGCGACGATGGGCGCGGTGGATTCTTTCGCGGCCAGGGCCCGGGCGACACGCCAGAAATAGAGGCCCGGACGGCGGAGGTATTTTCCCGAAAATCGCCCGGGTATTTGGAGGGCAGGAACTGACTCGTCGGCGCAATCGAAGACCACGATCTCGAGCAAATCGTCGGCACAACTTTGGCGTCCCAAGGCATCGAGCACGCCTTGGGCATTCGCGCGGTTCGTGCCGACAAGCATGACGACGGAGATGGCGGGGCGGGAGGGCTGCATCAACGGCCAGTTTCGACCAAGCCATCCGGCGAATCAACGCGGTAAGGGTTCGGAGAGTATTGTTCTGAAAGTTATCGATGGAATCTGTGTCAGTCGGATTCGGCCAAGACGAGCGGCGGCTCTTCCGTCGAAAAGGAATAGGTCAATCGGATCCGTGCGGCGTCCACAGGGATGCCTTTGGATGCGGCGCGGGTTTTAACCGTGTTGAGGACTTTGTCGGGTTCGAATCGGTGGCGCGCGCCAGTGGGGAAGGGAGCTATCTGCTGCATGGCGACATCCGTGAGGATGAAAAACCATGAGTAGAACCCCAAGCTTCCCGCACCCGGGAGGATCGGCTTCACATCGGCGCTTCCGCGTTGATCCACGAGTTCCAAGTTGAGTTTGGGCCAGAAAACCATCCTCCAGGCCCACGGGACCGGACCTTTGGTTTCACCGGCGAGGTTCTGGAGCCCATCCGTTGATTCGAAAAACCCGCGGGGCACATTCGAAACGCGGTCCGGGCCCACATACGACGAATACATCGGCACACAGGTAAGCGGCCAGGACTCAACACCGCGAAAGGCCGTAAAAAGCAACGCAACGGCGAAAGCGGTTGATGCCACTGAAGCCATCCAGGCAGCGAGGGATGCAGTGCGGGAGGGCGTCTCCGGGGGTGGCGGCGTGAGGAATCGCTGAATCGATGGGAAAAACCGCCGCGCACGTCCGCCCAAGCTCCCCCAATCGACGAGCAGGAGATAGCACCACGACTGCTCCACGAACCTTGGAGCCATCACGAGATAAATCATCAGGTGGAAAGCGAGGGCGCCGGCGACGATGGTATTCCTCGCCCTCGCCGAGAAAAGCGCGGCGGGGGAGCCGAGTTCGACAGCCATTGCAGCCACCGAGCAAAAAATCGCCAGCGACTGACTGGAAAGGATCGCGTCCGCGACCAAGGGCAGGCGGGGTTGCGTGCCAAGGCACTCCCAGGTCAGGGCGATGTAGGATTGCAAGGTGTGGCCGTCCATCCATTGCCAACCTCCCTCCAGAAGTTTGGAAACGCCTCCGGCAAATAGCATGTGGACGGCAACCAGAAGCACGAGTTTTCGCGCCAGACCGGAAGCCGCAAGGGCCGATGGGGAGGGCGTCTCACCCGGCCAAGAGGCCCATCTTTTCCGCATGAGGGCATCCAGAGAAAAATCGCTATCGCTTCGGGTCAGGCAGAGAAAAACCAGTGCGTAAACGGGCACATACCAGCCATGGGAATTATGGATCCCCATCGAGAGGGCGTGGAGTGGCACGATGCAAATCGCCGTGGCGATTTTGGCGGGTTGCGTCAAAAATCCAATGGTGGCGAGGACCCACGAGAGAATGCAAAAATTCCGGAGGAATAAAATGGTTCCGGAACTCCACCGGTCCATCCCGCTCCATCGAACGAATTCAACTGGGCTGACAAGAGCCGGGTCGCATGCTGCCAAGACGGGGGCCATCGAGAGGGGACTGCTCTGGGTGAGGGCCAAAAAAAGCAGTCCGCCGTAAAAGACGGCGCGCATCCTGCCGGAGAGCGGGGGAAGGTCGTCCAACCAGAATGAAACGAACCGGTTTTTCACGCTTGGTGCCATTCTTTCTGCGCGAACGGTGAGTTGGCAATGACGGCGAGGGATCCCCAATCCTTTCGCGCCACTCGGGACTTTCCTTGCCTGGTTCGGGACGGCATTAGTCTGCAAGTGAAAGACGCCGATTCCGCAGAGTGGAGTGGTTTTACCGGGTCTGGATCCCGGGTCACGGCGTGTAAGCCTTGGCGTGATTACTGCGATGCCCTTCACGCCAAGTTGCTTTCAAGCTGGTTGGGTGGGAGGCGGTTTGGCTGCTCCCTCAAGACAGACCTTTTTGACGAGTCCGTGGGGACTGGATGCCTCGGTGCGCTGGCTTTGGTTTCAGAGGAAGTGCATGGGATCGACATCTCCCGACAAGTGGTTGAATCCGCGGGAGCCGGAAATCCCCGCATCAAGACACTTTTGGGTGATGTGCGGGATATGCCTTACGCCAATGGTTCGTTCGACCTGGTCTTTTCGAATTCCACGATCGACCACTTCGCCACGCGCGCGGAAATCGAACAATCCATCGGCGAAATGGCACGGGTGCTCGGAGAAAAGGGAACTCTCATCCTCACGATGGATAATCCCCGGAATCCGATGGTGGGGTTGCGGAATTTTCTTCCCCAAAAAGTGCTCCAGCGAACCGGCCTTGTCCCTTATTTCATGGGGCAGACGCTTTCGATGCGGGAAATGGTCCGCTCTGTCGAGGCCGCCGGGTTTCGGGTGGTGCGTTGCCACCATATCCAGCATGTGCCGAGGGTGTTTGCCTTGCATCTCTGCCGGATTCTTGCGCGAAGCCAACGCCTTTCCGATGCCCTGCCTCGTGCCATGCTCGGCTGGGAAGCGCTGGCGGCTTGGCCCTCGGCAGCGTGGACTGGTTACTACTCTGCGGTTCTCGCCGTGAAGGAATAGCCTCCTTACGCCATGTCACCTTTTGCCAAACAAGTGCTGCATTTCCTCCGGGACAACGCCTGGCCGATGATTCCCGTCGCTTTCTGCGAGGGGCCGGGCGGCACGGTTTTGATGGCCGGCGAGGAGCGGTGGACGCGTTATTTTCTGCAAAGGTTCCATGGGGAAAAGTGGACCCGGGAGGAATTGGGGTCTTACCGAGCTTGGCAAATTCCGGAAATATTGGCCCGGCATGGCTCCAGAACGGACATGGTCATGGCCCGTCTCGACCTTCTCTCCACCCGCCTGCTTCGTATGCCTGATTTCCTGCGGGTGCCGGAGTGGGTGCGGATGGTGGCGAGGGTTCCGGATGCCGGTGCTCCCCCGTCCTCCCGTAGCGCCAAGGAGGATTTGCGCAGGATCCGTCTCCACGGCCTGACTTGGCGGGCCAGCCACGACCTGAACGAGTTTCGCCAGCACCTCCACCGTGACTACTACCCCTACACCCGGCTCCGCTACGGCGAGGATGCCTTTGTGCAACCAAGCCGGTTACTGGAAACGGCCTTCCGAAAGGGCGGGCTGCTGGTGGTGGAAAAAGACACGCGACCGGTGGCGGGGATGGTCTTCAAGATCAGAAAAAACATTCTCCAAATGTGGGCAATGGCATGCACGGCATCGGACGAGTCCCTTCTTTCCAAGCGTGCGCTGGCCGCGGTGTATGCCTTCAGCTTTGAGTATGCGCGCGCCACGGGACTGGATTTCGTCGACATGCGCGGGTGCCGGCCTTGTCCCGCAGACAGCTTGTTTTTCGTAAAACAAAAGTGGGGTGCGGAAGTCCGCGAGCACGGCGAGTTGGCCTTCGAATTCCTCATCCGCTGGGATAGCGCCAACGATCGGGTGCTTCGTTTCCTCGAAAGAACGCCGCTGATTTTCCGGGACAATGACGGGCTTTCGGTCGTCGGGACTGCGGACGGGGAGTCCGCGCCGAGGTGGAGGGAAGCGGGGCTCCTGCGGTTCCACGCGGTGTCTGCAGCCCAAACCGTCCAAACGAGCCATCCCACGGCAAACGAGCCGGCTGCCGCCGGGGGCGAAAACCGGATTCTCGGACGGCATGTGCAATTTTCAGAATAAGAATGGCTCGATTTCTCTCCTTCATCCACGCGGCGCAGGACATCGAGGACTTCTGCTCCGATTTTC
>CAZRLX010000178.1:0-4705 GCA_964601115.1 uncultured Chthoniobacter sp. | reverse complement strand
CAGAAACCGGCCCGTTCAGCGTGTCGGCCACCAGCACGCCAAGTTCCGGCACAATGGGAAATACGGCTTGCGACACGAGATTCTGCGTGATGTGCCGGACGTTCGCTTTTCGGCAGGTTTCACGGACATGCTCTGCGGAATCCGCCCGCTCTCGGATGATACGGTCGGCCGCCAGGAGATCGCCTGCGGAGCGGATCACGACCCCGTAGAGGTCGCGCAGAATCCTCCGCAAGCACCAATTCATGGCGGTGTTTTCCGTTTTGATGAACGCATCGAGATAGGCCTCCGCAGCGGCCTCGTTCATCGTTTCGGGCTCCTGCCACCCCACCCCTTTGAGTTGCTGGGCCAGCCAGAAATAGTGCCCCAAATCTGCAAAGTTCCGCGCCGCGATCGGCCTCCCGGGGGCATTGATGTGCGAATGCGTGTCGAAGACCGGCAACTCCAGAATGCGCTGCGTGAAATCCGGTGTGTTCATCGATGTTGAGCTTGCCATCCCTCAGGCTCCTGCATTTTTCGCCGCTGGTTCATCGTGATCCGGCATCACCATCTTGCCGAGAAACCACAACGGAATCAGGCAAGTGAAGGTGAAGAATGTGCATCCAAGGAAAAAGACATGGTAATAATTAAAGTCCGCCCCCCACAAGGTGATCGACCAACCGCGCATGGAAGCCAAAAGGTAGCCCGCGATCGTCGAGCCCGCCAACCCCATGACGCCGACAAAAGTGCGGGAGAAAGAAAGAAAATTCGCGCGTCCCTTCGGGGGATAGACTTGCAATGAGAGGTTGGTCAGAAGCATCCAGTGCGTCGTTCCAGCCATGCCGTTGATGATTTGGTAGGCGATGACGGCCCACACACCCCACCACGCGCTGCCCACCCAGAGCAACATGCTGGCGGCGCAGACACAGGTGACAATCGCGAGCGGATACCTGTTGCCAATGCGGTCGGAGAGGTTCCCTGCGACATACAGCATGAAAATATTCACCACATTCACCAGCATATAAATGAGAATGATTCGATCCAACTTGAGCCCGAAGTAATCAAGAAGGTAGGCGGTGGTGAAAGCAGCCAGCGAGATTCGGCCGATCCGCCACGCACACTCGAACCAGACCAGAAGCCACAAGGGGCGATACCAGTAGTCCACGCGTTCCCCGGGATCGCGCGACATGAACTTCATCGCTTGGGTCTGCCGGTCGGGAATGGTCAGGCACAGCAACACGGCAACAAATGTCGTCGCGCAACACAACCCCAAGAGCGCTGCATAGCCCATAAACCCCTGCGCATTGATGGCCAACTGGGCGAATAAAAACTGGAACAGAATCAAGCCGATGTTCGAGAGGATTGACATGCCACTGACAAACCAACCTCGCTGCTGCACCGGAACCAAATCCCCGATCCAGTTCATCGTGATCGTGCCCCCCGCCCCGGCCAAGATGCATGTGAGCGTGATCAACCCGAGGTAGCCATACAGCAAGTAGGCGGCCCACTCGAACTGCTTCGCCGCCAACACCAACAACACCACGATCCCGCATTGGAGAACATTCCCGACGAACATCGTTCCCATCAATGCCCGCCGGTTGTAGCCAACCATGCGGAGGATAATGGCTCCGAGCCAGGAGAACATGCCGGGCAGGGAGGTCATCACACCCCCGATAAATCCCAAGTGCGTATCTCCACCGCCAAGCGCTCGAACGATTACCGTGTGAAACGGCGCGAACGCCCCCTCGTCGCCGGATGAGAGGATGTTTACGACCCCTAAATTGATCCGCGCCTTGTTGAGAACCTTCTTTGTTGGCGGGGCCGTTGTTTCCATGAATTGGGGAAGCTGGGGTTATTGCCAGAGATGGAGGCTTGGAGATTCCGACGGACCGGCCTCGCGGGATGACACGATGGCTTCAAAACCATCCGTGTTCTCATTCGGCCAGTGCGCTTCCCGGATCAAGACAAAGTCCACTTCATCGCTTCCATTCTTGCGGGCCTCCCGCACCGCTTGAGTCACATCGACCAATAGTTGCGAGGGGTCATTGAAGGTGGTCACATGCCCCAGCGGGTAATTTTTCATGTCGATTTTCTTCATGGCGGAGACCGTTTTATTGACGCCCGGGGCGTTCTCGGCAGTGATCTCCTGTTCGTCCCAATCCCCCTCCTCCACCGCATAGACGCGAAATAGAAACCCGCCATCGTAGGCGTGCGCGCTCTTGCTTTGTCCATGAAGCTCCAGCACGGCGCGCTGGATGTCGGCGTCTCCCTCGGGGAGCTTGAATTTGAGGAAACCGATCGCATTCGCTCCGGTGCCGGCATTCCGCCCGATCCGAAGCGTCTTCTCCGCTCCAAAATTCGCCTTGGATTGTTCGCCCTGAACGACCATCGCATCCGCCTCGGGCGCGATGGACTCCTGCTTCAGCGGGCGCTTGTGGACAGTCAACAACATGGCGCTCTGTGCCGGTTGGCGCATGCGAATCTTCCGATCCTGCGGCAGCGTGGTGGAGAGGGTCATTTCCCCGTGGTGCGCCCCGCTGACCATTTCGGCGGTCACCAGGGCATCCTGCGGCAAATCCAACTTGGACAGATCAAACTCCAGTTCGTAGGTCGCAAATGGATCGATTTGAACGGACCAGATGTAATACCGCCCGCTCTCCTCATCGATTGTTGTCCAAGCGCGATACTCTGGATCGGAGCACGCGATCTCCGTCTTCAAAAGCGGCCGGCTGCCGTGGAATCCGCGACTGAACAACCGGCAGACTTCAAAGTTCTTGGTGCCGTAGCTGATTTGCTCCTTGGCCTTCGGCTCCGCCCCGGGATCCTGCTCGGGGTGCATCGAGTAGGTGATCACATTTGAGAATGGGCCTGTGCCTTTCCACGACCAGATGCCTGCGTCATTCATCTTGAAAACAAAGATGCCGTAAACGCCCTGCTCCTGCATCATCCACCCCCAAATGCTGGCCATGGAGGTAAAAACTCCGGGCGTGTCATTGAGAAAGGTCGTTGTCGGCTGCGCCCAGCTGCGGCCTGTCGAATAGTTCAGCTCCGTGAAGACCTGCGGCAGAACTTCGCCCGCCTCCTCCTGCATCATTTGCTTCGCCTTCGCCACCTCCAGCGCATTCTGGTGCGGACGGCCTCCGTAACGGTGCCTGTTGAACAATTGGAAGAGCGGCGTCGGACTTTTTGTCCCGTCGTAACGCGTATACAGATTCCTCATCATGATCCGGGCGTTCCGCCCCGTGAAATCGCTCGCCAGAACGGGCGCGGAAAAGATGGCCTTCAAGTTGCGATTGTGGTCCCGGTTGACATCCTCGATGGCGCAATGAACGGCATCCGCCACCAGCGTCAAACGACGCGCGATCTGCTCGTCGGTCGATTTGTTGAAATACCAATCCGGCTCGTTGCCATACTGGTGCGCCGCGATGCCGTAATTTTTCGCCAGGTAATAGGTCAGGGCATAGCAGCCCGCCCAATTGATAAAATCATCGTGCATGGTATCGGGCCAGTCCTTGGGCCCGGTGGCGTTGATGACATCGAATCCCAGCGTATTGTAGATCTCGAATTCCGCCGCCAATAGCTCGTGGTGTTTTTTGAGAAAGGCCCGCGTGGCGATGATGCTGTTCGTCTCAGGAGCGGCGCGGATTTCACTCTTGAGCGCCTCGAATTCCTCCGCGCTTTCGACCTGCTTTTCAGGCCTGACATAGGAATTCATATACCGGGTCGAACCCACCCAGGATCTCGCCGACTTGGCTTCGGAATATTTCAGCCAGGCATCGGAATTCGTGTCGGGATCGGCCATCGCGCGGAATCCCGCCCATTCGTAAGTCACACCTTCGGGGGTCAGCGTCGGCGTGATGATTGCATTCGGCGTCGCATCCGGCGTCGGCGCGACTTCGGCTTGCGGGGTTCCGGCAAAAAAAGATTTGATGCGCTCAAGCAGGCCCTTTTCCTCATTTGTTTCCGGAGTTTTTGATTCACTGGTGAGATACGGATTTCTCCCCAGAAGGCTGGTGAGCTGGGAAGTCACTTCGCTGCCTTCGAGCGCTTCGAGGCCGCTCCCAACCATGACAAGCGGCCCTTGGCGTTTGAATTCCAGCCCGGCTTCTTTTGCCAGGGCTTGGATGCGATCCACGATGTTGGTGCCGGGCGCCGTAGCCAGGCTGACGGACTGCCCATTCAATTGAATCTTGAGCGACTCGGGCTCGGCAGATTCCACACTTCCACCCAGCGAGGTGCCGATGAACTCGAGGACGGGCTTCGTCCACAGATCGGCGAGGCAGGCCTCGGGTGTCCTCGGTTGGATCAACACCCTTCCAGAGCGACTGAACGCATACGGACTTCCCTCAAAGAGAATCACCGCATTCGCCTTCCTCATCGCTGTGACCAACTCCGGGCCACCATAACGAGCCAACGATGCCGTCGATTTCGTATTAAAAACCTCGACCTCTGCAATCCCTGCCTCCCCTTTGGTTTCAAGGCTGATCCTCAGCGCACTCGCCGAACGCACCGGAAAGTTGAAGAGACCGCGGGCCGAAGCGCTTTCGGGTTCGACGACTGTCCAGTCACGCCCGTCGTAGAGTTCCAGCTTGAGGCTCTCAATATTGCCGCCCTTGTATTCCAGAACCTTCACCTGATCGATCGGCACCGCCAGCCCCCACGAAATTTGGATTATTCCCTTGGTCTCGGCGGGATTGATAATCCATGCCTTCCTCTCATCCCCGTCATG
>CAZRLX010000177.1:235-4744 GCA_964601115.1 uncultured Chthoniobacter sp. | reverse complement strand
CACAGTGCCGCCCACTGACAACTCACCGGCATTCACCGTTGATTCGCCCACAACTTGTCCGTTGGCACCAATCGTCGTTGACCCACCATCCACTCCCAAGGTGCCGCCGATACGACCTGTGCTCGTAAGCGTGTCGTTGGTCGCGACATTGCCAGTGATATTTCCGCTATTGGTGAAGTTTCCGGCGTTGGCCAGCGAGGCGACCGTTCCGTTGTTTGTGGCGCTTGCTCCAATCAGGTTGTTTACGCTTCCCGCCTCGCCGCCTTGCTGGACTGTGAAGGTCGCATTGTTGGTCACGCCTCCGATCGAACCGGAGACCACCATTGCGCCAGCTTCAACCGTCGTGCCGCCGGTGTAGGCGTTCAATCCTGACAAGGTGAGTGTTTGGTTGCCTGTTTTTGTGAGCGAGTGGCTGCCGGTGATGTCCCCAGAAACAACGAGGTTTGCGGTGTTTGCCTCGAAGCTTTGGTTCGCGCCGAGGGCGATGTTCAAGCCGATGGTTTGGGTGTGGTTGGAGTTGTTGATGATGCCGGCAGCGCCGATCGAGAGGTTGCCTCCGGCCAGCGTGTAGGCTTGCGATGCATTCGCGGTGAAGGTCAAACCACTGATCGAGTTAAGGTAGTTGTTCGAGCTGTTGCCGCCGAGTCCAGCGAACTCGATTGGCGCGCCTTCAAGCGGCAGTGCGTTGTCGAGCCAGTTTGTATCTGTGGACCATGTGCCGTTGCCAGCATCCCAGACAAAGAGGGTTCGATAGTTGAGAGCGAGCGCGTTTGCGTTGGCAGAGACGGAAAACACTCCCACATTAGTTGTATTGCCAAAACCGATGGGGTTGATTTCGAACTTGTCCGTCGAGAACCCAGTAATGTTCCCCGAGAAGTTAGCGATTTGCCATTTGTAGCTGTCAGCGGAGGAATCAAATGCGGCGCCATCCAATGACGAGGCATTGATCACGAATTTGTTGGTCGCATTCGCGCCGATCGTGAGGCTGCCGGTGGAGTCGATGAGATCCCAATCTGCTCCAGCGGTGCCAGTGGCATTGCCAAGTTGCCAGTTGTAAATGCCTCCACCGTTCCAAACACTGTTGCCGACGGTGATCGTGCCGGGGCTGTTGCCGGGGGCGATGGTGCCGCCGGAGTTGAGGGTCACGGCTCCGAGTGTGCCGGTTCCCTGTAGGACGCCAGCCGATATCGCGGTTGGCCCTGCGACCGTTCCGCTGATTGTTGTTTCTCCCCCGCCCACCGTCAAAGCCCCGCCAATGCTTCCGCTGCTTGATAGTGCACCGCTGGTTGTGACATTTCCTGCGATGTTTCCTCCGTTGGTGAATGTGCCTGCGTTCGCAAGCGAGGCGACCGTGCCATTGTTGGTGGCTGTGGCGCCGAGTTGGTTGTCCACACTTCCTGCTGTGCCGCTTTGCTGCACGTTGAGGATGGCGCTGTTCGTCACACCGGCCACTGATCCACTGACATCCAAGGTGCCTACTGTGACTGTCGAGCTGCCCACAACCTGTCCCTCGGCTCCGATTGTCGCCGTTCCTCCGTTGATTCCCAGAGTTCCGCCAATCCGGCCTGTGCTTGTGAGCGTGCCGTTGGTCGTGACGCCTCCAGTGATGTTGCCGCTGTTTGTGAAGATGCCCAGGTTGGTGAGCGAGGCTACCGTGCCGTTGTTGGTGGCTGTAGCGCCGAGTTGGTTGTTCACACTTCCCGCCGCGCCGCTTTGCTGGACGGTGAGGCTGGCGCTGTTGCTCACACTGGCCACCGAGCCGCTGATATCCAAGGTGCCTGCTGTGACTGTCGAGGCGCCCACAACCTGACCTCCGCTACCGATTGTCGCCGATCCTCCGTTGATTCCCAGAGTTCCGCCGATCCGGCCGGTGCTCGTAAGCGTCCCATTGGTGGTGGCGTTCCCGGTGATGTTGTCGCTGTTGGTGAAGGTGCCTGCGTTTGCCAGCGACGCGACGGAGCCGTTGTTTGTCGCGGTCGCGCCAACGAGGTTGCTCACACTTCCCGCGACACCGCCCTGCTGGATCGTCAGGGTGGCGTTGTTGGTTACATTCGCCACCGTGCCGCTCACATCCAATGTCCCGCTTGTGATTGTCGAAGTGCCTGCAACCTGACCACCGGCTCCAATCGTTGCCAATCCCCCATCCACTGCCAATGTGCCACCAATGGTTCCTGTGCTTGAAAGCGTTCCGCTCGTTGTGGCGTTTCCTGTGATGTTTCCGCTGTTGTTAAAGTTGCCTGCGTTCGTAAGCGTAGCCACCGTGCCGTTGTTTGACGCGGTCGCGCCAACGAGGTTGCTCACACTTCCCGCAACACCGCTTTGCTGAATCGTCAAGGTGGCATTGTTCGTCACGCCAGCCACCGTGCCACTCACATCCAATGTCCCGCTCGTGATTGTCGAGCTTCCTACAACTTGACCGCCAGCTCCCACCGTTGCCAATCCGCCGTCCATTCCAAGCGTTCCGCCAATCAACCCATTGCTGGTCAATGTGCCATTGGTTGTTACCCCTCCAGTGATGTTTCCTCCGTTGGTGAATGTGCCTGCGTTCGCCAGCGAGGCTACCGTGCCGTTGTTGGTGCCAGTTGCGCCAAGGAGGTTGCTCACACTTCCCGCAACACCGCTTTGCTGGTTGGTGAAGGTGGCGTTGTTGGTTACATCTCCGACTGTTCCAGACACCATCAGTTGGCCTGCGTCAATAGTTGTGCCACCCGTGTAGGTGTTGGAGCCTGCGAGGGTGAGCGTTTCATTACCCTCTTTGGTGAGCAAGTAGCCTCCGGTGATGTTGCCGGAAACCACGAGGTTTGCGGTGTTCGCGGCGAAGGTTTGGTCGGCGCCGAGGGCGATGTTCAAGCCGATGGTTTGGGTGTGGTTGGAGTTGTTCACGATGCCGCCGGCGCCGATCGAGAGGTTGCCTCCGGCCAGCGTGTAGGCTTGCGATGCGTTCCCGGTGAAGGTTAGGCCGCTGATCGAGTTAAGGTAGTTATTCGTGCTGGTGCCGCCGAGTCCTGCGAACTCGATTGGCGCAGTGTTGACCGGCAGGGTGTTGTCGAGCCAGTTCGTGTCCGTGGACCATGTGCCGTTGCCTGCATCCCATACAAACAAGGTGCGGTAGTTCAGGTCGAGTGAAGTGGAGTTCGCAGACACGGAAAACGCGCCCACACCTGCCGCGCCATCGAATCCGGCGGGGTTGATCAAGAATTTTTCGGTCGAGAATCCGGTGATGTTCCCAGAGAAGTTCGCGATTTGCCACTTGTAGCTTTCGGCGGTGGAATCAAACCCGCTGCCGGCAAGAGTGGTCGCATTGATCACAAATTTTTCGCCGGATGTGGCATTGACCGACAGGCTGCCGGTCGAGGTGATGAGATCCCAATCTGCTCCAGCGGTGCCGGTGGCATTGCCAAGTTGCCAGTTGTAAATGCCGCCGCCGTTCCACACGCTGTTGCCGACGGTGAGCGTGGCGGTGCTATTGCCGATGCCGGGGGCGATCGTGCCGTTGGAGTTGAGGGTGACCGCGCCGAGGGTGCCGGTGCCTTGCAGGGTGCCGGTTGTGACGGTGGTCGCGCCGACAACTGTGCCGGTGATCGTTGTTTCCCCGCCACCGATGGTCAACGCACTGCCGATCGTGCCGGCGTTTTCGAAGGTGCCGAAGCTCAGGGCGGTGGTGGTGATGTTGCCCGCGTTGGAGAAGGTTCCCGAATTCAACAGCGAATCGACGGTGCCGTTGTTGGTGGCTACGCCGTCTCCGAGGTTTGTGACATCGCCAGTAGCGCCATCTTGCTCGACGCGAAGCATGGCATTGTTGGCAACTGAGGCGGTTTGACCAGCGACGATGAGTTCTCCGCCGCTAATCGTGCTGTTTCCTGAAACCCGGCCGTTTTGGGCGATCGTTACCGATCCGCCGAAGCTTAGCAGGTCACCCGTGATGTTTCCGCTGTTGCTGAAGGTGCCCAGGTTGGTGAGCGATGCCACGGTGCCGTTGTTGGTGGCGGTGGACAGATTAGTAACCGCTCCGGCTCCGCCGCCTTGGTTGATGGTGAGCGTGTCGGAATTGCTGACATCGGCAAGGGTGCCGTCCACTTGGAGGGTGCCAGTGGAAATGGTGGTGGCTCCCAACACTTGGCCGCCCGAACCGATCGTCGCGTTGCCGCCGGCGACCTCCAGCGTGCCGCCGATGGATCCCGAGCCGTTGAGCGTGCCGTTGGTGGTGGCGTTGCCGGTGATGTCGCCGCTGTTGGTGAAGGTGCCGGCGTTTGCCAGCGAGGCGACTGTGCCGTTGTTGGTCGCGGTGGCGCCGATTTGGTTGGTCACGCTTCCTGCCGTGCCGCCTTGCTGGACGGCGAAGGCCGCGTTGTTGGTCACGCCAGCCACCGTGCCGCTGACATCCAATGTGCCCGCTGTAACTGTCGAGGTGCCCACAACCTGTCCTCCGCTACCGATTGTCGCCGTTCCTCCGTTCACTCCCAAGGTGCCGCCGATCCGGCCTGCGCTTGTCAGTGTGTCGTTGGTCGT
>CAZRLX010000177.1:0-225 GCA_964601115.1 uncultured Chthoniobacter sp. | reverse complement strand
GCCAGTGATGTTTCCGCTGTTTGTGAAGGTCCCTGCATTTGCCAGCGAGGCGACGATGCCGTTGTTGGTGGCGCTAGCTCCAAACAGGTTGTTTAAACTACCCGCCGATCCTCCTTGCTGGACTGTGAGGGTCGCATTGTTGGCCACACCGGCTACAGTGCCGCCCACTGTCAACTCACCGGCATTCACCGTTGATTCGCCCACAACTTGTCCGTTGGCACCAAT
>CAZRLX010000176.1:0-4760 GCA_964601115.1 uncultured Chthoniobacter sp. | reverse complement strand
GTTGTCATGAATCTCCTTGATTGCTTTGGGGAGCTGTGTTTCTTGAAGACCAAATGAGCTCTGCGGCGCTGCTGAGGGAAATCGAAACCGCTCCTGAGGAAATTCGGCAGGAGGTGTTGGATTTTTTGACATTTCTCAAGTCGCGCAAAATGCCGCCCTCACACAGCATCCTCTTTCCACAATCCGTCGATTGGTCGGATCTCACAGACCACTGGCAACGCATTTGGGGGAACGAATTCGCTCCCGGCACACCTATCGAAGCGATCTTGAGTGATCTCCGGGGCGACGCGTGACCCCGTGTTATTTTGATACCGGCTTGGTTTTGAAGTTGGTGGTTAAAGAACCGCTGAGTTCAAAAATTCACGAATTTTTGTGTGCCCGCCATGTGTCTGTTCCGTATCCGCTGCTCGTGGAGTTGGAGTTTCACAACGCCCTTCATGCCAAACTTCATCGAGGAGAGATCACGCCGCTTCAAGTTGCCTCCTGTCTCGAAATGGAGGCTATGTTTCTTTCCGAGGGTCGATTTCAAAGGATGGAGTTGGATATGGGGCGTGTTTTTCATGCCACAATCAGGATGGTTCCTGGTGCCACGGTAACCACGGGTTGCCGGACTCTGGATTTGCTGCATATCGCAACGGCTCAAATGTGCGGCGCCTCTGAGTTTGTCACGGGAGATTCCAGACAGGCCAAAGCTGCTCGATTGTGCGGGTTGGATGTTGTGGAAATTCGATAGACTCGCCTGACTGAAACGACAAGCCGAAGCTTCTGTAAGCTTGCCGGGTGGCTCTCCGCCGCGCCGTTTGCTCGCGCAAGACTATCCGGGGGGCGCGGGTCAGTCTTCGTTGGCGGGCTCTTCGATCTCCGGCGTGGGCTCGTTTTCGAGGAAGTCGAGGAGGAGTTTGAGCCGGCGGTGGATGTCGCGCTCGAGGAGAATCTCGCGTCGGCGGATGGGATCCCCGACGAAGGCGGCCGAGACGGCATCGGTGAATTGCGAGGCGTCCCTGAGGGCGACGAGGTAGTCTTCGAAGGACTCGGGGGCGAGTTGGCCTTTAACGAGTTTGCGGATGCTGATCGAGAGGATGCGGAGGTGGAGATCTTCGTGGTCCTCGGTCGAGTCCTCGGGTTCGGGGAGGATGTGATAATCGGCCTGCGGGTAGGGGGTGGTGGCGATGTTCGAGAGTCGGATGCGGGCGAGGCCTTGGAGGACGAGGTTCGAGGTGCCGTCGGGGTTTGCGACGCAGGCGCGGATGACGCCGAGGCTGGCAAACGGGTCGAGTGTGGTGTCGTCGGTGCTGTGGGCGATGCCGATCATGCGGTTCTCGCGGAGGCTGTCGGCGAGCATGTCGCGGTAGCGGGGTTCGAAGATGTAGAGGGGGAGCATGGATCCCGGAAAGATCGAGACCCAAGGAAGAACCATGAGGCCGATATGGTCTGGCGACGGGCTGTCGGTGTGGGG
Organism: uncultured Chthoniobacter sp.; assembly: GCA_964601115.1. Classification (GTDB taxonomy): domain Bacteria; phylum Verrucomicrobiota; class Verrucomicrobiia; order Chthoniobacterales; family Terrimicrobiaceae; genus UBA967. Next base: position 3,304 of record CAZRLX010000176.1, on the reverse strand, counting down.
TGTCATTAATTTCGGTTACGCTTGCCGGAGGCAGGGGAGCGTTAAAAAACCCGGGGTTCGCCCTCTTCGAGGATGCAAATCTGATCGATCAGGTTGCGTGCGGCGCCGTGCTTGATGAGGCGTTCGGGGGGTTCGTGGAGGGGTTCGTAGCCCAGGCGGAATGTGCCGAAATGCATGGGGACGAGGGTTTTTGCCTTGAGTTGCAGGAACGCCTCGATCGCCTCCTCGGGGTTCATGTGCACGTCGCGCTTGGTCGGGGCGTCGTAGGCTCCGATCGGGAGGAGGGCGATTTCCACGGGGAGGCGTTCGCCGATTTCGCGGAATCCCTCGAAGTAGGCGCTGTCGCCGCAGTGGAACACCGAGCGGCCGGCGTATTCGATATGGAAGCCGCCAAATCCACGGTGGGTGTCGTGGAGGACTCTGGCGCCCCAATGGCGCGCGGGGGTGAGGGTGACCTTGAGATCGCCGAGGGAAAAGCTCTGCCAGTGGGAGAGTTCGTGGATGTCCTCGAAGCCGAGCCCGTGGACAAGGCTGCCGACATGTTCGGGGACGACGATGGCCTGCTTCGAGGCGATGGTGCGGAGTGTTTTGCGGTCGAGGTGGTCGAAGTGGGCGTGGGTGACGAGGACGAGGTCGATGGCCGGGAGGTCGTGGATTTCCATGCCCGGTTGTTTGATGCGTTTGACGACTTTCAGCCATTTCGCCCAGTTCGGGTCGATCAGGAGGCTGTGCTCGGGGGTTTGAACGAGGAACGAGGCGTGGCCGATCCAAGTGATGCAAATGCGGCCCGGCTCGAGGTCCGGGAAGACCGGTTTGATTTGGCGGCCGTGGCGTTTGGTAAAGAGCGAGGGGATGATGACCTCGGCGAGAAAATTTCGCTTGTGCCAGCCCGAGCCAAGCTTCATGTCCACATGGTGGTCCGGTTTTTTGCTGGCGCGTTGCTGAAGGAATTTCCGGACCATGTGGGACACTTGCATTCTTGAATGATCACCGCCGAAAAGCAACGCCTCCGCATCGAGGCGGGAAAATTCCTGAGCCGCCTCACCTCGGAGGAGCGGGCCTGCGGATCGCAAAAAATCCGCGCGACGCTCGAGGCTTGGGAGCGCTGGGGAGGGGTTCACACGCTTTGCGCGTATGCCGCACTTGCTTCAGAACCCGATGTGTTGACCCCTTGGCCGGAGGGGAAGGTGGTGCTTTTGCCTCGGGTGGACGGGCAGCGCTTGGTGCTGCACGAGGTCGGTGGGCAGGCGATGTTGCGTCGAGGGGCGTTTGGCGTTCTCGAGCCTGGGGACGAATGTCCGGAGCGCGAAGCGAAGGCCGATGTGATCTTGGTGCCGGGCTTGGCGTTTGACCGATCGGGGGCGCGCTTGGGGCGGGGGAAGGGATACTACGACCGGCTGCTGGAATCGTTTGAGGGCGTGCGTGTGGGGGTGTGTTTCGAGGAGCAGGTGGTGGAGGCGGTGCCAAGCGAACCACATGACAAGCGGATGGACTTTTTGCTCACCCCTGCGGGGTTGCGGCTCTGCGGGACTTGAAATAGGCGCGCAGGCGGGGAGAGAGCAGGATTTGGGCGGGTTCGGCGGCGATGCCCGAGGCTTCAACGATGTGGCGGAGGAGGGCAAGCGAGGCCATGGCGTCGCTTGCCGCATCGTGCCAGCGGAACCCGGGGGTGGATTCCAGTCCGGCGGCGAGTCCCAAAGCTGTGGCTGCTTCGCCGAGGGCGTGGGAATCGAGATCGGGATACACCGCACGCACGAGCGTGAGGGTATCGATCCAGGGGCCGAATCCATGGAGCGGGAAGACGCGGAGGAAGCGTTTCTCGGTCGCCGCTCCATGGGCGACAATCCAGCGGCCGGCGAGGGCGTTTCGCACCTCGGGCCAAATGTCGAGCAGGCGTGGTGCGGATTGGAGTTTCGCGTCGTCGATTCCATGCACCTCGCGGGCGGACCATGTCACAGGGCGCGACGGGCGGAGGTAGGAGTTGAGGACGATGCGGGGTGCGCCACCGGTCCAATGCGCGACGGCGATCTGGATCGGTTCGTCGGTGAGTCCAGGTGCCGTGCCCGCGCTCTCGAAGTCGATCGCGGCGAAGGGGGCATCCGAGACAGTCATGGGCGGGCGGGCGCCGGAGGGGGTGTTTTTTACTGCTCGCGAAGCAATGTGGCGGTGGTGTCCCAGTCCATGCAGGCGTCGGTGATCGACACGCCGTAGGCCAGTGTCGAGGGGTCCGCCGCAAGGCTTTGGTTGCCGAAATGGAGGTGGCTCTCGAGCATCGCTCCCATGATGCCGCTCTGGCCCGCTTGACGCTGGGCGAGGATGCTGCGCCACACCTCGGGCTGTTTTTTGGGGTCCTTGCCGGAGTTCGAGTGGCTGCAATCGATCATGAGCGCCGGATGGAGGCCCGCCTTGCGGAGCGCCTCGCGGGCCGCGGCGACGTCGTTCGGATGGTAGTTCGGGCCGTTGCGGCCGCCGCGGAGAACGACATGGCTGTCGGGGTTGCCGGAGGTTTTCACGATGCTCGTGGCGCCGTCTTGATCGATCCCGAGGAAACTATGGCCAGTGCGCGCCGACCCCATGGCGTCGATCGCCGTCTGGAAGCTGCCGTCGGTCGCGTTTTTGAATCCCACGGGCATCGAGAGTCCGCTGGCCATCTCGCGGTGGGTTTGGGATTCCGTGGTGCGCGCGCCGATCGCCGCCCAACTGACGAGTTCGGCGATGTATTGCGGGATGATCGGATCGAGAAACTCCGTGGCGGCGGGCAGGCCGAGATCGAGGATTTGAAGGAGGAGCGAGCGCGCAAGGGTGAGGCCCCTCGCGACATCGCAGGACTCGTCGAGGTTCGGGTCGTTGATGAACCCCTTCCAACCGATGGTGGTGCGGGGTTTTTCAAAATAAACGCGCATGACGACGAGGTAGCGGTCCTCGAGGTCGCGGGCCAGAGCGGCCAGTCGCTTGGCGTATTCCAAGGCGGAGACGGTGTCGTGGATCGAGCATGGGCCCACGACAACAAGCATGCGGTCGTCCTCTCCTGAAAGGATCGCGCGGGCCGCGGCGCGGGCATTCGCCACGAGGCGGAGCTGGGCCGGAGTGGCGGGGTATTGCTCCTTGATTTGGGCAGGGGTGATGAGGCGCGTCAGTCCCGCAACGCGGAGGTTGTCCACGGGAACGCTGGTTGTGGCCGCTGGGCGTGATTCCGTATCAGTCATTGTGCAAAGAGGGGAGAAGATCAGCCAAAGTGCGCCGTGTGGCAATTCAATGTTCCCGGCGATTCATGCCAACAATCGCGCGCCAAGCTCGCAAGATG
>CAZRLX010000175.1:0-4792 GCA_964601115.1 uncultured Chthoniobacter sp. | reverse complement strand
GCAATCTCCACACCATCATCCGCCTCCCGCAGTCCACCTTCCACCCCGCCACCGTTTCCACGAACCTGCTCTTCTTCCAAAAAGGCACGCCTACCAAAGAAATCTGGTATTGGGAGCACCGCCTTCCCGAGGGGCAAAAGAGCTACTCGAAGACCAAAGCCATTCAGTTCGATGAGTTCGCGCCGCTCATCGAATGGTGGGACAAACGCAAAGAAAGCGACGTCGCGTGGAAGGTGAAGGTTGGGGACTTGAAGAAGGGCTTCGATCTCGATGTGAGAAACCCAAATCGAAACGAGGAGGAGGAATCACTCGGCACGAATGAGCTCCTCACACGCCTCCAAAACTCGCTTTCCCGCTCTCAAGAGCTTGTCACTAAACTCGCGCAGGCAATCTCATGATGGCAACCAAGCGACGAGTGAGAGACATGCTGTTGCGGCTGAAAACTCCGGTCGAAATCCAAGACACCGAGTTTTACAAGCGACTCACTATTCGCATCAACCACCAGGGAGTGTCGGTGCGCGATACGGAGATTGGCGCAAAAATAGGAACCAAAAGTCAGTTTCGCGTTCGCGCCGGTGATTTCATTCTCTCCAAAATCGATGCGAGACAAGGGGCGTTTGGGATAGTTCCTCCCGAAGCCGATGACGGTATCATCACGGGCAACTTTTGGACCTACCGCGTTGACAATCAGCTCGTGGATACCGAGTGGTTCCTGCAATTCACCAACACCGACGCCTTCTTAGATTTGTGCAAACGATCAAGCACAGGCAACACTCATCGAAAGTATCTTAACGAAGACATCTTCCTGAATCACGAACTCTCGATTCCTTCGCTTGAGGAGCAGCGAAAGGCGGTTGTTTCCTGCAAGGCCGGAAACAACCGTGTTGAGGAGGTTCAGCACGAAATCACCCATCAGCAATCCCTCCTCGCCAAGCTCAGGCAAGCCATCCTGCAGGAGGCGATTCAGGGCAAGCTGACCGCCGACTGGCGCGCTGCCCACCCGGAAGTGGAACCCGCGAGCCAACTCCTCCACCGCATCCAAGCCGAAAAAGCCCGCCTCATCGCCGCCAAGAAACTCCGCCCCGAAAAGCCCCTGCCCAAAATCACCCCCGCCGAAATCCCCTTCGAGATTCCGAAGGGCTGGGAGTGGTGCCGGTTGGGAAATCTTGGTTACACACAGACCGGCACGACCCCCGACACAACGGTTCCAGAAAACTTTGGCAACTTCATTCCTTTCGTCAAACCCGCCGACATCGACCAAGACGGGATCACTTACGAAGAAAAGGGCTTGTCGGAGCGTGGGCTGAGCGAGGGAAGATTGATTGAACCCGACTCGATCATGATGGTCTGCATTGGTAGCTCAACAGGAAAAGTGGCAGTCAACGACCGCCCAGTTTCCTGCAACCAACAAATCAACGCGATTACGTTTCTGGATGAAGTTAAAGCGCATGGCGTGGAGGTCATTCTGAAGTCGCCTTACTTCCAGACGGCGTTGTGGGCTGCAACAAAGACCGGAATCACCCCGATCATCAATAAATCGAAATGGGCGGGCATCGCCATCCCCCTCCCACCCCTCGCCGAGCAATCCGCGATCGTGGAGCGGGTGGAGGCGCTGATGACGACCTGCCGTGCGCTCGAAGCGGAGATCGAGAACGCCCGCACCCACGCCGCCCACCTCCTCCAAGCCGTCCTCAAAGAAGCCTTCGCGCCATGAGCCTGCGCACTTTTGTCGTTCGCCGGTTTATCGAACCCGCGAGGAGGGGGATCAACCTCCCAATGCTCATCCGTGGGCGGGCGGCGGATGGCGAAGAGCATCACATCTATGTCAAAACCCGTGCCGGGTATGGAGATCGTCCTTTCGCCTCCGGAGTGGAACTTTTCACCACCATGCTGGCCCGGGAATTGGGATTGAAGGCACCTGAACCGGTGCTGGTGGAGATTCCTCGGGGCTTTGAGAAACACATTTTCGATCATCCCAGGCATCGGGAACTCTTGGCGAAAAGCGCGGGCTTGAATTTCGGCACGCTGGCGTTGGGCGGGGATTGGAAGACTTGGCCAGTGCAAATGTCGATCCGGGCTTTCCCAAGCGATCTGGTGGAGCGCATTTTGCTGTTCGATGCGATTGCGCAGCACACGGATCGGGCCAGCGACAATCCCAACATGCTGTGGCGCGACCATGAGATTGTGGTGCTGGATCATGAGAAATGTTTCGGCTACTTGGCGCTTTCGAGTGATCCCCGGCAGGGTTGGCGCGAGTTTTTCCAGCGGGATGGAATGCGAACACAATGCCTGAGGCGTCACGGCAAAGCGCTTTTGAGCGGAACCTTTGGCGATGCCATGCACGAATCGCTGCTGGGAATGTCATTCGAAAACCGCTTTGCCGAGCTGGCCCGGGTGGCGACCGCGGCATTTCCCGAGAGCGGGATGGAAATCCAACGCATCCGCGAGTATCTTGACTCGCTTACGAACAATTTCGGAGAGTTCCTCGGATACCTGAAACACGCCCTCGACCAATGAGCGACCAACCTTACAGCTATGCGTTCCTGCGCTACCGTCAAAACACGGAGGCCGGTGAGTTTGCGAACATCGGCGTCGCGCTTTGGGCTCCGGAATCGCGGTTTCTGGGTTTCCAAGGGAGTCGGCGCTTCAGCCGGCTGACCCATTTCTTCGGCGATCTGGACAAAGATGGCTACCGCTTGCTGGTGGCCCATGCCGAGCGGCGGTTCGATCTTTTGAACGAGCACCTGCAAGCCGACTCCCTGAGGCTCGAGCCCTTGCCGGAGAGTGTCCGCGAACTGGCTCTGCAAGTGGTGCCGGAGGATGAGGGGTCGGTTTTCTGGAGTTCCGCCCGCGGGGGAGTCTGCGAAAATCCGAACGCGGAATTGGCAGGCATCTATTCCGAATTCATCGGCAGATTCAACGATGCACAAGAGCATTCCCGCCGCGATGACGGGCAGGTTTTCCGCGAAACCTTTCGACCGGTCTTTGCGGATACGGCCATCGCGCCAGTCATAACCGAGCACCGGATCGAGGCCCCGCTTCTCAGCCATGTTTTCAAGACGGCCTGGAAAAACGGGGTCTGGAATGTCTATGAGACCCTTTCCTTCGATCTCTTGAAATCCGAGGACATCGAAGCCAAGGCCAGCAAGTGGCTCGGTCGAAGCATCAATCTCAAAAAAAGCCCGGAAAATCCCCGACTCCATTTCCTCTTGGGCCGGCCCTCGCTGGAACGCAACCGCTTGGCCTATGGCAAAGCCAAGGACATCCTCGCCGGAGCCGATGTCGACCTCATCGAAGAAGATGCCGTGGTCGATTTTCAAAACGCTTTACGCAAGGAAGTCCACAAACTGGCTGGTTAGAGGCCTTTTTTTGACAAATCCTCGCGGGCGGTATAGGCTCACGCCGTCCTCGGCGGGGGTGTCCGAGAGGAGGCTCGGACCCCGGGGCGAGGGGGATGGTTAAAGGAAGGGGGATAGGGGGTTGAATCTCGCCCAAGGCGTTGAAAAAATGAGTTTTAAACTCCATCGCCCGACTTCTGAACTCGGCGTTCGGACTTCCAGACTCCGCCGCGCGAGTTTCGAACTTCGTGCTCCGACTTTTGAACTTGGCGTCTGAACTTCGAAAGAAACACGGCCGTGCTTTGAACTCCGGCCAAGGACTTGGAGAACTCGGCAGGGCAACTTTTGAACTCGGGGCTCGAACCAAAAAGCAAGCCGCCCCGAGGTTGGAACTCGGAGCGGCTGCTTGGGGAAGATCGGCGGCGGAGTTTGGAACTCCAACCGCCGTCTTTGAAACCGCGACGCTTAACTCGCCGACTCGAGCGTCGGAGTCTCGGGGCTGGTGCCCTTGGTTTTCTTGAACCGCCGCTCGAGGGTGGCGCGTCCAGTTTTCATTCCGGCTCCCAACAGCGGCCGACCGGTCAGCTCATAGACCGTGAGGCAGATGGCATACAGCTCGTTGCCGAACTGGATGCGGACATCGCGGACGGTCTCCAGCGTTTGCTCGATGCGGGCCTCGAGGCGCAGGAGGTTGGCGTGGGCCTCGGCCTTGCTTGTCGTCTCGGCGACATCGATGGCCCGAGGGAGAATCTCGGGATTCGAGACGCAGAGTTCGACGGCCTGGGAGACGAACGCGAGGTTCTTGTCTCCGACCGTGGCGAGAGCCTGGCGTTGTTTCGGGGTGAGTGCCGAGCGAGCCGGCAGTTGGCTCTGGAGAGTCGCGAGATGGCTCTTCGCGGCCTCCAGTGTGGTGGCGTCGTAGGACGATGTGCTGGTTGCTATCATTTTGTTGTTTGGTTGAGAACGCATCGCGGATTTTTTGTTTGGGCGATCAGCCGCTGTTGGCCAACCGTCCGAAAAATCCGTGCGTTCAAGACGGCGCGGAATGTCAAATCCGCGAGCGGGGGGCGAAAGCGGGAGCGAACAAATGCGGCAGCGAATTTGACATCGCACACGGGGGAATGGGGGAGGTGTGTCTTGGCATTTGGGAGGGCCGCGTTTGATGACAATGCTCAGGCACCCGGCGGTGGTGATCCCCTACCAAATATTCGCCGGGATTGGCGTGATTCGCGGGCATATCCCGCACTGATTGTCCCTGCGCCTCAGCGTCTCTGCGGGAGTTTTTTTCAGATGTGCAAATCAACGGCGCTTCGCGCCTGAAGTTGGGCACTGACAACCGAGACGCCGATCTGGTGGCGGTTTTTCGGAAAATCCGCGCGCGATCCAAGTCCGGGAAGGGATCCTTGAAATCCCTGATTGAAGAGGGGCGGCGATGAAGCAAGTGGTGGCCGACG
>CAZRLX010000174.1:0-4805 GCA_964601115.1 uncultured Chthoniobacter sp. | reverse complement strand
TGGGGCCCTCGTAGGCGATCTTGGGAATGCCCGGGAAGTATTCGGTGCTCATGGTGTTTGTGTTTGGTTGGTTTGGTTGGTTGGAAAGGTTATTCGCAATCGGCGGTCCAATTGCTCAGGGAGACAAGATAGTTCAGGCTGTTCGCGACGCAGTCGAACGGATCGCGGGGGCAGATGTCCTGCTCCACAATGAACCATTCGCAACCGGCCTCTGTGGCGGCCTTGAGGATTGGGGGCATCTCCAAATTGCCGGAACCGACTTCGGCGAACTCGCGCTCGCCTTTCGCCGAGACGGTAAAGTCCTTCACATGGAGAATCGGCAGGCGCCCGCTCAACTGCCTGCACCACGACAAAGGATTCCCCCCGCCCGCCTGGATCCAGTGGACATCCAGCTCGGCGGCGAGATTTTCGGGATTCGTTCCCGCGAAAATCCGCTCAAGCACCGTGGTGGATCCGAGGCGGTGGAGCTCGAAAGCGTGATTGTGATAGCTCAAGCGCACCCCTTCCTCGCGGAGCCTGGCCCCCGCCTCGTCCAAGCCGTTGATCATGCGGTCGACTTGATCGATATCCGACAAGTCCACCCCGCTCGGAAACGGACAAACGACATGGCGTGTGCCCAACTGGCGGGCGCGTTCGATCACGCCATCGATCCCTGTGGTCAGGGCGGCAAGCCCCTCGTGGGTGGAGCAAATGGTCAGCCCAAGATTTTTGACAAACGCCACAAGATCCGTGATCGGCATTTCAGGCAGGCTGGCGAATTCAATTGCCGTGTAGCCGATCTTGCGGACCCGCTCGAGCATCCTCAGAAAATCGTCGGGTGTGCGTGCCTGCTCGCGCAGGGTGTAAAGTTGTAGGGCAATCTGGGAACTCTTCATGGGGTCAACGGTATTTTGCAGGGAGGGTCCGGCCTTTTTTCGCGCTTTGAACCGCGAGGTCAATCACATGAACGGGACGGCGCGACCACTCGGGAGTGATCACCAACTTTTCCCCCCGCTGCAGGTGGGCGGCGAGATTCTCGTAAAAGCGATGATGCTCGTCGGGAGGATTACTCCCCTCCTCGATAGTAAGTGACGATTCTCCACGGCGGTGAATCTGGTATTTCCTGTGGTCGAGCATCACATAGCTGCCCTCGGTGCCAGTGATTTCAAGGAAGCTGGGCTTCGGATGCGAATCAAGATGGGTGATGGTCAGGGTCAACCAAACGCCGTTGCTGAACCTGACAACGGCCTCCCCATGGTCCTCGATCGTGTCTTTTTTCCAGGCGGTCTTGGGGGCCCAGAACCCGGTTTTTGCGAAACCCGACACCTCGACAATGCCCGCATCGACAAGCTGGAACGAGTATTCGAGCAGATGCACTCCCCAGTCGTAGAGGATGCCCCCGGAGATCGATCGACTGGAGCGCCACCAGTCACGCGGCTGCGAGCGGCTTCCCATGCGGGCGTCGATCCTGACGATGTCGCCGATGGATTTACGGGACTTGATCGACTCGACCGCCTGCAGGATGCAGCCGTCCCAATGGCGGTTGTGGTAGGTGGACGCAACAACGCCGGACTTGGCGGCCGCGGCGATGATCGCATCGCACTCGGCTGTGGTAATCGCCAGCGGTTTCTCGCACACCACATGCTTGCCGGCTTTGAGGCACTGCAGGGCGAGTTTGGCATGGCTGTTATGCGGCGTGATGATTGTGATCAGGTCGACATCCGCGCCACGGAGCATCGCCGAAATGTTTGAGAAGGTCTTGATGCCCGGAAAATCGGCTTCGGCCGCGCTCCGACGCTCGGGATCGGTTTCGCAGACGGCCGCCGGCGTCATGCCGGCGCGCTCCATCTCGCGCAGGTGGGTTCGCCCCATATTGAACGCACCGCCATAACCAACCACACCCACGCGAATTTCCGCGGGAGGCTTGGAGGCATTTTTCATGGATGTTTTACTCATAATTGATTCGGGCTTGAAACAGGGATGCTTCGCGAAGAATAAAAATTGCGAACCATTGATGGATTACCATCTGCCCCTCGCGGACTCCATGGACGCCACATTCAAATACCTTCACTTTCCGCTCACTTACTGGCGTCGAAAAAAAGACGAGCCAGGGGGACTTCTGCCCCTGCTTGCGTTTGGATACATCGCGCGCAAGGAGACCTGGGTCCGGCGATCGTTCGACGCGGTGAATTTTTCCCTCATTCTTCGCGGCGGGGGCACCTACATCCACAAAGGCAGGAAATGGCGCGTGACCGCTCCGTGCGTCATCATGCAACTCCCCGGCGAATTTGTGGAATACGGACCGGAAGGGGAGCACACTTTCTGGACCGAGCTTTATCTGAGCTATCCCGATCACCTGTTGTCCGCCCTTCGCAAAAGCGGCCTTCTGCCCTCGAGGAGGCTCGTGTGGAACATCAAAAACCCCACCGGGGCGCGGTTGGCGATCGAGGATCTCGGCCAACGTGCCGAAGAAACCCAATCCGCTCCACGAATCGACCGGATCGCAGAACGCCTGATTCTGGAGACCCGCCTGCGCCCCGCCCCCAAGGCGGTCGAACAAGGTGTCATCAAAAGTATCCTCGAGGACATTCGACGCGATTGGCGGAGTTCCCCGGACACCGAGCGTATTGCAAAAAAGCACGGCATTTCAGTGGCCACGCTCAAGCGGCGCTGGGCAACCGCGATTGGCGTGCCACCAGCAAAATACGCGATGGGCATCCGGATTGGAGAAGCCTGCCGACAATTGGCGGAAACCTCGAATTCGATCACGGAGATCGCGGGGAATTGCGGCTTCGAGGACGAATTTTACTTCTCCCGCGCGTTCCGCCGGATCCAGGGAATCCCGCCACGCGAATACCGCAAGGCGGCACGCCGTCATTCCACGGGGTCGAGCACCACGAAGGAATGAGGCGTGACCGGCGTTCATGAACGCATCAACCCCGCAAGGACACGCTCCGAACCGGCACGCATCGCCGGCACGCTCCACGAATCCTTGCGATGTCCAGGCATCCACACACCGACATTTGGTAGAGCCGCGTTCCGCCAAGCCACCTCGAAGGTGCCAATGGAGATGTCCGTGGTGATGCCAACGGTGATCGGAGCGGTGTCGCCGAGTTTGACGAACACCTCGTCTTTAGGCAACCAGGCCTCGCTGAAACCGATGTTCATCGGATCGCCAGCCACAACCTTCAGCGGGGCGGGTTCGTGCGGATGGACAGATTCGCCCCATGCCCACACCTTGCCGCACCAGGATTTGTATTCTTCCCATTCCGGCCAGGCACCGAGGGCGGCGTGGATCAGGAACAACGGCTTCCCGGCATTGACCCAATTGGTCAATGACTCCTTGGTCGAATCGGCGGGTTCCTTCTGGGTGTGGTAGAGCAACACCGCATCCACCCCCTCGAGATCCCCCGAGGACAACGCCGAGGCATCCGCGTCGATCACCTTCACCGGGCGGTTTGTCATTTCTTCAAAGGCCTCCGCAATGCCTTCGCGTCCGCCGGAGTTGAAATGCTTGTCCGCATAGAGGAGCAACTGTTTGCCGGCGAGGCTCGATTTCACGGGATTCTGATGCACTTCGAGAGGCGCATACAACTTGTCGAACGGGATCGCCACCTTCCGGCCGGTGCGCGCCGACTCGTGCGCGGCGTAGGCCATTTCCGTGGCGACGGCGGAACGGCCGATCGAGCACATGGGCTCGGCACCTCCGTCGATCGCTTCGATCATTTCCTTCATCAGGCAGGCAAACCCTTCGAAAAACCCACCTGGAGCGGTGGCAACAAACGGCACCTTCTCCGGCGCAGCATCGAATGTCGCCACCTCGATCACGCCGTCTTTGATCCTCGCCATGCCGGCGGGACCTTGAACCGAAAAGCGGTATTCCTTGCCGGGACCCGTCACAAAAACCGCCGAACCAGCCTCGCCGTAGGAGGCATAAACCACTGAGGAATCCTCCACCGCCTGGCGATAGCGCCGCTTTTGGTGAAGGTCCATGCCTGCGAGAACATAGTCAGGAGCCCCGTCGAAGAGAAAATTCGCCATGTCGAACCAGTGAGTCGTCCAGGAAAGAATATCCCAATCGTCTCCAACAAATCCCTCGGCCTTGAGCGGGGCACCGAGTTTGCCGAGCGCGACTTCCTTGAGCTTGCGGAATCCCGCCTCCAAGCGGCGTTGGTGAGCGACGACAAGCACAGCTCCGGCCTCGGCGACACGTTTCTCCAGATCCCGCTGCTGCGCGACATCGAGGGTGAACGGTTTCTCGCAGGCGATGCCCTTGACACCCTTCTCGAGGGCCTCGACAGCCAGCGGGTAGTGCAACTCAGGCCAGGTGCACACGCTCACGCAATCGGGGATACCGGCGGCATACATGGCCTCGGTCGAGGAAAACAGTTGATCCGCAGGCAAGCCAAATGTCTCTCCGAACGCCTTAAGATTCTCCGGGCTGATATCAACCCCAAGCAATTTCACGGGATGCCCGCACCCCAAGTATCCTTGCGCATGGGCATGGCCTATGGCCCATCCCTCTTTGCTGTTTCCACGCTTTCCACATCCGATGACGGCGACTGTTTTCATGTTTTAAAGTTTTTTTGTTGGGTTGGGTTTCGACGATCAGGCACTCCAGGCGCGCAGGCGCTCGGCAGATTTCTTCACCGCCTCGGCACCGACGATTTCAAGGGTGGTTGGTCCGTCAAATCCGATGTCGGCGAGTTCCTTGACGAGTTGCTCGATGCCCACAACACCGTCACCGAGCGGAATCACCGCCATGCCGCACCCGAACATCGTTCCCCGCTTGGATACCATCTCCTCGGGCATGTCTTTCCAGTGAA
>CAZRLX010000173.1:0-4840 GCA_964601115.1 uncultured Chthoniobacter sp. | reverse complement strand
GAAGCCGACATTCCATTCCTTTTCGCCGCTCGGCACCCTTTCGATCGCCTCCTACGGTTCACGCCATCCCGAAGCGGGCCGTGACAGTTTGATCAAAAGCCTGAACACCGACGCGGCCGCAGGAGGGATGAGCGTCTGGCTCGTCAGCGGCCTGGCATGGGGTGGAAAACCAAACGGCCCGGATGGCCTCGGAGGCTACTTCAGCGATCCGAGATACAGCCTGCTCGGCTACGATGCCGCCAACGGCCGCTTTGTTCCATCTTGGCCAGGCATGTGGTCGAACACCGCGTGGCCGACTCTGAGGGACGCCACGATGAACGCGTTTCTCGAAAAACGATTTCAACGGATCATGGATGGCCACACCCAAGCCATCGACCGCCTCAAGGCACAGGGACTCGATCCGAACCTCGTGATCGTGCGCGAGTGGGGCCCGGCCATTGGAGAAATCAGCAACACCGCCATCGAGGATGCCCGCCGCGATCGAATCAATCTTGATCCCTCGGCTGGTCTTGATGAGAAGGCACGCCTCTGGATGCATCGTGATGGAGTGCGTCTCTGGAAGGATTTCGCGGACAGCACGCGCCGAACGGTGGAACGCGACAGCGTGCTCGTGGACAATGGAAGAGTGGTTATGCCCGAGACCCAATTGCTCGACAACCTCTACTCGCAACCCGATTTCCTAACCGATTGGCCGATGGAGGATGTCCGCTGGAACGCAGGCCAACCCGGCATGGTGCCCGGACTATGGAGCAGCGGGGAAATGGGCAAAGGCAGCGAATACCGCGAACTCGCCATGTATGACTATCTCCGCGCCCGGGGTCGTCTTGCGATGGTCAACATGGAGCGCACGATTCTGAAGGACGACTTTGCCGTGCTGAAAGACCACTACGCCCGGGGATTCCAGTTCATGACCCTCTTCAACACCTACGACGGAGATGACGCATTGGTCCAAGCGGTGGATCGCCGCGATAACGAACCCGCCTTGCCCGCCGTCCATCGCGAGCCTTCGCTTCTCGCGCTCGACTTCCCCCGCCAGAGGCAATTTGGTCCCGAAGAAGCCATCGTTTCGAAAAAGAATGTCACGATCGAACATGCAAAGATATTCCGCATTGGCGAACACGGAGCCCCACGCTTGGCTGTGGTTGATTCCGCGAAACCCGGCGAAATCACCTATCGCATCGATAACGCCAACACCTTCACGGCTCCGCTGAATCTCCACTTGGAAGGCCGCATCTCGAGTGTCGAGGGAAACAGTATCGAAATCCTCGGCGGCGATTCGCCGAATACTCTCACGAAAATCAAATCGCTTACCTCCGAGGATCTGCCCACCCCGAAACGCTGGACGCCCCATGTGACCTCAGCGCTCACCGTGGACCTCGGCGATGCGATGCTCGGGAAAAAAGAATACTATCTCCGATTCGTGCTGAACTCGCCCAGTTCGCGCGACGCTGCGTTTCTGCTCAAAATTGCCGTTGGCTCGCAGTGGCCTCGCAAAAGCGGCTATGTCAACGGCAACCCGCTGAATCGTGGCGACGAGCGGGTTCTCAACCTCTGGGTGCAGGATCGTGTCATGGCCACGAACCTTCTTGCGGAATACGCGAAAGCCGCAGGCATCGGCGCAAATCCCACATCGCGCGAAACCGAAATCCACCAACGCGCAACGGACCTGATCGATCGCGGATGGTATCGCACCGCCTACCGCCTGCTTGCGGGGGAGATGTCGCAGATTCTTCCGGCACGCTATGTGGTTCGTGGTGGTGGCCCGCTCGGTTGCTGGCCGGTGCAGGTATCCTTGCCCTCCGAGAATGACAGCGTGGTGGTCCGTCTCCTTCGAGTCTCACCTGACAAGGTGGCCTTCTCCTTGACAGGCGATCAAACGGATCAGCAAGTCAGCATGGCATTCTCCGGTCTCGATCCCTTCAAAAAATGGAGCCTCAAAAAAACCGGAGTGAACAGTTTTGAAATCCTGCCCGCCGAATCCTCCGATTCACCACTCGCCCTGGAAAACGGCAAGGTGGCGGCCAACATCAGCCTCGAAGCTGTTCCTCCCGCACCGACGAAACCCCTCCCCCGCCGGATCGTCGGCCGCGTGCTCGGCTGGAACAAAGCCCGCATCACGATTGACACGCAGGACCTCGAACTCATGGGCCACAACGACTCGATGGCGATCCCTGTTTCCAAATCCGTCGAAGTATCCCGCAAGGCCGATCAACTCTCGGATCCCAAAGCCGGAGGAACTCCCGAGAAGCTCGACCTCGTGGACCTCGAATTGAATGACAATGGCGAGGTCGTGAAGACCGACGCTGTCTACGGGCTCGATCGCGGGCGCATCAAGGAATTCCACGCACCGGTTTTGATCGGTGACCTGGCCGTCGGCGGCATCACCTTGGAAAACGGCCGCCGCTACGAGTTCAACTACGACAAGTCCCATGGCACCCGCTTTGCCACTGTGGCCTTGAACAACCTGATCTTGAACTACGAACTCTCACACCTCGCCGAAGCCCTCAAACCCGGCACCGAGGTCGAACTCTCCTACACTCCATCGCTGCAGGACGGCCGCCCGCCGCGCCTCTTCCTCGTCACCCAGCCTACTCGTGTGCTTTTGGAAGAGGACTACACCGAAGCCAAAGACGACTCTTGGCGTAAAAAAACCGTCTCGATCGAAGGCGTCGATGTCATCGACCACCGACCCGAGCCGAATTATCTGCACAACGTATTCATCCGCCTGCTGCGTCCGACCAAATGGTTCACGCCCGGCAGCGTGGTCTATCAGGTGAAAAGCGCAACGCCCCTCGGAGACACCTCGCTGGAGTTCTATGCGCGCGCGTTCGAGGACTCGAGTAACGTGGAATTCTTCACCAGTCCCGATGGCAAGAATTGGACGAAGGTCGGCCGGTTCGACAACGCCTGGCAAAACAACATTCCGCAAAGCCCGAACAGCAAGACCTGGAAATTCCCGCCGCAGTCGGTGGACCTCACCTCCACCGTCAAAGGCCTGAAGGATTTTTATCTGAAAATTTCCCTCACCACCGGAGATGCCGACGACCGCTTTTGCTTCGGCGGTTTCCGCGTCCTCACTGCCGACACCGCTTCCTCCACCAACTAACATGAAAACAAACCTCGCGATCCTCCTTGCCGCAGCTGCAGCTGTCGCACCGCTCTCCGCCGCTCCGTCAAAAAAATCCCCGCCTCCGAAACCCAATGTCATCCTCATGCTGGCCGACGACTTGGGCTTCGGCGACCTGAGTTGCTACGGCGCCACGAAAGTCAAAACTCCAAATATCGACCGTCTCGCCTCGCAGGGGGTTCGACTCACCGATGCCCACGCCCCCGCCGCGGTCTGCCAGCCCACACGCTACGGCATTCTCACCGGCCGCTACCACTGGCGGGCCAAGCGCACGGGCAACGGATATTATTTTCAGGACAATGAAATTCTCCTTCCCGAGGTCCTGCGCCAATCTGGCTACGCCACTGCGGCGTTCGGCAAATGGCATCTCGGCTGGGGTCTCGATGATCAATGGCCTGCCGATCTCTGGAACAAACCCATCAGCCACGGCCCGAATCAAGCCGGCTTCGACTATTCCTTCATGCAACCCAGCGGGCACGAGTGGCCGCCCTTCGTCTTTGTCGAGAACGACACGGTTTACAAACTCGATCCCAAGGATCCCCTCAAGATCATCAAGGAAACACCACCCCATTTCATTGCGGCCTACGCCGGAGGTCAGGGAGCCAGCAAGGGTGCCAAGGCGGCTCATGACGCCTACGATGTCGAACGCCTCGATCTCGAGATCGCCGAGCGCGCCTCTCGCTGGATCTGCGAACAAAAGAAGCCGTTTTTTGTTTACCTGCCTTTCTTCGCTCCCCATGTGCCGATCCTGCCCTCGAAGGAATTCCAGGGCACGAGCGAGGCTGGCATCTACGGCGACTTCCTCCAGCAACTCGACCACGCTGTCGGTATTGTCCTCGATGCGCTGGAAAAAAACGGTCTCGCGGAAAACACTCTCGTCATTCTCACCAGCGACAATGGCGGTTGCCATGTTCAATGCTCGATCGATGCAGGGCACCGCAGCAACGCCCAACTTCTGGGTTTGAAAACCGACGCCTGGGAAGGCGGCCACCGCGTGCCATTTATCGCCCGCTGGCCGGGAAAAATTCCCGCCAATTCCGAATCAGATAAATTGGTCTCCCTCATCGATCTCTTCCCCACAATCGCCACAGCCACCGGTGCGGTCCTTCCTCGCGACGCCGCGCCAGACGGCCTCAATCAGCTGCCTCTTCTCGAGCATCCAGTGGGCACGCCCGGCATCCGCTCGGAGATGGTTTACAATGGCAACTCACTCCGCAGCGGCGATTGGGTCTATTTGCCCAAGCCCAGCAACATGGGGGCGTTCGGCACCTTCTACTTCAAACCATTTGGCTATCAAAACTCCCAACACGACGCCAAAGGCAACCTGTTGCCCGACGCGCTCCCCGAGCAGCTCTACAACCTCCGCGAGGATCCCTCCCAAACAACCAACCTCGCGGCGAAGCATCCGGAGATCGCCAAGCAAATGGCCGCGCGCTTGAAGGAAATTCAGCGTCAGTCCAAATCCAAATAACCCCGCCGTCATGAGATCGCCCCTCATCGCCACCCTCGCCCTTCTCGCCGCGCTCAGCCCCCTCGCCCAAGCCGAGTCGAAACGCCCGAACATTGTTTTGTTCCTCGCCGACGACTTGGGCTACGCCAATCTCGGCTGCTACGATCAGCCAGATTTTTCCACCCCGAATGTCGATGCGATCGCGGCCCGCGGTTTGAAGTTCACCGATGCGCACTCTCCCACCGCCGTGTGCCAACCCTCAC
>CAZRLX010000172.1:0-4840 GCA_964601115.1 uncultured Chthoniobacter sp. | reverse complement strand
GATGGGAAATGCCATTGTGGATGAGGGGTGACCCATCTTGTGGATTGTCAGCGACCCCGCCCTGCCGCCAAGCAGAACCATCCGGCGCCCCCGCGCAGTGGGAGACTTGGGGCTGGCGCGGACGCCGATCAGAGATTGAGCGACACCTGGAAGCCGGGCACGAGGGCGTTGGCTGATTGCCCAAAGCCGCCCGGGCGGATGATGTATTGGATGTCGGGCTGCACGGAAAACTCTTCGCTGAGCTGGAAGATGTAGCCTGCGTTGAGCACGGCCTCGAACGCGCCTACGGCCGATTGGCCGAGGCTCTTCGCATAGGCATTGCCAAAGTTTCCGATCTGCCAAGATGTATAAAAATGGTCCGCCGGGCGCGTGGCGAATGGCCCCCTCCAATCGGTTCCGAAAAATCCGCTCCATGGCATTTGCGCAACGCCGTTCGGCAGGGACCACACGGCCCCGCCATGCCGACGCCACACCGGAACATCCTGGCCCTGATAAAAAATCCACGCGAGAGCCATATCCTTTAAAGAATTGTGAATCCTCATCGGTGAGGTTTTCGCACCAGTCTCATTCACAGGCGGGACGCCTGTGCCCCCTTCTCTGCAGCGGCGCGGCAGCGCCAGGGTCCCGGGGAGCGCGCCAGCATGGCTTTTACCCACCAGTGCCAAGATGGACTTTTTTCTAGACTATCGTTAAACGGTCTGGACTATTTTACGATGTCATCTAATTTGGACCTATGCTTCCGCGTTTATACAATCGGGTCTTGGCGGCTCATTTTCAGGAGAATCGCCAAATGGCGTTTCTGGCCGGGCCGCGTCAGGTCGGGAAAACCGAGGTGGCCCGTGCGCTGGCGGATGTTTATCTGAATTTCGACAATCTGGATGACCGTGCCGCGATTCTCAAGGGGCCTTCGGCGCTGGCCTTGCGGGCGGAGCTGGATCGTCCGCGTCAAAAGCCCCCGATTCTGGCCCTCGACGAGATTCACAAGTTCCAAAAGTGGAAGTCGCTG
The DNA here is from genome assembly GCA_964601115.1 of uncultured Chthoniobacter sp. Lineage (GTDB taxonomy): Bacteria > Verrucomicrobiota > Verrucomicrobiia > Chthoniobacterales > Terrimicrobiaceae > UBA967. The sequence continues at coordinate 3,834 of CAZRLX010000172.1, read as the reverse complement.
TTGAAGGGCTTTTTCGATGTGCATGGCGGGCGGTGCGGGATATTGGCCACCGGCAGCGCGCGCATGGACATCTTCCGCAAGGGGGGCGACAGCCTGCTGGGGCGATATTTTCTTTATCGCCAGCATCCCTTCAGCGTCGGGGAAATCCTGCGACCCGAGCCGCCGACCACGCTGCTCCGGGAGTCGGCGGCGATCGGCGGGGACGCGTGGGAGACCCTGTGGCGCTTCGGGGGTTTTCCCGAGCCGATGGTTCGGCAGAGCGCGGCGTTTCTCAAAAAATGGCAGGCGCAACGCATGGATTTGCTCCTGCGCGAGGATGTGCGCGAGCTCACGCGGGTGCAGGAGCTGCGGGGCATCGAGACCCTCGGGCATTTGCTCGCCGCGCGGTCCGGCGGCCAAGTCGTGTTCAGCAATTTGGCGGGAGAGATTTCCGCCAGCGTGGACACGGTGCGACGCTGGGTGGCGATTCTTTCCGATCTGTATGTGGGATTCGAGTTGCGGCCGTGGTTCAAAAATGTGGCCAAGGCGCTCCGCAAGGAACCGAAGTGGTATCTGCGCGACTGGTCGGCGGTCGCGGACCCCGGCGCGCGGGCCGAGACATTCGCCGCCTGTCATTTTCTCAAGGCGGTGGAAACCTGGACCGACCTCGGCCTCGGGCGCTTCGAACTGCGCTACCTGCGCGACAAGCTCCAACGCGAGGTGGATTTCGCGATCATCCGCGATGGGGAGCCGTGGATTTTGATTGAGGTGAAGGCCTCGCGGGAGACCCTCTCTCGGGACCTTTTTCATTTCCAAAAACAAACCGGAGCCATGCATGCCTTTCAGGCCGTCCTCGATTTGCCGCACGAACCGATCGATTGTTTCGCGCACACCACTCCGGTGATCGTGCCCCTGCGAACGCTGCTTTCGCAGTTGGTGTAAGGGGGCAAATGCGCTACCGGCGCGGCAGCGCCTGGAATTCGTTCCCGCCGCTGACTCGGTCCAGCAAGGCTGAAAAAAGTCGAGCGATCCTCACTGCAAAACCTCCCAGCGTGATGCCCCGGCGTTCGATCATATCGTCCGGCAGTGGCAATCTTCCGCACGGGCACCAAAAAATCCCATTTCCCCGCCCGCAGATTTCTGGTTCATTTCCGCAGTCATACCTCCCCTATGCTCAAACCCCTCCTCACCCTCGCGGCGCTTTGCTGCGCCCTCACCCCGACCATGGCCCAAGATTCCGGCGACATCCCCGGCACCCCGCTCGGCTACGAACCCGACCAGGACGAGATGTTCGGCTACTCGCGGTTCTGGTCCTACTACAATCCCTATCCCTCGAACTACATCGGCTCGCGCGAATGGTGGGAAGGCAACTCGCTGAGCGGCGACTGGTGGGGCATCCGCAACTGGCTTGACGATTCCGGCATCGAAATCTCCGCCACCTACACGAACAACATCGCCGGAAATCCCGTCGGCGGAAACAGCCAGGGCTTCACCTACACCGACAACACCAGCTTCGGCGTGCAGTTGAATTTTGAAAAACTCATCGGCTGGTCCGGCGCCACACTCACGATCAGCGCGCTCGACCGCAACGGCCGCAACCTCTCCGCGCAAAACATCGGCAACCAATTCACCGTCCAGCAGGTCTACGGCGGCGAGACCGCATCCTTCTACGCGCTCGTCCTCGAGCAAAAACTCCTCGACGACAAACTCGGCATCAAACTCGGCCGCTTCTCCGCCGGCGACGACTTCGCCTCCTCCCCGCTCTACTGGCTCTACATGAACAACGGCATCGACGGCAACCCGCAGTCCCTGCCCGTCAACACGGCCTTCTCCACCTACCCGAATGCCGTCTGGGGCACCCGCGTCCGCATCGATCCCTCGCCCGAATGGTTCGCCATGGCCGGCATCTACCAGGCCACCCGCATCGACCTCTACGAAGGCCACGGCCTGGATTGGAGCATGAACAATTCCGACGGCGTCACCATGGTCGGCCAAGTCGGATGGACCCCCGAGTTCTTCAAAAAACCCGTCGCCGCTCCCGAGAAAAAATCCGACGGCAAATCCGCCATCGACGGTAAGTCGCTCTCCGAAGGCAAAACCTTCCGCGAGCCCGACACCGAACTCCGCGGCCTTCCCGGCCACTACTGGTTCGGCATGTATTTTTCGCCATGGGACTACGCGCAGTTCGGGTCCTCCGAAACCGCCAACAACTCCTACGGCTTCTACTGGCACGCCGACCAAATGATCTGGCAGGAATCCCCCGGCAGCGACGAAGGCCTCACGCTCTGGAGCGCCTTCGTCCTCTCGCCGCAGCAGAACATTTCCAAACTCCCCTTCCAGGCCAACGCCGGCATCGTCTATCGCGGACTCGTCCCCACCCGCAACCGCGACATCACCATGCTCGGATTCGTCTATGGAAATTTCAGCGACGACTATGCGAACACCGTCGCCGCGACCGGCGCAGGCTCGCCGAGCTACGAAATCGCCCTCGAGGCCGGCTACCGGTTCCAGATCACGAAATTCGCGTATGTGCAGCCGAACCTCCAATGGATCATCAACCCCGGCGGCACCGGCAACATCCCCAACGCCCTTGTGCTCGGCGCGCAAATGAGCGTCTCGTTCTGATGATCCGCAAGGCCGCCGTCGCACTGTTCATCGGCCTCGGCGCGCTTCACGCGCAGGAAAAAAAATCCGACGCCGCCGAGTTCATCGATTGGTTGTTGCAAGACGAGCGCGACCTCAAAGGCATCCCCTTCTCCGAAGTCCTCGCCGCCACCACCGGAAAAAAAATCCTCCCCGTCGATCCCGAGGCCGACAAACCCTGGCTTGAAAAACTCGGCGCGATCCTCGACCGCACGCTCGCCAAGCTCAACGACCCCTCGCATCCGATCCACACCGCGGGACGAATCAACGAAGCCAGCCGATTCATCGAAGACGAACTCCTGGCCGAGTGCGAAGGCGTCGAAGGCTGGTCCTGCGGCATTCCAAAAACCTTCGCGGGCGAGGAGCAGCGCAGCGGGTATCCCGATTTGCGGCTCGTGCTCGAGGACGGCTCCGTCGTTTATCTCGACCCCAAGCTCTTCGCGACCGACTCCCGCGCCAGCAGCTTCCGCACCTTCTACTACGAGCCGAAAACCACCACCAGCAAGGTGCAGGACGACGCCCGGCATTTGCTCGTCGGAGTCCACCACAACGAAGGCCAGGGCGGGCAACTCCGTCTGGAAGGATGGGATCTCGTGGATGTCTCGAAAATCAAGGTCCAGCTCAAGGCCGAGTTCCAAGCCTCCAACAACGACATGTATCGCGACGAAACGGTAGTTCTCCAGAGCGTGGAAAAATCCCCCGAGGCCAAGTAGCGGCGGACCAGAAGGCGATCGAAAGGGTCGCGGTGGTGGAGAGGCAACTACCGGTGTTCGGACAAATGCCGAGTTTCGATTTCCAGCGTTTCGTAACCCAACTCCGCCAACTCCTCGAAAAAACGTTCCGGCCACTCCAACTTGCCCAGACCCACCTTGATCGAAATTTCCCACAGGGTTCCAGAACTCACCAACACCGTGGCCATCAGTCCTCAAGCCCCAAGGCACGGGCCTCCTCTTGGCCCCAGGAATTGAAATCCGGCGCTTGGCGAATCCGACCACGCATCGCCCCCAAGCGGCGCCCGCCAGAGCCGGCCACCAATCGAACCAACGGCACCATCGGTTTGCCGGCTTTGCCAATCACGACCGGCCTTCCGGTGCGGCTTGCGCAAACCACGCAATTGCGGCTCTGACAAGCAGAGCCCTCCTGGGCGGAACGTGAGGCCAAACCGGTTCGCAGGAGGGACCTGCTGGTCAGGTCCGGTGCGGCTTGTGCAAA
>CAZRLX010000171.1:0-4881 GCA_964601115.1 uncultured Chthoniobacter sp. | reverse complement strand
ACCTCGAAGCCTTCCATCGAGGCCTGCAGCGCGTTGATGGGATCGATCTCGGTGACGATCACGCGGGCGCCGTAGGCGCGGAGCGAGTGCGCACTGCCCTTGCCGACGTCGCCGTATCCGCAAACGACAGCGACCTTGCCGGCGAGCATGACGTCGGTGGCGCGCTTGATGCCGTCGGCGAGCGATTCGCGGCAGCCGTAGAGGTTGTCGAATTTTGATTTGGTAACCGAGTCGTTCACGTTGATCGCGGGCACGAGGAGCTTCTTTTGCTCGGCGAGTTGGTAGAGACGGTGCACACCGGTCGTGGTCTCCTCGGAAACACCCTTCCAGGCCTTTGCGATCTTGGTCCAGAACCCGGGGCGCTCCTTGGCCACACGGCGCAACAGTCCTTTGACGACGGCCACCTCGTGGTTGTCGGCGGGTTGGTAGGCCCATTTGTCGCCCTTCTCAAGTTCCACACCCTTGTGGATGAGCATCGTCACGTCACCGCCATCATCGACCACAAGCTCGGGCCCGTTGTTGCCGGGGAAGGTGATCGCCTTTAGCGTGAGTTCCCAATACTCCTCCAGCGTCTCGCCTTTCCAGGCGAACACTGGCGTGCCGGTCTTGGCGATCGCGGCGGCGGCGTGGTCTTGCGTGGAGAAAATATTGCAGCTCGCCCAGCGGACATCGGCTCCGAGGTCAACGAGCGTCTCGATGAGCACGGCGGTCTGGATCGTCATGTGGAGCGACCCGGTGACCCGAACGCCCTTCAACGGTTTCTGCTTCGCGTATTTCTTCCGAACCGCCATGAGGCCGGGCATCTCGTGCTCGGCCACGTTGATCTCCTTGCGGCCCCACTCGGCAAGCGCGATGTCGGACACAACATAGTCCGACCCCTTCGGCGTCTGCGCGGAATATTTGGCAAGATTGGCGGTCGTCGCGGCGACTTCGGCAAGGACAGCCGCAGCGGTGGATGTGGATTTTTTGGATTTTGACATGAGTATTTAAGTTTTCAGTTTGGAGTTTTCAGTGGTTGGTGTTCGGGCGATGGCTTTCCAAAGGCCGCGAATCATGGCGGATATTTCTTTGGATTCGTTGATAAGGTTTTGGAATACGGTTTGCTCGATGAGGTTCAGTTTCCGGGCGATGTAGAGTTGGGTTTGGAATTCTGCATTGGAGCCGAGGGCAATCGTCAGGAATCGCTGAAAATCAGCTACGCTATTTCTCTCATGGCCTTCCGCAATATTCGAAGGAACCGACAACGAGCAGCGCTCGATCTGGTCTTTAAGAGAATATTTTTTGCAGTCCTCAAAAATCTCGTAGGTCGTCGTGCATTGGCGACAGGCGCGTTGCCAAACCTCGAGATCTTCAAAGGAGCGATATGCCATGGCGATTCCTGAAAACTGATCCCTGAATACTGAAAACTTTATTTCGCCGCCTTTTTCAACGCCGCGGCTTTGTCCGTGCGCTCCCACGTGATGTCCTTGTCGCTTTTACCAAAGTGACCGTAGTTGGTCGTCTTGCTGTAGAAGGGACGCAGGAGGTTGAGTTGTTTGACGATGTCGGCGGGTTTGAAGCTGAAGACGGTTTTGACTGCTTTTTCGATTTTCACCTCGTCGACCTTGTTGGTGCCGAAGGTGTCGATGTGGACGCTGACGGGGTGCGGGTGGCCGATCGCGTAGGCGAACTGCACTTCGCAGCGGTCAGCCAGACCAGCGGCGACAACGTTCTTCGCCACATAGCGGCCCATGTAGGCGGCGCTGCGGTCGACTTTCGTGGGATCCTTGCCGGAGAAGGCACCACCGCCGTGGCGGCCCATGCCACCGTAGGTGTCGACGATGATTTTGCGCCCGGTCAACCCGGAGTCTCCCTGCGGGCCGCCAATCACGAAACGCCCGGTGGGGTTGATTAGGAACTGCGTCGTGGCATCGAGGAATTCCTTCGGAATGACCTTGCGGATGACATTGTTGATGATGAAACGGCGGATCTCCTCGTTTTTCACGTCCTCGGTGTGCTGGGTGGAAATGACGACGTTCGTCACGCGCACGGGCTTGTTGTCCTGATACAAAACAGAGACTTGGCTTTTCGCGTCGGGGCGCAGCCATTTCACCTTGCCGGACTTGCGGATCGCCGTGAGTTCGCGGCCGAGGCGGTGGGCAAACATGATCGGCGCGGGCATCAACTCGGGCGTCTCGTTGCAAGCGTAGCCGAACATCAAGCCCTGATCGCCTGCCCCCTGCTCGGCGGTGTCTTTTCCATCGGCCTTCTTGGCATCCACACCCTGTGCGATGTCGGGGCTCTGGCTGGTGAGTAGGTTCGAAATGAACACACGGTCGGCATGGAAGACATCGTCGTCGTTCACATAGCCGATCTCGCGAATCGCTTTGCGGATGATGTCGCCGACATTCATCACGCTGTCCAGCGGGGCGCCCTTGATCTTCGGAATCGTGATTTCGCCGCCAACCACCACGGTGTTGCTTTTGACAAACGTCTCGCAGGCCACTCGGCTGGTTTTGTCGATCGCCAGGCAGGCGTCGAGGATCGCATCGGAAATGGTGTCGCAAACCTTGTCAGGATGGCCTTCGCCGACCGACTCGGAGGAAAAGATGTAACTACGGGACATGGGTGTTGATGGTTGGTTGAGGTTGAACTTTACGTATCTACGTATCCGGATATATTAATATGTCGATATGGCGTCAATCCTCAAATCGCTGCGCGTGCTCTCCGACCCGGTGCGTCTGAGATTGCTGCTTCTCCTGAGCGACGAGGAACTGACCGTGGCCGAACTGCAGGAAATCGTGGGGCTCGCGCAGTCGCGGATTTCCTCCGGACTGGCCCAACTCAAGGGCGAGGCGCTCGTTGAAGACCGGCGGGTGGGGAAAAACATCTTCTACCGCGCCGCCGATGACCTCGGCGATGCCACGCTCGCGGTGCTCGCGGAGGCGCGCACCGAACTCAAGGAAACCGCCAACGACAAGGCGCACCTCGCCTTTGTCCTCAAAAAACGCAAGGACCTCGCTGCGGAATATTTCAACAAGCTCGCCGGCCGCTTCGGCCGCACCTACGTGCCCGGGCGCTCATGGGAAGCGCTCTCCCACGCCTTGCTCCGACTCCTGCCTCCGATGGTGATCGCCGACCTCGGCGCCGGCGAGGGCACGCTCTCCCAACTCATGGCCCGCACAGCAAAGCGTGTCATCGCCATCGACAATTCAGAAAAAATGGTCGAGTTCGGCGCGGGCCTCGCCAAGGAACACGGATTCCAAAACCTCGAATACCGCCTCGGCGACCTCGAGGACCCGCCGATTTCAAGCGGCACAGTGGACCTCGCCCTTTTCAGCCAGGCCCTCCACCACGCATCCACTCCCCAACGCGCCCTCGACGCCGCGCATCGGATCCTCAAGCCCGGCGGCCGCGTCATGATCCTCGACCTGCTCAGCCACACCCAGGAACAAACCCGCAAACTCTACGGCCACGTCTGGCTCGGCTTCTCGGAAATCGAACTCCACCGACTTCTCAAAAAATCAGGCTTCTCCAAAATCGAAACCTCCATCGTCTCGCGCGAAACCGAATCCCCCTTCTTCCAAACCCTCCTCGCCACCGGAGTCAAATAGCCCCGCAGCTGAAGACAGGATCAGTCCCAAGAGGTGACATAGCGCCGTTTTTTTTCGGAATCTGAACCGGATGGGATATTCCAAACACCCACTTTTTTTCGAATGGCCTGACTATTGGTTCCTGCCGTGATTTCGTTGTCATAGTCGTCATCCAGAGCGATGGAATATGGCGTTTCCGAATCCCAAGGATCGCAAAACCCGTTGGCATTCGTTCCGCCCTTCCCCTTTTTCCATTCCTGTGCTTCCAAAAACACAATCTTGCGCGGGTTTTCGTCGTTATCCTGACCCGTGAGGATTTTCACGAAATCCAAATCCACCGTGCCATTCCCACCCGGCAGCTTGCCGTATTCCGTTTCGTAGCCGGTCACCGCCGCTGCGATTTGAACCGCCGTGTTTTTAGCCTGCGCCTTCCGCGCCGAGTCGATCGCTCCATTCACAGCGGGAAACGCGAGGGAAGCCAGAATCGCGATGATCGAGATCACCACAAGCAACTCGATCAATGTGAAACCGGAAGTGGCAAGGCGGCGGGAGCGGGCGGAGGAGTTCATGCCTCAAACAATGCTCAAAACCACCCGCCTCTTGCAACAAGTTCCCCGCACCTCAACTCCCCGTGCCGATGTATCGCGCGCGGTAACCGTCGAAATCTCCCATCTCGCCCACAGGCGGCACCGAGCGCATGTCATAGACCGTGTCGCTGACGATCCGACCGGCATTGATGTCGTAGATCATGACCTGCGCCTTGCCTTGGGCGCGGGCGTCCTCCGTGCGCACCGCGATATAGCGTGTCGAACGCTTCGAGAATTCGCCGGTGCGAGCGACATATTCCCTCGCCCGGTCCTCTGCCACTTGACGCTGCCGCGCGCTCGCCTGTTTTTTGGCGATCAAATACGTCCCGCCACCGGCAAGAACAGCCGCGCCTGCGGTCACCGGGATAGTCACCGCCGGATTTACACCCGTTAAAGCCAGCGGCAAGCCCACAGCCAACCCGGTCGCCGCACCAGCGATCGCCGCATTCTCACCGGGAGTGAGATTCGAGCAACCGGACAAAACAAACGACGCCGCCACGGGAACCATGGCGACCCGAACAAACTTGGTGGATTTCATCATAGCGGAAGAAACCATATCCGCGTTCCTCGATGAAACAAGCCCACCCCTGCACGCTTGCTTGATTTGAATAAATTAAAAAAACTCCATTGACTCCGATCCGGATTTCCCCTTTATTGCGCGTCCGTTTTCAAAGCAGCCGTAGCTCAATTGGATAGAGCATCTGACTACGGATCAGAAGGTT